>JBDNIO010000186.1:0-35283 GCA_041688215.1 Salinisphaeraceae bacterium | reverse complement strand
GAAATTCTACAAATCCTGAGCTTAAGTCTTTTTGAAAATACGCCTTTGGATCAACTGCTTAGCCAAACCGTCAGCTCGCTAAAACCGACCGACTTCGCTAACCAGTTGAATTTGTTCGAATAACGTTGGAACACTACTGATGCTGTGTTTAGAGTCTTGAATATGGAATTTGTAGACCCGCCGGGCATTCAGACGGCAATTTTCAATACCGACTCCCCAGCGGAGCGAGGGGAGTCGGCCGTACGGCCATCACTTCTTCTTTGGCATATACAGATCAGTCAGCGTGCCGGCGGCGGCCTCGGCGGCCATGCCGACGGTTTCCGACAGGGTAGGATGCGGGTGAATCGTCAGGCCGATGTCGTGCGCGTCGCAGCCCATTTCTATCGCGAGGGTGAGTTCGGCGATTAACTCGCCCGCACTGGGGCCAACCACGCCTGCGCCCACGATGCGGCCGCTTTCCTTTTCGAACAGGATTTTGGTCAAGCCTTCGCTATAGCCCATGCCCAGCGCGCGGCCGCTGGCGGCCCAGGGGAATTGGCCTTTTTCCAACTGGTAGTTGCTTTGTTTGGCTTCGGTTTCGGTAATGCCGGTCCAGGCCAGTTCGGGGTCGGTGTAAACCACGGAAGGGATGGCGCGCGCATCAAATGCGGCCGGTTCACCCGCGGCAACTTCGGCCGCAACCTTGCCCCGATGGCTGGCGCGGTGCGCTAGTTGCGGTTCGCCGGTGATGTCGCCGATGGCGAAGATGTGCGCCACATTCGTGCGGCATTGCTTGTCGACTTCGATAAAGCCGCGGTCGTTCACCGTTACGCCGGCTACGTCCGCGCCAATATTGTTGCCATTCGGTCGGCGGCCGACCGCGACCAGAATTTTTTCGTAACGCTCGCTGTCGGGTGCCTTGTCACCTTCAAACGTAGCGGTCAGCGATTTCTTGTTGGCTTTGATGCCGATGACTTTGGTGTTGAGCCAGATGTTACGGCAGCGTTTCGCCATGGCCTTTTGCAGCGGTTTGACCAGATCGCGGTCGGCGCCGGGGATGAGCCCGCCGGTCATTTCCACTACGTCGACCTTGCTACCCAGTCCAGCGTAAACATTCGCCATTTCCAACCCGATGATGCCGCCGCCGATGACCAGCAAGCTGTCGGGGATTTCGCCCGGGGCCAGCGCGCCGGTGGAATCGACAATACGCTCATCCTCAGGCATGTCGGGCAGCATCACAGCTTGGGAGCCGGCCGCTATAATTGCCTGATTGAAGCTGATTTTCTTTTTACCGACGGTGAGTTCATGCGCGCCCGAAAACTCACCCGCGCCGTGCACTACGTCTACCTTGCGCTGTTTCGCCAGACTCTTGAGCCCGCCGGTAAGCTTTTGCACCACCGACTGCTTCCAGTCCAGCAGTTTATTCAGTTCGATTTCCGGCGCGGCGAATTTAATCCCGTGTTCGCCCATGGCCGCCGCGTCGTCGATTACCTTGGCCGCATGCAACAGCGCCTTGGACGGAATACAACCCACATTCAGACACACCCCGCCCAGGCTGGCGTAGCGTTCCACCAGCACAACTTTAAGCCCCAGGTCAGCCGCACGAAACGCCGCGGTGTAGCCGCCCGGACCCGAGCCGAGAACCAGCAAATCATAATCGAAGCCGTGGTCTTCGCCCGGACTCTTCCCGCCTCCGTCCTTAGTCTTTTTCGATTTTTTTTCCGCTTTCCTTGTTTCCTGCTTGTTGCCTTTATCTTTTACCTTTTCACCCTTATTTTCTCTTTCTTCCTCTGCGCGCTCTGCGTCCTCTGCGTCCTCTGCGGTTATATCTTTTTCTTCTTCGTTTGCGTCTTCCGCGTCCGATTCGGCTTCTGCATCCGCCGCGTCAAGAACAACAATCACATCGCCCTGGGCCACTTTGTCGCCTTCGGAGACTTTGATCTCGGCAACCGTGCCGGCTTGCGTGGACGGCACTTCCATCGTGGCCTTGTCCGATTCCAGGGTGATCAGCGCCTGGTCGACCTCGACCGAGTCGCCTTTCGAGACCAATACCTCGATGACTTCTACCGCGTCGAAATCGCCGATGTCGGGAACTTTTATTTCTGTACCAGCCATGGTTAAAAATATCTCGCGCAAAGGCGCAAAGGCGCTAAGTTAAAAAACAAGAAACACAGTTTATTTTTATAAAAAGCAGAAGAGTTCAGACAGGCAACTGTCGATAAACCTTTGCGTCTTGGCTGCTTTGCGTGAGTCAAATCAAACATAATCACAACAACAAGGTACGAATATCGCCGAGCGACTGCGATAGGAAACCCGTAACCCGCGCGGCTGTAGCACCGTCGATTACGCGGTGGTCGTAGGACAGGGACAGCGGCAGAATCAGGCGGGGGACGAATTGACCATCTTCCCAAACCGGCTCCATCTTGGCGCGTGAAACGCCAAGAATCGCCACTTCCGGCGCATTCACAATCGGCGTAAACGCGGTGCCGCCGACACCGCCCAGGCTGGAGATGGAAAAGCAGCCGCCTTGCAGGTCTTCGCGTTTAAGTTTGCCGTTGCGTGCGCGCTGGCCAACGTCACCAAGTTCTTCAGCCAGATCGAATACGCCTTTTTTATCCACATCGCGGATCACCGGCACCACCAGGCCGTCATCGGTATCCACGGCCACGCCGATGTGCATATATTTTTTCTGGAACAGGTGTTCACCGTCAGCCGCCAGTGAACTATTCAAATCCGGGAATTCTTCCAGCGTGACCGACGAGGCCTTGAGCAAGAATGCCAGCAGGGTGAGTTTGACCCCGCGTTTCGCCGCCTTGGCTTTCTGTTCCTGGCGGAATTCCTCCAGCTCGGTTATGTCGGCCTCGTCAAACTGGGTAACGTGCGGCACCAACAGCCAGCTTTTATGTACATGCTTAGCGGAAATTTTGCGGATGCGCGAGAGCTTGACCTTCTCGACTTCGCCAAACTGCGAATAATCCAGCTCCGGCTGTTCCGGCAGGCCCGAACCGGCGCCGGCCGCGCCAGTCTTTTTGGACTGCTCGACCAGATTCTGGACGTGCGCCTGCACGTCTTCTTTAAGAATGCGCCCCTTGCGTCCCTGGCCCTTGACGTTGGCCAGCTCTACCCCAAGTTCGCGCGCGTACTTGCGCACCGACGGGCTGGCATGCGCCTTGGCAAAGGCTTTTTCGTCGACCGGCGCGAGTTGGCTGCCGGTACTTTCACTGCTGGGTTTTTCCTGTTTTTTGTCTTTTGGCTTGTCCTCAGAATTGTCGTCTGACAACTTTTTATCCCGCTTTTCTTCTTTCTTACCGTCCTGTTTCTGATATTTTTTTTGTGCATCATCGTCGGATGACGCTTTGTCTTCCTCTGTGTTCTCTGCGTCCTCTGCGGTTTTATCTTTTTTCTTTTCTTCTTCCTTTGCGTCTTTCGCGGTTGAATCTTCTTGCTCGTCGTCGTCAGCATCCGCCGCGTCGAGCACAACAATCACATCGCCCTGGGCCACATTGTCGCCTTCGGATACTTTGATCTGCGCGACGGTGCCGGCCTCGGTGGACGGCACTTCCATCGTCGCCTTGTCGGATTCCAGCGTAATCAGCGCCTGATCGACTTCGACTGAATCGCCTTTTGAAACCAGAACTTCGATAACCTCGACCGCATCTAAATCACCAATGTCGGGAACTTTAATCTGCTTCGCCATACTTATCTCTTTTAACCACAGAGAAACAGAGAAAACAGGGGAAACAGGGGAAAAGCATTGATTGTCTTCCTCTGTTTCTCTGTTGCTCTGTGGTTCATTAAATTCATACCGTTACCGGCTCCGGCTTTTCAGGATCGATGCCATACTTTTTAATTGCCTTGTTCACGGTTTTCTTGTCGATCTCGCCTTGGTCGGCCAAGGCTTTGAGCGCGGTTACGGCAATCCAGCGCCGGTCGACCTCGAAGAAATCACGCAGGGCTTCACGGGTGTCGGAACGTCCGAAGCCGTCGGTGCCCAGCGTGTAGTAAGGACGGGGCATAAATGGACGGATGAGATCGGCGTAGGTTTTCATATAGTCGGTGGCGGCGATTACCGGTCCGTCGCAATCGGCCAGGCATTGTTGCACGTAGCTTTGTCTTGGTTTTTTATTGCTGTGTAGCAGGTTCCAGCGTTCCACGCTTAAACCATCGCGGCGCAGTTGCGTAAAGCTGGGCACGGACCAGACATCGGCGGCCACGTTCCAGTCGTCTTTGAGTAAATCGACCGCGGCAATGGCCTCGCGCAGGATGGTGCCGGAGCCGAGCAACTGCACGCGGGTTTTCAGCCGGGCGTCGCCTTCGCTGAATTTGTACATGCCCTTGATGATGCCGTCTTCCACGCCTTCCGGCATGGCCGGATGGGCGTAGTTTTCGTTCATCATCGTGATGTAGTAATACACGTCTTCGTGTTCGGCGTACATGCGGCGCATACCGTGCTGCACGATCACCGCGAGTTCATAGGAAAACGTGGGATCGTAGGCACGGCAGTTGGGTACGGCGTCGAACATGACATGGCTGTGGCCGTCCTGATGTTGCAGGCCCTCGCCGTTAATCGTCGTGCGGCCTGCGGTTCCGGCCATCAAAAAACCGCGGGTGCGCATGTCGCCAGCGGCCCAGCAAAGATCGCCGATACGCTGATAACCAAACATGGAATAGAAGGCGAAGAAGGGAATCATCGACACGCCGTGGTTGTAGTAGGACGTGCCGGCGGCGATGAACGACGACATGGCGCCGGCCTCGGTAATGCCTTCTTCCAGAATCTGGCCTTTGATGTCTTCGCGGTAATAAGCGAGCAGGCCCTTGTCTTCGGGTTCGAACAACTGGCCGACCGGCGAATAAATCCCCATCGCCCGGAACATGCCTTCCATGCCGAAGGTGCGGGCCTCGTCGGGGATGATGGGTACGATGCGATCGCCGATGTTCTTGTCGCGCGCCATGATTTGCAGCAGGCGCACGAAAGCCATGGTAGTGGAGATTTCGCGCTCGCCGGAACCTTGCAGAATCTTGTCGAAAGCCGAAAGCTCGGGAATTTTCAGGGTTTCCCAATCCTGACGGCGCGTGGGCAGATAGCCGCCAAGCGCCTTGCGGTGTTCGTGCAGGTATTTGATTTCCTCGGAATCAGCGTCCGGTTTATAGAAGGGCGCTTCGGATATCTTGTCGTCGTCGACCGGAATTTCGAAACGGTCACGGAATTCCTTTAGTGCCTCTTCACCCATCTTTTTCTGTTGGTGGGTAATGTTCTGGCCTTCGCCGGCCTCGCCCATGCCGTAGCCTTTAACCGTCTTGGCGAGAATAACCGTCGGGCGGCCGTTGTTCAGATTCACGGCGCGATGATAGGCCGCGTACACCTTATGCGGATCGTGGCCGCCGCGGTTGAGCCGGGCCACGTCTTCATCCGACATGGACGCGACCATGGCCGCGGTTTCCGGATATTTGCCGAAGAATTTTTCACGCGTGTATTTACCGCCGTTGGCCTTGCAGGCCTGATAGACGCCGTCCACGGTTTCGTTCATCAACTGTACGAGCTTGCCGTCGTGGTCTTGTGCCAGCAGACCGTCCCAGAGCGCACCCCAGACGACCTTGATCACATTCCAGCCGGCGCCGCGGAAAGCACCTTCCAGTTCCTGGATGATCTTGGAGCCGCCGCGCACGGGGCCATCCAGCCGTTGCAAATTACAATTCACCACGAATATTAAATTATCGAGGTTTTCGCGGAAAGCAATATCTATCGCGCCCATAGATTCGGGTTCGTCCATTTCGCCGTCGCCGCAGAAACACCAGACCTTGCGGCCGGTGGTTTTCTTGATTCCGCGGTTTTCCAGATAGCGCATGAAACGCGCCTGGTAGATGGCGTTTATCGGGCCCAGACCCATGGAGACGGTCGCGAATTGCCAATAGTCGGGCATGAGCCAGGCGTGCGGATAGGACGACAGACCCTTACCCTTGCCGCCGGCCTCGGAACGGAAATCCTTGAGCCGCTCTTCGTCGATACGGCCTTCCAGAAACGAGCGCGCGTAAATACCGGGCGCGGAATGGCCCTGGATGTAAACCAGATCGCCGTCGTGTTCGTCACTGGGCGCGTGCCAGAAGTGGTTGAATCCGACGTCATATAAGGTCGCCGACGACGCAAAACTGGCGATGTGCCCGCCCACGCCTTCGTGTTCGCGGTTGGCCTGCACCACCATGGCCATGGCGTTCCAGCGGATGTAGGAACGCAGGCGCCATTCGATTGCGGGGTCGCCGGGGGAACGTTCTTCCTGATGCGGCGGAATGGTATTGACGTAAGCGGTGTTCGGCGAGAACGGGATGTAGGCGCCTGAACGCCGGGATTTTTCAATCAGGCCTTCCAGCAGGTAATGCGCGCGTTCGGCGCCCTCGCGAGCAATCACCGCTTCGAGTGCATCCATCCACTCGGCAGTTTCCTGGGGGTCTACGTCGCGTTGTTCGTCGTCTGCTTCAGACGCGTCGCGCGCATTGCTCATAGCATGCTCCAAAGGCTGGTTTTCCAAACATTCGGGTGGGCCTATTGTGGCGTAAAAGCCGGTTTCCGACCCTTACCAAAAGTAGGGGACCGGGCAAGCATACGCTACCATGCACCTACCGAATACGCATCCGCGGCGTGTGTGAAGGCGTAATTTACGAACTTCTGACACGCCCGGCTTTAACCGCTGCTACATCAAACCCTTATGCGCGAAAATTTACGGGCTAAGCTTATCCCGTGGCAAAATAGCGACGCTGACAACAAGGCAAGCGCTAACAGCTTGCCCCCCCCCCCAGCACCTGAACCACGAAGGCGAGGAACGCCGCGTGGGCGTGGAGTTTGAGTTTACGGGCCTGTCCATGGAGCAGATCGCGCGGCTCCTGCGCGACAACCTGGGCGGCCAGATTTATCCTTTAAGCCCTTATGAATATAAGGTGCTGGACACGCCGTATGGCGACTTCAAGGTGGAGCTGGATTTACGCACGCCTACCTGAAAAAACTGGGCCGGCGCGAGCACCGCGGCGATGATGTTATGGCGGGGCTGGAAAAGTTTTCCGAGGATATGCTGGCCGCGGTAGCCCAAGCAGGTGGTGCCATTTGAGATCGTGTGCCCGCCAATTGCAATCAGTGAATTGCATGCGTTGGAAGCGCTGGTCAAGGCCCTGCGTGAGGCCGGCGCACGCGGCACCGAGGATTCGCCGCTGTATGCCTTCGGTATGCACCTGAATCAGGAGTTGCCGGCGCTGGATGCGGGCACCATTCGCGATTATCTACGCAGTTATATCGTGTTATTTGAGTGGCTTAAAGAAGTATCTAACGTGGCCATAAGCCGCCGGGTTTTTCCCTATATTCAGCCTTACACCAAGGACTATAATCGGCTGGTGTGCGCGCCCGACTATGCCCCGGATATAGTCAACCTGATAGACGATTATCTGGAGCACAACCCCACCCGCAATCGCGCGCTGGAAATGCTGCCACTGTTTTCCCACATCGACGCAAAGCGTGTGAAAGCGGTAATTGAAGACGGACTGGTCAACGCTCGGCCAACCCTGCATTACCGCCTGCCCAACTGCGAAATTCAGCGCGCCGACTGGGATATCGGTGTGGCCGGAGGCACTGGTTACGGGTGGAGCATTTACTCGCGCAACCCGAACGTCTGGACCAGGCCTGCGCTGCCTACAGCGAACACCTGCGGGTACCATTGGGTGGGCTGATCAATGACTGGATCGATAAGGTACAACCTTGGGTGTGTCCCGAAAGCGCGTTGTAAGTCGACCCCTGATCGGTGTTACCGGCCCCGATGGCCGGATAGTGCCAAGCTGGTGGTTTATCCGCTGGGCGGTGCGTCGCGCGGTGGGGGGGCCTTTGCGTATGACGCCCTCGAACCCGCGGCCACATAAAGCGCTGGACGAGGCTGTTATCAGCGGCGGGGAAGACATCGCACCAGACCTTTGTGGCGGCATGCTGCACCGCAGTACCGCGGGATAGTGCGCGCGATGTGTTTGAATTACGCATTCTCAAAGCCGCCATTAAGGCTGGGTTGCCGGTGTTGGGAATTTGCCGCGGTGCCCAGTTAATCAATGTTGCGCTCGGCGGTACCCTGCATCAGGATTTACGCAAGATGCGTCAGGTTACTTCCAACCGCCGGACTTTTCTGCCCTGTAAAACGGTCGCCCTCCGCCCGCACAGCCGACTGGCGGGTATTCAGAAGCGCCGCCGCGACAGGGTCAACAGCTTGCACCATCAATCGGTAGCCAAACGCGGTGAGGGTTTGAAAGTGAGCGCCGTCGATACCGATGGCATCGTGCAAGCGGTAGAGCAGCCCCGGGGGAACTGGCTGCTGGAGGTGCAGTGGCACCCGGAATATCTGCCGTATCGGCGCCAGCAACGGGCGCTGTTCGTCGCATTGGTCAGGGCATGCCGGAACAGGGAATGAATGTTCCGCTGCTCATGGTGGTAGCTGGAATTGCCTGCATGGCCTGGTTTGCCGGGGCAATCGCGGCCCCACAATACCAGGTGCAAATAGTTTCCGCGTATCCCCATGACCCTAAGGCTTTCACCCAGGGTTTGCTGTTTGCCCACGGCGAGCTGTACGAAAGCACAGGCCAGAAGGGCCATTCCACACTGCGGCGTGTGGAGGTCGAAACGGGCAGGATCCTGGCAGAGCACGCACTGGACGACCGCTATTTCGGCGAGGGCCTGGCGATGGTCGACGATCGGCTAATCCAGCTCACATGGAAGTCTGGCACCGGCTTTGTATACGGCCGTAAAAGCCTGAAAAAACTGCGCAGTTTCCGCTATTCCGGCGAAGGCTGGGGCCTGACTTACGACGGGCAGCGGCTGATCATGAGCGACGGCACCGCGGTGCTGCGGTTTCTGAACCCGGATAGTTTTAAGCAGACCGGCAGCCTTACGGTAACGCATCTGGGCAAACCGATCAGCCAGCTCAATGAACTGGAAATGGTCAACGGCGAACTCTGGGCCAACCTGTGGCGCTATAACCTGATCCTGAGAATCAACCCCGAAAACGGCCATGTCACCGGCGTGGTGGATGCCAGCAGCTTGCGAAAATCACTAACCGGACCCTATAAAATCGATGTGCTCAACGGCATTGCCTATGACGCCGAGAACAAACGGCTGTTTTTAACCGGCAAGTGGTGGCCGACGTTGTTCCAGGTGAAAATACAGCCGCGTGGTAAATAGGTTGTCTGATTAGGCCTGAAACTCAGTCGGAACCAAATCCGCTTGTTTCGAGTCATTGCGAGCGCCCCGAAAATATTTAATGGGCGCGCGGCAATCCAGGGGCTTGGCGTAAGAGATTGCCGCGCTGCGCTCGCAATGACGCTAGCTGATTTCGAGCCTAATCAGGTAGATTTTTGCCGCGGGACACTACTACTTGCCAATACAGAAACTCGAGAAAATTTCGCCCAGCAGGTCTTCGCTGGTGAATTTCCCGGTAATCGCGTCCAGCGCCTGCTGGGCCAGGCGTAATTCCTCGGCCAGCAGCTCGCCGGCCGCGTATGCCTGTAATTGCCGGTGCCCGCTTTCCAGCGCCGTGCCGGCTTGCTCCAAGGCGAGAAGATGCCGCCGGCGTGCCAAAAATTGCCCGCCTTCCTGGGCGCGATAACCGGCGATGTCCTGCAGGTGGGTGACCAGTGTCTCGATACCCGCGCCCGTGGCCGCGGATAGCCGCAAAGCCGGATAGCCCTGATAGCCTGTATGGCTATATTTTCCGGGGGCGTTAGCGCTGAGGTCGCACTTGTTGAATAGCAGCGTTACACCCAGTTCAGGCGGCAGGCTTGCGAGTATTTTTTCTTCCTCGCCGGACAGCCCGTAGCAATCATCTATCAGCAATAACACGCGATCCGCCTGTGCCAGTTCGGCGCGCGCCCGGCGTACGCCTTCGATTTCCACCGGGTCATGGGATTCACGCAAACCGGCTGTATCAATAATATGCAGGGGCAGGCCATCGAGCGTGATCTGCTCGTGCAGCAAGTCGCGGGTGGTGCCGGGAATGTTGGTGACTATAGCTGCGTCGCGCCCGGCCAGACGATTGAGCAGGCTGGATTTACCTACGTTGGGCTGGCCGGCGATAACCACCCTTAAACCCTCGCGCAGGACCGCGCCGGAGCGAGCCTGTTGCAGCAGGGTTTGCAGCCGTTGCTGTAATTCTTCAACCTGCGCCAGAACCTGGCCATCGGCCAGATAATCGATTTCTTCATCGGCAAAATCAATCGCCGCTTCCACATACACACGCAAGCGCACCAGCGCATCGACCAGCGCCTGCACTTGAATTGAAAAATCACCTTGCAATGAGCGCATGGCGGCGGCGGCCGCCTGGTGGCTACCGGCCTCGATCAGGTCGGCGACCGCTTCAGCCTGGGCCAGGTCCAGTTTGTCGTTTAAGAATGCGCGCTCGGAAAATTCCCCGGGGCGTGCAATTCGGGCGCCGTGGCCGAGCACGCAGCTCAAAACAGCATCGAGCACCATGGGCCCGCCGTGGCCCTGTAATTCGAGTACGTCCTCGCCGGTAAAGGAGGCCGGCGCGGGAAAGAACAGCGCGATACCTTCGTCAAGCACGCGGTTTTCAGCGTCTGAAAACCGCGCCAGATGGGCGCGGCGCGGCGCGGGGCAACGTCCAAGCAGTTGCCTTGCGATATGCTGGCACGCCGGCCCAGATATTCGAATGACACCAATCCCGCCGCGCCCGGGCGGGGTAGCAATGGCGGCGATGGTTTCGATCGGCGCAAACATATTCAGACGTGGTCTTCGCTAGCGCGAACAGGCGCCGCCGCGACTATTTTGCCGGGGCCTTGTGGCCGAGGCCTTCCTGGTCCAGCTTGCGGTAGATGTACCACTGCTGGGCAATGGAAAGCAGGTTGTTGGTGAACCAGTACAACACCAGGCCGGACGGGAAAAAAGCAAAGAAAACCGCCATGCCCACCGGCATGAATTGCATCATGCGCGCCTGCATCGGGTCCATGGTCATGGTTTGCATGGACAGTTTTTGCTGGAACCACATAGTGATGCCAAACAGCACCGGCAGGATATAGAACGGATCGGGACTGGAAAGATCATTGATCCACAGCGCGAACGGCGCGTGGCGCAATTCGACCGATTCCAGCAACACCCAGTACAGGGCCAGAAACACCGGCATCTGCACTAGCATGGGCCAGCAACCGCCCAGGGGATTGAAGCCTTCTTTCTTGTACAGGTCCATCATCTTGGCCTGCAGCTTTTCCTTGTCGTCGCCATATTGTTCCTTGATCTGCTTGATGCGCGGGCCGAACTTGCGCATGCGCGCCATCGCTCGATACTGGGTTTCGGAAAGCTTGTAGAAACACAGTTTGATCAGCACGGTAAGCAGGATGATGGAGATCCCCCAGTTACCCAAGAAGCTGTGGATGGTATCCAGCACCCAGAACAAAGGCTTGGAGATCACCGCCAGAAAACCGTAATCAATAGTTAACTGCAGCCCCGGCGCGGTAGCATCGAGTTGGTCCTGTAATTTCGGGCCTATATACAGGTCGGCTGATAATTGCCGGCTTTCGCCCGCAGGGATTTCCTGTCGCTGGCTGACATAGCCGCCGGCGAAACCCGGCGCGGCTGTGCCGGGAACGGGCTTGCCCTCGGCAAAATAACTAACAACCTGGTCCTTGGGCGGAATTACAGCGCCGACGAAATAATGCTGCATCAGGGAGACCCAGCCACCGGTTTGCTGGGTCTTCAAGGGCTCTTCATTCAGGTCTTCGGCCTTGATTTTTTCGAAACGATAATCCTGGCTGTCTTCCTTTTGCTGGTACCAGGCTACGCCCATAAAAGTTTGTGAGAACGGCGGCTTTTCAGCGCCTTCATACGGCAGGCGCCAGAAACGTAAATACTGGCTTACAGTCCACGGGTTCTCACTGTTGTTAACCACTTCAT
Organism: Salinisphaeraceae bacterium; assembly: GCA_041688215.1. Lineage (GTDB taxonomy): Bacteria > Pseudomonadota > Gammaproteobacteria > Nevskiales > Salinisphaeraceae > JBDNIO01. The sequence continues at coordinate 23,384 of JBDNIO010000186.1, read as the reverse complement.
GGCGCAGGCCTACGCGGTAACTGTCGCGGTAAAAGGTATATACCTTGGTGACCTCGCGGCCGTCGCCGGAGGTCCACGTCAATGGCACGGTAATGCTGTCCTGATCCTTTTCCAGCCGGTATTCGGCGCGTTGGCTCTGGAACAGATCGCGATGATCGGGCGGGTTTTCACCGCCAACCAACCCGTTTTGTGCGATGAAGAAGTTGGGCGGTTGATCACTAAGTATCCGCATCGGTTGCTCGGGATGCGCCTCGGACAAGGGCACGCCAATGAGGTCGGCCTGGCGTATATCACCGCCACGGGTGTCGATATAAATATCGAACTTGTCGGTCACGACATGGATGCGTTCACCGGAAGCCAGTGCGCCGGGCGCGTTAGTGCCTGATTTTTTCTGACTTTGCTGCGCGGACGCTTCCGGGGCGCTACCAATGTCGGGGACTTCGTCCTTCGCGAGGGCATCATCCGCAGGCGCCTGGCTATATTCTTGCGTTTGCTCCTGGGCGCGCGGCGGGGGGGTGATATCGGCATAATCCGACTGCCAGGCCTGCCACATGAAAAACAGAATGACGCCGGCGGCGCTAATCAGAGCGAAGCGGACGTTATCCATGGTCTGTTTTCCCTCGTTGTGGTTTCGCCAGGGCCCGCATCATATGCGTCAGGCTGGCGTGTAACTGGCCCTTGTCTGCCCTCGCCGTGGCCCGGCGTGCGAGGATGACGATGTCCAGATCAGGCAGGTTTTGTGCGTTTATCCGAAAGCTTTCGCGCGCTAAGCGCTTAATACGGTTGCGATCCACCGCACGTTTGGCCATGCGTTTGGATATAGCCAGCCCCAGGCGCGGCTTACCGGCAGTATTGGTCGCTGCGATTAGCACGAAGTAGGGGTCTTGGCGCCGCTTTCCCTGACTAAAAACGTTTTCGTATTGGACTGCCGATAAAAGCCTGGAATCTCTTGAAAAATTAAGATTAATTAGGGTGTTAAGCGCTTTCTGCCCTTGGCGCGACGGCTCTTTATTACATCGCGACCGCCTTTGGTGGCCATGCGGGCGCGGAAGCCGTGGGTACGCTTGCGGTGCAGATTGCTAGGTTGAAAAGTTCGCTTCATGGCTATTCCGGCGCAGGTTGATCAGCGCATTGCGTGGCGCGTAAGGCTTGGCAATGGGGCTGCTTAAATTTAATGGGGCGCGGATTTTAGCCGTTCTGCTAGTCTCTTGGCAAGGCTGGGTTTTTCGTCTGTGGATAAGTTTACGCTTCTGTTGTAGTGTCGGGCGCTTGCCATGCCGGTATTGCGTTGAATCCGGACATGGTCGTGAAAATCTAATGTTTTGATGTACAACCAGGGAGGTGTTCGCTTTGGCGGATGGCCTGTGGCGGCGCTGTCTTTCGCGTCTGCAAGATCGTTTACCGGAAAAGGAAATCAACCTGTGGTTGCGCCCGCTAGAGGCAGTAAGCAATGATCAGGGCCTGGATTTACTTGCGCCCAACGATATTGTTCGCGATCAGGTAGAGCGCGAATATAGCCAGATTATTTCCTCCGCCATTGTCGATCTAGGCAGTGGCGCGCGTGTGCGCGTAGCGGTGGGCGGCGGCGCGCGACCCGGTGGGGCTGCACCCGCGCCTTCTTCCCGACTGGGCAACTGGCGAAATAACCTGGACACCCGCTATACCTTCGACAGTTTTGTTCAGGGCAAATCCAACCAGATCGCACGCGCTGCTGCCGAGCAAGCCGCCCTGCCAGAGCACAGCGCCTATAACCCACTGCTTATCTATGGTGGTGTGGGGCTGGGCAAAACGCATTTAATGCACGGGGTGGGCAACCGCATGTTGCAGCTTAACCCCAGGGCCAAGATCGTTTACGTGCGCTCGGAACACTTTGTAAACGAACTGATTACCGGCATTCGCCATAACCGCATGGACGAATTCAAGAAACATTATCGTTCTGTTGACGCGTTATTGATCGACGACATCCAGTTTTTTGCGGGCAAGGATCGCTCTCAGGAAGAGTTCTTCCATACTTTCAATGCCTTACTGGAAAGCAAGCAACGCATCGTGCTCACCTGCGACCGTTTTCCAAAAGAGGTGGAAGGCCTGGAAGACCGGCTGAAATCGCGTTTTTCCTGGGGGCTTTCGGTCTCCATCGATCCCCCGGAGCTTGAAACCCGGGTCGCGATACTTTTGAGCAAGGCCGAGCAGTATGAGGTTTTGCTGCCCCAGGAAGTGGCATTTTTTATCGCCAAGCGAGTGCGCTCCAACGTCCGGGACCTTGAAAGTGCCCTGCACCGCCTGACCGCCGGCGCCAAGTTTACCGGGGCACAAATAAATGTTGAGTTCACCAAACAGGTCCTGCAGGATATCCTGGCCGTGCATGATCGCCTGGTTACACTTGAGAATATTCAACGCACCGTCGCGGAATATTACAAGGTGCGGATCCATGACCTGAACGCGAAAAAGCGCAATCGCTCCATCGCGCGACCGCGGCAACTGGCGATGGCGCTTTCCAAGGAGTTAACCAATCACAGTCTGCCCGAAATTGGCGAAGCCTTTGGTGGACGCGACCATACAACCGTCTTGCACGCCTGTCGTAAAATCAAGGAGTTACGAGAAACAGACCCACGTATCAACGAAGACTACAGCAACCTTTCACGCACCCTGACACGCTAATGTGGGTAGCTTGTGGATAAGTTGTGTGTTTTATATCGCGCCACCCAGTTGCCGGAGTTATCCACATTCCACGCACAGGTTTTCTGCAGGCGCAGCGACCAGGCCCTAACAGCATATTAAAACCATAAAGCACTGATTAAAAACAACATTAAACACTTATACATAAAAATAGCGCACACTACTACTACTACTACTGTTATTACTATATAAAGTAGTAAAGGCACCAAATACCGTGGAGGACAACACATGAAATTCAAAGTGGCACGCAGTGAACTCCTGAATGGCTTACAAGCCGTCATCGGTGTCGTTGAACGCCGCCAGACTATGCCGATACTCTCCAACTTGCTGATCAAGGCAGAGAATGACAATCTGGTTCTAACTGGTACGGATCTTGAGCTAGAACTGGTAACGCAGCTCACGGTGTCTGTAACCCAGCCGGGTGCAACCACGGTGCCTGCACGCAAGCTCCTGGATATATGTCGGGGCTTGCCGGAGGGCTCCGATATCGAATTTGAACTACAGGAAAACCGAGCAAGAATAAGCTCGGGTCGCAGCCGTTTCATGCTGGCAACTTTGCCCGCCACGGAATTTCCTTTCCTGGATGAAATTAGTGAAAGCCGACAAATAGAATTACCCCAGGCAACCCTGAAGCACCTGTTTGATCGTACTCATTTCGCCATGGCACACCAGGATGTTCGCTACTACCTCAACGGCCTGCTGGTGGTGCTGGGAGCCGAGCGTATTTGCGCCGTCGCGACCGATGGCCACCGCTTGGCATTGTGTGACGCTGAGGTGTCTACCGGGGTGGATGAAGAGACGCAGGTCATTGTGCCACGCAAGGCCATAACCGAGCTACAGCGCCTGATGCACACCAGCGAGGAAATGCTGAAGATCACATTGTCGGACAATCATCTTCAGGTACAGATGTCAGACATCCGATTTACCAGCAAGCTCATTGACGGCCGTTTTCCCGATTACGAACGTGTTATACCGCAAGCTGGAGACAAAAAACTGATTGGAGACCGCGAACTGGTAAGGCTCGCACTAGTGCGCACCGCTATCCTGTCCAACGAAAAATTCAAGGGCGTGCGGCTTGTCCTGGATGACAACCGCCTGAAGCTGCAGGCACAAAACCCCGATCACGAAGAAGCCGAGGATGAAATCGAGGTCGACTACAATGATGGCCCCATGGAAATCGGGTTCAATGTTAATTACCTAATGGACGCACTCGCTGCCATGGAAACAGAGAAGTTTTCCCTGGAACTTACCGGACCCGACAGCAGTGGTTTGATAAGGGAACACAACGGCGGCAGCAGCCAGTACGTTGTGATGCCGATGCGCCTTTAGTTTCTGCACGTCAGTATCAGCATAAGCTTGAACACCTTTCTCGGGCAGGACGCGCGCACCTCACCAGGATCCTATCCGGTATCAAAAAGCCACACGCCACCGGATTGCTAGCGTGCATATAAGCGAACTTCGTATTCAGAATTTCCGCTGCTTCACGAAGTGTGATATAGAACCCGGATCCGGAATCAATCTAATTGTCGGCGATAACGCCAGCGGAAAATCGAGCCTGCTGGAAGCTATTTTCTATCTCGGCCGCGGACGTTCCTTTCGTCGCACGCCCAGCTCCCGCGTCGTGCGCACAGGGACAAAAAGTTTTGCAATAAGCGGCACAATAAAATCAGAAACGCGTCGACCCCTGCGTATTGGCGTCGAGCGTGATGCTGGCACACAACGGTTTAAAGTAGGCACGCAGGAAAATGCCGCTGTTCTGGATCTGGTCAGCGCCTTGCCTTTGCAGATCATCGATCCCAACCTTCACCGCCTTCTGGAGGACGGTCCAGATTACAGGCGCCGTTACATGGACTGGGGTGTGTTCCACGTGGAACAAAACTTCTACCCGGCCTGGCGCCGCTATCGGCGAGCGCTACGTCAGCGAAACTCTGCTCTGCGCAACGGGCAGCCAAAAACGTCCGTAATCGCGTGGAACGCGGAGCTGGTTCAATCCGCACTGAAGGTCGATGCCTGTCGTCGCGGCTATATCGAGTCCCTGTCAGCAGTGATGCCCTCCATGATGGGAAAGGTCCTGGGTGACGGAGAGGTGGTGCTGGACTATCAGCCTGGTTGGCCCAAAGACCAGGAGCTCGGTGAGGCACTGGCGCGCGGACTCGAAGGGGATCAGAGATCAGGCTTCACCCGCGTCGGCCCGCACCGGGCGGATTTAAGAGTTCAAGTAGACACCCTGATTGCCAAAGACTGGGCCTCACGCGGACAGCAAAAAGTAATCACGGCGATTTTATTGTTGGCGCAAGCTGCTTTGCTGGATAGCCGTAGAGGTATTAAGCCCTTGTTATTGATCGACGACTTGGCAGCGGAGCTGGGCGCCAGCTATCGGGAGTCCCTCATTAGCGCTGTACAACAATTAAAGGGTCAGTGTTTCCTGAGTTTTCTGGATCAGACGCTCGCACCACAGGGTATCAATGATGTGGCAATGTTCCACGTGGAACATGGGTGTGTTGTGCGGACCCAGTAGCCCGCAAGCCTAGTCTCATTTATACATACCCCACATGCTATAATCCACCGATTCTAATGGCAGCTAAAAGCAGGAGCGGTTGCGCGCGCGTATGTGGCGCCAATAACCCGTTCCGGGATGGATAATTGATGGCAGATTCCACAGGTTACGACTCCAGTAGCATTAAAGTGCTTAAAGGTCTTGAGGCCGTACGCAAGCGCCCCGGTATGTACATAGGCGACACCGATGACGGCACCGGGCTACATCACATGGTTTTCGAGGTGGTGGATAATGCCATAGACGAGGCGCTGGCAGGCTTCTGCAAGGAAATTCAGGTCATCATCCATTCTGACCAGAGCATTACAGTAACCGATGATGGCCGCGGTATACCCGTGGATGAGCACAAGGAAGAGGGTAAGTCAGCGGCCGAGGTGATCATGACCGTGCTGCATGCGGGCGGCAAGTTCGATCACAACTCCTACAAGGTGTCCGGAGGCCTGCATGGTGTGGGCGTATCGGTAGTAAACGCTTTGTCCGATAACCTGGAGTTGACGATTCACCGCGACGGCCATCATTACTTTCAGCGCTACCACATGGGTGAACCGGAGGCGCCTCTGGAAGAACAGGGCGCGACCGATCGTACAGGCACTAAAATAAAATTCCATCCCAGCGCGTCTGTATTTAACAACATAGAGTTCCATTACGACACACTGGCCAAGCGTTTGCGCGAACTTTCCTTTCTTAATTCCGGTGTGCGTATTCGCCTGACTGAAGAGGCGAGTGAGCGTGATGCGGTTTTTGAATACGCGGGCGGCATCAAGGCCTTCGTGGAAAAATTGAACGAGAACAAAACCCCGTTACATGAAACCGTGTGCTACTTCAGTGTTGAGCGCGACGAAGTCGAAGTCGAAGTCGCAATGCAATGGAATGATTCCTACCAGGAAAGTGTGTTTTATTACACCAATAACATCCCACAGCGCGATGGTGGTACGCATACCGCGGGTTTTCGAGCCGCGCTGACAAGAACCATGAATGGCTATATCGAAAGCGAGGGCCTGGCCAAACGCGAAAAGGTAGCCCCGAGTGGTGATGATGCACGCGAAGGCCTGACCGCCGTGGTTTCAGTTAAGGTGCCGGACCCGAAGTTTTCCTCGCAAACTAAGGAAAAACTGGTGTCCTCCGAGGTCAAGGGCATAGTCGAATCCGCGGCCAATGAGCGGCTGTCGGATTTTCTCTTGGAAAACCCACGGGAAGCCAAGGCAATCGCAGCCAAGGTAGTCGAGGCTGCCCGCGCGCGCGATGCGGCCCGGAGAGCGCGCGAGATGACGCGCCGAAAAGGTGCGCTGGATATGGCGGGTTTGCCGGGTAAACTGTCCGATTGCCAGGAAAAAGACCCGGCAAAATCCGAACTGTTCCTGGTGGAGGGCGATTCCGCCGGCGGTTCGGCCAAGCAGGGCCGCGCACGCTATAATCAGGCAATTTTGCCGCTCAAGGGCAAGATCCTGAACGTCGAAAAAGCGCGTTTCGACAAAATGCTGTCCTCGGTAGAGGTTGGCACCTTGATCACGGCACTGGGCTGCGGTATCGGCCGCGAGGAATTCGACCAGGCCAAGCTGCGTTACCACCGCATCATAATCATGACGGATGCGGATGTGGACGGTTCGCATATCCGAACGCTTCTGTTGACTTTTTTCTATCGGCAAATGTTTGAACTAGTAGAGGCAGGCCATATTTATATAGCACAACCCCCTCTTTATAAAGTAAAAAGTAGAAAACAGGAAAGTTACGTCAAGGACGATCGCGAGCTGAATAACTACCTTTTGCGCATCGCCCTGGATCAAGCCGAACTCCGTGTGGACCCTGATGCACCCCCCATTAGCGCCGAAGCGCTGGAACGGCTCGCGCACAGTTATTCCGCCATGCAACAGGATATACAACGCCTGGCACGCCGCTACGACACACAGGCACTCCAGCAAATGAGTTATTTGCCAACCGTAACGCCGGAACAGTTCGCCGACACGGATACAATGACGCAATGGGCTAAAAAGCTACAGGAACGTCTGGAAAATGTGGCTGACGGGCGGCACAGCTATGAAGTGCAAATGAATGCCGCGCATGACGGCCATCCCATGCACTTGCAGGTTACCCGGCAAAGCCATGGCATTCCCCATGTGTTTGTATGGCATGAAGATTTTTTCACAAGCCGTGAGTATCAACGCATGGCCGAGCTCGGCAGCGAATTATTGGCACTAATCGAAAAAGGTGCGGTAATACGCCGCGGTGAACGTGAGCTGGAAATAGAGAGTTTTGACGAAGTCTTTAACTGGCTCATGTCGGAGGCCAAACGCGGCCAGCATGTGCAGCGCTATAAGGGCTTGGGTGAAATGAATCCGGAACAACTGTGGGAAACTACAATGGATCCGCAGGCTCGGCGCCTGATGCAGGTGAAAATAGACGATGCTGTGGCTGCGGACCAGATATTTACCACATTGATGGGTGATCATGTGGAGCCGCGTCGCGCCTTTATCGAGAAAAACGCACTAATGGCAAGCAATCTGGACGTGTAATACCTTAACTTTTCTGGCTTGATCCCAGTTGCAGTAACAATGTGACTATGGGAAAGATAATAATACAGGCCAGTAGCGCAGGCAGATTTACCGCTTGCCAGAGCATGATGCTGGTGCCATCGAAGAACCGGCCCCAGATAACAACACCCGCCAGTAAGGCAAGCAATATGGAAAATGCGCCTATGGCCAGCAAGGGCGCCAGATCAAGTCGGGCACGTTGGTGCAGCCACAGCCCCTGGGCGACACAGGCGAGCAGATAAAGCGGTGCGCCACTCCAGGCCTGGATCCAGAAAAGTTCGGGCAACCCCATGGTTACCCAGACGCGGCCAGTAAACCGGAAACCGCGGCTGCTAAATCATCAAGTATCTGGGTGTTAGCCAGGGCCGGCGGCAAATCCGCTTCGGTTTTTAAGCCTTTACCGGTGCGTACCAGTATGGGCCGCGCACCCACCGCCTGTGCCGCCTGCAAGTCCTTGAGTGAATCGCCGATCATCGGTACACCCTCGAGCCCGACGCCGAGCCGTTGTGTGATCTGTTGCAACAGGCCGGGCATGGGTTTGCGACAACTGCAGTCATCATCGGGGGTATGTGGACAGAAAAACACCCCATCTATGCGCCCGCCCAACTCATTGATTATGCGTATCATTTTTTCGTTAATTGAAAAAAGATCGGCATAATCGATAAGCCTGCGGCCTATCGCGGATTGATTTGTTGCAATCATGACCCGGTAATCGGCGTGAGTGAGGCGCGCAATTGCTTCCAGGCTCCCCTCGACAGGCACCCATTCCCTAGCTGTCTTTATATACGCATCGGAATCGTGATTAATTACCCCATCACGATCAAGAATGACGATTTTCATAGGTTATTCTACCGATAACCGGGAGATATCAGCCACTTGGCGGCAGACGCGATCCAGTGCGCTAAGCAGCGCAAGTCGATTTGACTTTATGGCTTCATCATCGCTCATCACCATGACCTGATCAAAAAACAAATCAACCGGCTCTTGCAACTGCGCCAGGCTGTGTAAGGCGTTGCCATACTCTTTTTCCAGCACTTGTTTTTCAACGTCCTGGCGTTTGGCCAGCAAAACAGAAAATAACTGTTTTTCAGCGTTCTCGCTAAACAGTTCCGGGTTGGGTGTTGTTGAGATGTTAGTATTTTTAAGAATATTACGAATACGTTTATGCGCCGCGCAAAGGTTCGCCGCCGCGGGTTCTTGCAGAAAACCACGTACCGCGTCGATGCGCTGCCTGAAGTTCAGTGCATCGGACAACCCCAGGCTAGCAACCGAATCGAAAACAGAAACAGCCACCCCCTGGTCCGCCAGGTAGGCGCGCAGCCGTTCCAGCATGAAATGCATCAGGGCGGCGTGAACTTCCGCGTTATTGGCTTTAAATGGTTGATTATGAATGGATTCATTAAATATAAAATCCATATCCAGAGGCAATTTCGCCTCGATCAATATACGCAAAACGCCGAGTGCGGCTCGCCGCAGTGCAAATGGATCCTTGTCGCCAGACGGGCGTTTGCCTATCGCAAAAATGCCAGACAGCGTGTCCAGTTTATCTGCCAGCGCCAGTACCTGGCCAACTTCACCGCCAGGAATATTGGCGCCAGACTGGCGCGGCGCGTATTGTTCTTCCAGTGCTTGGGCCACAGCAGGGGCTTCATCTGCCGCCAGCGCGTAGTATCGGCCCATGGTGCCCTGTAATTCCGGGAATTCCCCTACCATTTCAGAGAGCAGATCGGCCTTGGCAAGCACCGCGGCGCGGGCTACGGACTCGCTGTGTACACCCAGCGCTTGTGCCAGAAGGGCCGCAAGCGCTGCGACACGCGCCGATTTATCAGCCAGACTGCCCAAAGAGCGCTCAAAGCTTACACCCTCGAGTTCATTTACATAACTTTCCAGTCCGCGGCCCAAATCGGTTTCCCAGAAGAAAAGCGCGTCCGAAAGCCGGGGCCGGACCACCCGCTCGTTGCCGGCAACAACCTGCGCCGGGTCCTTGCTTTCGATGTTGGCGATGGTTATGAAACAGGGTAAAAGCCTGCTGTCTGTACCAACCACAGGAAAATAGCGTTGATGTCCCTGCAGGGTGGCGACCAGGACCTCGCGCGGCAGCACCAGATAACCCGGGTCAAAGCTACCGGCAAGCGCAACTGGCCATTCGACCAGCGCAGTGACCTCCTCGAGCAGCGCATCGTCAACCAGGGCCTCGCCCTGTCTGGCGGTTGCCGTTGCGCAGACCTGTTCCAGCACGCGTGAACGCCGCTCGCAAAAGTCGGCAATCACATACCCTGGATCAAGCAGGCGCGCGGCGTAGTCGTCGGCATGCGCTAGGGTTATGGGCTGGCCACAATGGAAACGATGCCCATGCGTGATGTTTGCGGCAGCGCAATCGAACAGGCTGAGCGGTATCACGTCCACGCCGTGCATGGCGACGATCCAGTGTACCGGCCGCACAAAGGCCTCCTGACTGTTGCCCCATCGCATGCGCTTGGGAATTGGCAGCGCCTTGAGCGCACTTTCCAGTATTTCGGGCACGATGTTCGCCAGTGTCCGCCCCGGCTCGATGCCCCGGTAAGCCAGGCGTTTACCCTTATCCGTGTCACGCTGTTCCAGCTCGGTAACCGCAACACCGCAGGAGCGCGCAAAGCCGCTGGCGGCGGGGGTGGTTTGGCCATCTGCCGTGAAGGCTTTTTCCACTGCCGGACCGAGTTTTTCTATAGTTTGGTCAGCCGCCTTGACGTCAACGCCGGCGATGGACACGGCCAGACGACGCGGTGTGGCGTAAGCTGTTACCGCGTCCGTTTGCAAGCCGGACTGGATCAAGCCGTCGCTAACTGAGCGGCTGAACGCATTGGATAACCGCAGCAATGCCTTGGGCGGTAATTCCTCGGCACCTATTTCTATAAGCAGGGTTTGACTCATGCGGCGGTCTTGTTACACATTGGGAAGCCCAGCGCCTCACGCGCGGCGAAATAGCCTGCGGCAATGGCGCGTGCCAAGGCGCGTACCTTCAGAATGTAGGCCTGGCGCTCGGTAACGGAAATAGCGCGGCGCGCATCCAGCAGATTAAAAGTATGCGAGCACTGCAACATGCGCTCAAACGCGGGTAAAGGTAGTTGTTTTTCGATCAGCGCCTGACATTCACCCTGGTGCTGATCAAAGCGTGCGAACAGCGCTGGTATGTCGGCGTGTTCAAAGTTATAGGCGGACTGTTCGACTTCATTCTGATGGTAAACATCACCGTAGGTTACGATGCCCTGGTCTGAACGGCTCCAGACCAAGTCGTAAACGCTTTCCACCGCCTGCAGGTACATCGCGATGCGCTCCAGGCCATAGGTGATCTCGCCGCTTACGGGCCGGCAGTCCAGGCCACCTACCTGCTGGAAATAAGTGAACTGGGTAATTTCCATCCCGTTGAGCCAGATCTCCCAACCCAGCCCCCAGGCGCCGAGTGTGGGTGATTCCCAGTTGTCTTCAACAAAGCGGATATCGTGCACCAGCGGATCAATGCCCAGCGCCTGGAGTGACTCCAGATACAGCGCCTGAATGTCCGGTGGCGAGGGTTTCAGCAGGACCTGGAACTGATAATAATGCTGCAAGCGGTTAGGATTATTCCCGTAGCGGCCATCCGTGGGTCGCCTGGAGGGCTGCACATAGGCCGCCCGCCAGGGTTCCGGGCCAATGGAGCGTAAAAACGTGGCAGGGTGGAAGGTACCGGCCCCGACTTCCATATCCAGCGGCTGCACGACCACGCAACCGCGTTCGGCCCAGAAACGCTGGAGCGTGAGAATAAGTTCCTGAAAGTCCATAAATAAAGCGTTGGCCCACTGTCTTAAGCGGTCGCAGTATAACGGACTACCCGCAGGCAAAACAGCCGCAGGAACAACCCAAACATGCACTTATTCGGTGCAATTGCAGGCAAATGCGCATTATTATGGTGCGTTTATATTGGAATTGCTGCGGAGAAATCCCCATTCTGAAAAGAAATACTGGTCTGGCACGAAAACTGCCTTTATAGTGGTCCCCATTTTGTGGTCGGCGCGGGTGCGTGCGGCTTAAGTAACCAGTCAGATTCCCACGAAGGAGGAACCATGGCGAGTAGTGATGCACTGAAGTTGATAAAGGATCAGGGCGCCAAGTTTGTCGACCTGCGTTTTTGTGATAGCCGCGGCAAGGAGCAGCACGTTACGCTGCCGGCCAGCATGGTCGATGATGAGTTCTTTGAAGAAGGCAAGATGTTCGACGGCTCCTCCATCGACGGCTGGAAAGGCATTAACGAATCCGACATGATCCTCATGCCGGACCCCGAAACCGCGATGATGGACCCCTTCTTTGAAGAGCCTACCGCGATTCTACGTTGCGATGTTATTGAACCCAATACCATGCAAGGCTATGAGCGCGACCCGCGTACCATTGCCAAGCGCGCCGAGGCCTATCTGAAGTCCACTGGCATTGCCGATAGCGCGGCTTTTGGCCCCGAAGCCGAATTCTTTATTTTCGATTCGGTCAACTGGCACTCTGAAATGCGTGGCGCCGGCTACAGCATCGACTCCGAAGAAGCCTACTGGAACTCGGAAAAGCAATATACCGACGGCAACATGGGCCATCGCCCGGGCGCCAAGGGCGGCTACTTCCCTGTACCGCCGGTCGATTCCCAGCAGGACATCCGCTCGGCCATGTGCCTGGCCATGGAAGAAATGGGCCTGACCATTGAAGTGCATCACCATGAAGTCGGCACCGCCGGGCAGGGCGAAATCGGCATGCTTTTCAACACCCTGGTGAAGAAAGCTGACGAAACACTGGTCTACAAATACTGCGTGCACAACGTGGCGCACAGCTTTGGCAAGACGGCTACCTTTATGCCCAAACCGTTGGTAGGCGATAACGGCAGTGGCATGCACGTGCATCAGTCCCTGTCCAAGGATGGCAAGAACCTGTTCGCCGGTGAAGAGTACGGTGGCCTGTCTGAAATGGCGTTGTTCTACATCGGCGGGATTATTAAGCACGCCAAAGCGATCAACGCCTTCGCCAACGCCTCAACCAACAGTTACAAACGTCTGGTCAAGGGCTTCGAAGCGCCGGTACTGCTGGCCTATTCCGCGCGCAACCGCTCGGCGTCGATTCGTATCCCCTGGGTGTCCTCACCCAAGGCGCGCCGTATTGAAGTGCGTTTCCCGGATGCGACTGCCAACCCCTACTTCGCGTTTACCGCATTAATGATGGCGGGCCTGGACGGTATTCAGAACAAGATCCATCCCGGCGAAGCCATGGACAAGGATCTTTACGATTTGCCGCCGGAAGAAGAAAAGACGATTCCCACCGTGGCCCAGTCACTCAAGGAAGCGCTGGATGCGCTTGACCAGGACCGCGATTTCCTGAAAGCCGGCGACGTGTTCACCGACGACGCGATCGACGGCTACATCAAGCTAAAAATGGAAGAAGTGCTGCGCCTGAACATGACCACCCACCCGGTCGAGTTCGACATGTACTACTCCCTCTAGTCAAAAACTCTGGTGAGCGGTTATTCGCTTATGTAGACGCCCCGGCCTTTTTGTAAAGGGCCTGGGGCGTTTTTTTTGTTGCTCCCCAGAAATAACGGCGCTATCTTGGGCCAATGAAAACGCAGCTGCTCGGGCTGATGTTTGTGCCCTTAATCTGGGCCTTGCCGGTAACGGCGGAAATCTACAAATGGGTGGATGCCGAGGGCACCGTGCATTACAGCGACAAGCCGGTAGCCAACGCAAAACCGGCGGATTTGCCAACGCTGCAGGGCCTCGACGAACAGAAAGTTACCCAACCCGTAGTGTCGCCAACCAGCAAGGCGAAAACCGATGTAAACAGCGGACCAGACGTGGCAATTATCCGTCCCTTGCCCGAGGAAACCTTTCGCGACGGGCGTGGCCTGGTATCGGCCCAAGCTGCCATCAGTCCGGCGTTGGCGCCAGACCAGGCCCTGGTCTATTATCTGGACGGGTCAGCAACCGCGGTTTCGCCCACGAAGCAAACATCCATCCAGCTACAGGGTATTGCCCGTGGCGAGCATCAGATCAGCGTTGCGGTGGTGGCCGGAGGCCGGGAAATCACCCGCTCGCCGGCGGTAGTGTTCTATATGAAACCACCTTCGGTTTTGTCTCCGGTTAACCAGACCGCGCCGCGGCCGACCGACCAGCAACCGACTGGTGCAGTCACCGCGCCCCCCAGCACGCGTTCCCCTGGCACACCCGCGGCGCCACGCTTCGGTACAAACACGGGCCCCGCCGGCCCTTGAAAAAATCCATAGGTGAGCGCCTGGCCCACGGCTAACTGCTAACGGCTGCGCAGTCACTAGATTCCGTATTTGCACCAAGATGGTGCAAAAAGCCTGTTTTTATACTAAAATCAGGACCTAATGTACTGGCGCAAGTCTTGCTTCTATAAATAACATGACGTCCTCAAGCCCTCCCCTTAGCGTCCGTCCGGATACCATTCTGGATAACATCGCCACGGCTGTTGTGTGTCTGGACGCGCGCCTGCGGGTCACTTACATGAATCCCGCCAGCGAAATCCTGTTCGCGGTAAGTGCGCGCCATTGTGGAACCGATTCCATAGACAAAGCCCTGCCACATCTGGCGCATCAGGCCGACCGGCTGCGCGAGGCACTAACCCAGGGCGCCGCCTACACCGAACGCGAAGTGCGTTTACATACCAATAGCGGCGACGCAATCACGGTCGATTGCACCGCCACGCCGTTTAATGATAGCAACGGGGAAGCCCGCCTGTTGCTGGAATTTTTTTCGCTCGATCGCCACCTGCGCATCTCGCGCGAAGACCATATGCGTCATCAGAACCTGGCCAATCGTGAAATGTTGCGGGGCTTGGCGCACGAGATCAAAAACCCGCTCGGTGGCCTGCGCGGTGCCGCACAACTACTCGAACGTGAAATTGACGACGCCGGAATGCGGGAATACACCAGCGTAATTATCCGCGAGGCCGATCGACTGCAAAACCTGGTAGACGGCATGCTTGGCCCGCGCCAGCCGCCGAAAAAAGAACAGATGAACGTGCACGAAGCACTGGAATACGTGCGCCAGCTGGTGGCGTCGGAAATGCCGGCCGATGCCGCGTTCGAGCGCGATTACGACCCCAGTATTCCGCCCATATACGCCGATCGGGAACAACTCATACAGGTGGTTCTCAACCTGGTGGGTAACGCCGTGCAGGCGCTGGCGGATAACGGGCGCATTACCCTGCGTACCCGCACGCAGCGCCTATTCACCATCGGGCGGGTGCAGCATCGCCTGGTCGTGCGCATGGATGTTATCGACAACGGCCCCGGCATCCCTGAAGAAGTCCTGCCCAATATTTTCCATCCCATGGTCACCACGCGGGCGGATGGCAGCGGCATGGGTTTGCCGATTGCCCAGTATCTGGTGCACTTGCATGGGGGCCTGATCGAGTGCGAAAGCCGACCCGGCCATACTCTATTTTCCGTGCACCTGCCCTTGCAGGAGATACCGGTAGCAAAAACATGAACAGGGTTGAAGCATAATGACAGTGGCGCTAAAAGCCTGGGTTGTCGACGATGACGAATCCATTCGCTGGGTTCTCGAACGTGCGCTGACTAGCGCCGGTATCGAGACAGCGGTTTACCCGGGCGGTGTCGAGTTGATTGATGCCCTGGACGAGGACACACCCGATGTCCTGATCAGTGATATTCGAATGCCCGGTATTAGCGGTCTGGACCTGCTCGAGCGGGTGCACGCGCTGCGGCCCAAACTGCCAGTTATTATCATGACCGCGCATTCCGACCTGGAAAGCGCAGTCGCCGCCTATCGCGGTGGCGCATTCGAATACCTGCCCAAGCCCTTCGATGTAGACGAGGCTGTGGAGCTTGTGCTGCGCGCCGCGCAGTTGAACAAGGAAAACAAGGGCCAGCAGCCGCCAGAGCATAAACCCAGTTCGCAAATTATTGGCGAAGCCCCGGCCATGCAGGAAGTCTTTCGTGCCATCGGGCGCTTGAGCCATTCCAATATCACCGTGTTGATTACCGGCGAATCGGGCACTGGCAAGGAGCTGGTTGCCAGCGCCCTGCATGAAAACAGTCCACGTGCGGACAAACCCTTCATCGCCATAAACACCGCAGCGATTCCGAAAGATCTGGTGGAATCAGAATTTTTTGGCCACGAAAAAGGCGCGTTCACCGGCGCCGCCGGACAACGTCGCGGCCGCTTTGAACAGGCCGACGGCGGCACCCTGTTTCTGGATGAGATCGGCGACATGCCGGCCGAACTGCAAACGCGATTACTGCGGGTGCTGCAAGACGGCCAGTTTTACCGCGTCGGCGGCCACGTGCCGGTTTCGGTAAATGTGCGCATTATCGCGGCCACCCATCAGGATCTTGAGAAAAAAGTATCCGCGGGCAGTTTCCGCGAGGACCTGTTCCACCGCATCAACGTAATTCGCATGCGCGTGCCCCCGCTGCGCGAGCGCTTGGCGGATATCCCATTGCTGCTGAAATTTTTCATGCAACGTGCGGCGGCAGAGCTCGATACCCCGGCCAAGGCCTTGCACCCGCAGGTAACAGATTTTCTGGGCACGCTGAACTGGCCGGGCAACGTGCGCCAGTTGGAAAATCTTTGCCGCTGGCTCACCGTTATGGCTCCGGGCAACGAAGTGGTGCTGGATGATCTGCCACCCGAGTTGGGCGCCACGGAAAATGCGGCGCAAACCAGCGGCGTGGTTGAACCCGGTGCCACGGCCGGCACTTGGGATCAGCACTTGGCACGTTGGGCGCAGCGCCGTCTGGCGCAAGGCAGCGAAAAGCTGCTGGATGAATTCCTACCGGATTTCGAGCGGGTACTTATCCAGGCCGCACTGGGCCAGACCGGGGGGCACAAACAGGAAGCCGCGCGCTTGCTGGGCTGGGGCCGCAATACGCTAACTCGCAAAATCAAGGATCTGGCTATGGATACCTGAGTCCCCGCCGGTGGGTGTGTCTGAATTTTCGGGCTTAACGCGTCAGCCGCAAACCCAGACGCCAGGCAACCGCGCCGGATAAAAAACTGGCGGCAGCCGCGGCCGCGAAAACCATACCCAGGTTAAACCAGTGCGCCGCCATCCACGCTAGCGGTACGTATAAGCCAAACGTGCGGGCGAACATCAACGAAGTCGCAATCAGCGGCCGGCCTGCCGCATTGAGTGCGGAGTTCACACAGATGAGGATGCCGTAGGCGGTAAAACTCAAGGGTACAATCCAGAGATACAACGTCGCGGCCGCAATGGTTTCGGGATGATCATCAAACAGCGGCACGATAACCGGCGCCAGCAGCGCTAACAACAACGCCACCACAACACCCCAGATCAGGGAAAATTTGTTGCTGAAATGTAGTGCCTGCGCCACCCGGTCCCGCGCACCTGCACCCCAGTTCTGTCCGATCAATGGCCCCAGACCGGCCGTGAGTGCGAGCAGTGGAATAAGCGCCAGCGCCTCGATGCGTGTAGCCACGCCAAAGCCGGCAACTGCGGGTTGCCCATAACTGGCAACGATAGCGGTAATAACGCCGACGGATAGCGGATTGATCACGTTCGTGGCGGCGGCTGGTACCGCGATGTACGAAATTTCACGCGCGGATTTCATTAAGTGCGACATCCGCGGCCAGGTCCAGGCGATTAGCCGCATACGCTGCAGAATCAGAATCGCGGCGGCCAGCGTACAGACACGGGCGCATACCGAAGCTATTGCTGCTCCCTGTATCCCCAGCGCCGGGAATGGCCCCGCGCCGAATATCAGCAGCGGATCCAGGCAAATATTGATAGCCGCCCCCACCATCATTAACAGACTCGGCAGCCGCGCTTCGCCAGCGGCGCGCATCGCGAAATTGCCGATCATGGGCACCACCAGAAACGGCATGCCGAGATACCAGAAAAGCATGTATTCGCGTATCAGCGGCAATACTTCCCGGCCCGCGCCCAACAGCGTAAAAAGCGGCTCGATCGTGAGTAGCCCCAGCGCAGCGATTACAGCAACCAGCAGAGTCGATAACACCAGGCTGTCGGTGGTGAGACGCTGTACCTCTGCTTGCGTCTTACTACCAATGGCGCGCGCCAGTACCGATGCCGTACCAATCCCCAAACCAAGCGCGAGACTGGTTACCGCCATCACCACTGGAAAGGTAAACGAAAGCGCGGCCAATGGCGTGGTACCGAGCTGACCCACGAAAAAAGTATCGGCAATATTGAAAGTTATTACCGCCAGAATGCCCCAAGCCATGGGGATCGACATGCTCGCCAGCAGTCGTGGCACGGAGCCATGCACCAGACGTGCGCCGCCTTGGGTGTTGTTTTGCGCCACTATTGGGTTTCGCGTCGGGCCAGAGGGTTGACGCAGTCGCTATTCCGCATTTTTATCCGAAAAATATTTGCGCTTGAAGCTATCCGCTTTCTCGTGCACGCCGGGAAAGCGTTGCTTGCTCCATTCCAGGCGGCGGCGGATGAAGCGGCTATAGGGCGCGAGCAAAAAGGCAGCGACAATCAGAAACAGTACGCCCTGCAGTACCGGTAACACCAGCCCTACAAGACCCAGGATAAGCATGACAATACCCACGCCGATGCGGACCAGGTCTTTCCAGCTATATTGGCGTATCGAAGGCATGGCCGGTCTCGCGGGAAGGGTAAGGCGTGCGATCAGATTAGGGCGCAGGGGCCGATGATCAGGGCGCATAGCATAATGGGTCTGCGTCCCCGGTGAAAATGCCGTATTCGCACTCACTGGTCCGATAGGGGCGTATGCCCTAGCATAGCGGTATGAAAGCAAGCGCCAACACCAAGCTGGTTATCGCCATTTCCTCGCGTGCGCTGTTTGACCTGGAAGAGTCGCATCAGGTTTTTCAGCAACAGGGCCGCGAGACCTATTGCCGTTATCAGATTGAGCACGAAGAAGATGTGCTCGAGCCGGGCGTAGCCTTTGGCCTGACCAAAAAATTGCTAGGGCTTAACGAGGCCAGCCGGCAGCGCGTGGAAGTGATTCTGTTATCCCGCAACAGCGCGGATACCGGCCTGCGGGTGTTCAATTCGATTACCCATCACAAGCTCGACATCGCACGCGCCGCATTTACCAGTGGCGAATCGCCTTATCGTTATGTGGCACCGTTTGGCGCGCATTTGTTTTTATCCGCCGATCCGGACGATGTGCGCGCTGCGCTGGAAGCCGGTTACGCCGCCGCTACTATCGTGCCCACCCGCCCGCGCAGCAGCGGCGCCGGCGCATTAAAAATCGCGTTCGACGGCGACGCCGTACTGTTCTCGGATGTGGCCGAGCGTATCTTCAAGGAGCAGGGTCTGGCCGCGTTTGCCGACAGCGAAGTCACCTCGGCGAATGACCCGTTGCCCGGCGGCCCGTTCAAGGGCTTTCTGGAAGCGCTGTACCACATCCAGTCGGAATACGACCCGCAAGCCTGCCCCATCCGCACCGCGCTGGTAACTTCACGCGGCGCGCCGGCGCACGAACGCGTAATACGTACCCTGCGCGTATGGAACATCCGTATCGACGAGGCGCTGTTTCTGGGCGGCAAGGACAAAGGCGAGTTCCTGCGTGCTTTCGGCGCCGATATTTTCTTTGACGATCAGCAAACCCATATCGGTTCCGCGGCCGAGCACGTCACCGCCGGGCACGTGCCGCACGGCGTGGCCAACGAATAACACCCCGGTAATGCTCGCTATCGCGGTAGTTATCGTGGCGGTGGCCGTGGCTCTGTTATGGCTGTTCCTGCCGCCGCTGCTACGTCAGGCAAGGCATAAACGCCTGGCAAGCCAGGCCTTGTCGCGCGCCCAGCGCCGCATTCTTAAAAGTAATCTGCCGTTATATAGACGTTTGCCGCGCGCGCAAAAACAGCGGCTGGAGGGCCAGATTCAGGTATTTCTGGCAGAAAAATCATTCTATGGCTGTGCCGGTTTCGAGATCGACGAGCGGGTGCGCATGACCATCACCGGCCACGCCTGTTTGTTATGCCTGCAGCCCGATGCGGATTGTTACCCTGCGCTGGCGTCTATTCTGGTTTACCCGAGCGCGTTCTATGTGCATCACGACCAGCCGGATGAAATGGGTCTGGTCAGCGATGCGCCGGACTTGCTGGCGGGCGAGGCCTGGGATTCGGGCCGGGTTATTTTGTCGTGGGACGACGTGCAGGCGGCCAGTGAGGGCGCAGCGCATAACGTAATCGTGCATGAGTTCGCGCATCAACTGGATTTTGAAAACCCGCAGGCGATAGGCGCACCAATGCTTTCGGATTATTCCGAATGGTCGGAAATTTTCACAAGCGAGTATGCCCGCTTGCAAGGTAAGCCCTCGGCCGTGCTCGATGACTACGGCGCCACTAATCCGGCAGAGTTTTTCGCCGTGGCTACGGAAACCTATATTCAGCGCGGCGCCGAACTGGCCGAGCACCATCCCGCGCTATATAAGCTGCTGGTTAAATACTACGGTCTGGATACCGCGACACTGTAGGGCAAGTGTGTCGCTTGCCTTGCAACAGCTACGCAGGCGGAATCATGCTCAACTCTCCGGAGCCGGGCAAGCGCAATACCAGTTCTTTGCCCGCCAGTTTCGAGGGCGTATATATGCCGCCTTCCACCTTGTTTTCGAGCAGAAATTTCGCTACTTCCAGCGAGCCGTAAATGGTTACGGTATAGCCGTTGGCGGTGGTGATGCGCGCGGTACGCATCTCGCCCTCGGCGTTCACGGCCTGGCCCCAGACAAAGGTCGGCATTTGTTCGCGCTTTTCCGCGCTTGGGCCCGTCACGCGTCTGGCCACCATGGCCTTCAGCAGTTTTTGCACCGGCCAGGTACCCAGCACGGGCCGCGCCACGTCCATCTGCCGCAGGCGTTTGATCAACTTCGCGGAAGAGGGAACGTAAACTTCAATATCCGGAATGCCGGTGGTAAACCAGGCGGTGGAGACGTCGCCCCAGGGAATGGTCATCGCCAGTTTCTTACCATCTCCAAAATCGATCCGGCGTATCCCGTGCGCCAGCGGCACGGTGGTAATCCCGCCACCTTTACGCACCTTACCACCGCCGGCCAGGCCTTCGATGGAGGATTTGGCGGTACCCGGCGACATGCCCGAGCGCGAATCAAATCCCAGTGCCAGATGGATGGCATCCGGCAGGGCTTCTTTCAGGTACGCCGCTATACAATCGGTGGGAATAACGTCGAAACCGACCCCCGGGCACAGTACAACGCCCGCCTCGTTAGCCATCCAGTGCTGCGAAAATGCGTGTTCAAATACCGATATTTCGCCGGTAATATCCAGATAATGCGTACCGCTGGCAATGCAGGCTTCAATCATGGGCGGCGCGGTCGCGGAAAACGGCCCGGCGCAATGCAATACCAACGCCATGTCCCCGAGCTGGCGAACCAGTTCATTGCCGTCATCCAGATTAAAAATCCGGGATTCCAGGCCCAGTTCTTCCGCTAGCGGCGTTAGTTTGCCTGCGCTACGGCCAGCCAGAACCGGCTGCAATCCCTGCTTGACCGCTTCCCGTGCGATCAATTCTCCGGTATAGCCGTTAGCGCCGTAGATCATCCAGTTT
The DNA here is from genome assembly GCA_041688215.1 of Salinisphaeraceae bacterium. Classification (GTDB taxonomy): domain Bacteria; phylum Pseudomonadota; class Gammaproteobacteria; order Nevskiales; family Salinisphaeraceae; genus JBDNIO01. The sequence goes on along the minus strand of JBDNIO010000186.1, from coordinate 2,072 downwards.
TTTGATTGAGTCATCATTCCAGTTCGCTGCAAACCCTGTTCGCCGTTGCGTATCGTTGGCCGGGTATTATGATGCCTGCGACGCGGGCGTCAAAGCAGGCGTCACTCTGATCAGTTTATATATCGAACGTTCGTTCGATATTGACAGCCCGCCAGGACCCGTATAAGTTGCCCGTATGTCGCAACTTTTAATGATACGCCACGGTCAGGCCTCCTTCGGCAAGGCCAATTACGACAAGCTTTCGCCGCTGGGCGAGCAACAAGCAAGAATTGCCGGGCGTGCGCTCGTCGCTCAGGGACTGGCATTTGATGTTCTGGTTGCCGGCGATATGTCCCGCCAGCAAGTCACCGCTGAACAGGCAGCCACGGCCTTCGACGGCGCACCGGAAATACAGACCCGTCCGGCGTTTAACGAATACGATGCCGGTTCGCTGTTTGCCGCCTACATGCCACGCGTGCTGGCACAGGATGCCGCGCTGGCCGAGCAGAAAGACGCCTTGTTCAAAGACCGCCGGTTATTCCAGAAGGCCTTTGCGCAAATGACGCGTCTGTGGCTTGCCGGGGAGCCGCACGAGATTGAGAACTTCGAAAGCTGGCAGCATTTTCGCCAGCGTGTGCGCGACGGCCTGGCGGATATCCATAGGGACTTCGGCCGCGATGCGCGCATTGCCCTGTTTACCTCAGGCGGCCCGATTGCTGTGGCCACAGGCAGCGCCCTTGGGGTTTCCGACGACATGATGATTCAGATCAACTGGACCATATATAACGCCTCGTTTACCAAATTTCAGTCCAACAAAAACGGCTGGCGCCTGATGGGGTTCAATGATGCCTCACACATGCGTCTGGAAAATGATCCCGCAATAATTACCCACAGATAACGCACTCGGAGACTCCCATGGACTTTTCAATACCCGAACAAACCCGCGTCCTGCTCGACCGTGCGCAAGCGTTTGTAGAAAAAGAACTCATCCCGCTGGAACCGCAACTTCAGGGTCACGACTGGTATGCCATCGAGCCGGTACTGCAGGAAAAGCGTGAAAAGATAAAAGCTATCGGAATGTGGGCGCCGAATCTGCCCAATGAGCTCGGCGGCATGGGTCTATCCCTGCTGGACTTAGGTTTGCTCTCAGAGGTGATGGGCCAAACCCCGGTTGGTCATTATGTTTTCGGTGCGCAGGCGCCGGACGCCGGCAACATGGAGCTGCTGATTGAATTCGGCAGCGACGCGCAAAAACAGACCTATCTTGAACCCCTGGCCGCCGGCGAAACCCGAAGTTGTTTTGCCATGACGGATAAAAACACCGCCGGCTCCAACCCCACTTTATTGCAGGCCACGGCGGTGCGCGACGGCGACGAATACGTCATCAATGGCCACAAATGGTTTACCTCATGCTTCGAGGGTTCCGCGTTCACAATCGTTATGGCGGTGACCAATCCGGACGCGCAAAAACGCCAACGCGCCTCCATGATCATCGTCCCCGCCGACACCCTGGGGCTGAATTTCGTGCGCAACGTGCCGGTTATGGGCCACGCCGGCAGCGGCTATTTTAGCCACGCGGAAATCAAGTTTGAAGACTGCCACGTACCAGTGGAAAACCGCCTGGGTCCGGAGGGCCAAGGATTTCTGCTGGCACAAAAAAGACTCGGCCCGGGGCGCATCCACCACTGTATGCGCTGGCTCGGTATCTGCAAACGTGCGCAGCAATTGCTGTGCAAACAGGCCCTGACCCGTGAAGTTGCAGACGGCGTAAAACTGGCCGACCAGCAAACCGTGCAAACCTGGATTGCCGACAACGCCGCGGAAATCGAAGCTGCAAGAACCATGGTCCTGAAAGCGGCGTGGACCGGCGATACTTTGGGCTGGAAAGCCGCACGCACCGAAATCGCGATGATTAAATACCTCGTTGCCAACACTCTGCAGCGGGTACTCGACCGCGCCCTGCAAGCCCACGGCGCGCTCGGCATGACCGACGACACCATCATCGCCTGGTACTATCGCCAAGAACGCGCCGCCCGCATTTATGACGGCCCCGACGAAGTGCATCGCCGCAGCGTGGCGCGGCAAATCCTGGG
>JBDNIO010000185.1:0-7605 GCA_041688215.1 Salinisphaeraceae bacterium | reverse complement strand
GCCAGTTGCTCGAATACCGCCCGCATCGGCACATCGTCGCGTCGGGTAATTTCTGCCGCGTACTTATTGCGCTCGATGAGCAGGTCGGCGGCGTCGCTAGTGGCGCTTTTCTTTTCAGCCAGCAGTTGTGCATTGTGTTTTTTCAGCCGCTCGACTTCGTCTTCCAGTGCGGTCATTAACTCATTTTCTTCAGCCATTTTTAATACTCCTAAAGTCTTAAAGGTTCGATGGTGGTGCCGCTTGTGCTGGTGGCTTCCCATGTTGCAATTGCCAGCGCTAGAACAAGATCGTCATGCGCGCCGATGCGGGCGGCGAAAACCGCATTACCAGCGCTTGTTAGATTTACGCGAAAATCCTGCAATTCTTTTGCAAGTGCATTCGCGTCTTTTAACTTCGTGCTGATTCTTAAACGTTCCTGATGCAGCTCGGCTTGCAGACGGCTAATTAGTTGCAGCTTGGATACGCTCCAGCCGGTAGCGGTTCGCCTCGCTTTTTCGCCACTGGTGATAATCAATCCGGTGGGACGCAATCCGGCTTGAACGAACAGATCGTAAACAGGTCTGCCAACGCCGGTGTGATCGATAATCAGATCAGTCTGACTACTGGCCAGGGGTTCACGCCGTAGCAGCTCGCCAACATACGCCGCTTGCGCCGGGTAAGTTATGCCAAGCGGTAAGCGCTCCAAGTGCGGGACGGTAATCCGTGTCTTTTGAACTACGTCATCGTTTTCGTGCGCAAGCCATTTATGGACCTGTATCACTGCGATCGCGGTCGGGTCATGTGTCTGGCCCAAGTCGACGCCGACAACGTTGCGAAGTTTGCAATCTAATCCCATAGCGGCATTACCTCATCATCCATTGCGGCTTGAATCACAGCAGACGAAAAAAATTGTTCTTCCGTATCCACGAATTGACATAGATATTCTTGTCGAAACTGCCATTCGCCAATCAGGGCGGCTTCATCTTCTAACCATGCGCGGCCGATACGCGGGCAATCGTGCGCGGTGATTTTTGTGCGCTGCCACCCCTTGCCGGTATCCCATGCCTCGTAAAACCAGCCGCGCTTACCGTATGGCGTGGTGAGTGCGATCAATCGCCCTTGCGTTGTCGCCAGGATCGGGCGCACTGCTGCGAACAGATCATCCTCGACGCGGGATGCTTCATCTACAACGATAGTCTTGGCGGCGCTGTAACCGCGTATGGTGGCCTCAGTGCCGGGTAGAGCAATAATCCGGCTCCCGTTGTCCAGTTCCATTCGTAGGGCGGATTCGTTAACCTTGCGCGGTGCATCGTCAAGCTGGTTGTATAGGTCCAGCACTTTGCGGAATAGTTCTTGTGACTGGCGTTGCGCCGGTGCGATCAGTAGAACTAAGCCCGGATCATAAAAGGCCTGGTGCAGTGCCAGTGCGGCGCATGTTGTGGATTTCCCGGACTGGCGCGAACATAGCAGTAGGTGCCGGTCGTGGTCCGAGCGCAGCAGCTTGGCTTGCCAGGGGTCAGGGTCCATACCCGCATCAGCCATTAGATTTACGGGATCAAGTGCGCGCGCGAAGTCATTCGCCAACATGATCGTGCTCAATAACGCGCTCTGGTGGCTCTATGGCCTCGCGTTGCTGCAATACCTTGGCAACAGCTTTGCGGGCTTTGGGGTATGGCCTAAGCGCTTGCACAAGTGCAGATCTTAATGCCAGATATTCATCCGACACAATCAGATTGTTCGTGACGTGCTGTGCAGCCGTGCTGATTTCCCCTAGCAGCCGGGCGGTGAACTCTGCATTGCTGGTTAGGCGGCCGTGTACTTGCGCAGCGGCTCTTATATCGCCCATATCTTCGGCCTCGTCTAGCAGTGTAAACAAGCGTGCTCGCTGGTAAACAATTGTTTGCAGCAGCCCTTCAGATTCACTCTGTCGCAGCTTGTCCAGGTCAACGCCGGTCGGGCGGGCAGTTGCTAGCAGACTTGCTTCAACTTGGGGCGGTAAGTGTTCACGTTTATGGCGTGATAGCGAATCCTTGGTAACGCCATATTGGCGCTCAAGCGCGCGATAAGGGACGCGCCTAGCAAGTGCGAGTTCTATCTGTGCTCGACGCGGATGTTCGCAGGTGTGGCAGTTTCGGCCCATGCTCTTTATCGCTATAAACTGTCGAGTTATAGATTGGCATGGACACTAGGCGGACACCAGCGAAGTCATAAGACAAATATTATCGTTCAATCATACACTTACTACCATTAACCTATTGATTATGAATCTATAGACACAGTGAATCCTGAGATATAACGCAACTGGTGCTGTTCTGGCGTGCTTTTCAATTGGCAATTCCCCCATCCATTTCACCCCTAAATTCCTTCCAATTCGTCCAACACATCCATGATGCTGTTGTCCTGCAATATCAGACCGAGCTGTTCCAGGTGGGCGCGTTCGCTGATCTCTGCTTGCTTCACTACATCCAGTGCCTGTGGTGGTAAGAATTGCTCGACGGCATCCCTTAGCAGTTGGCGCAGGATATACGCCGGCATTGCCTCAGCCTCGACGGTGCGTTCGATTTCAGGTGCACGCCGCTCGCTGGCCTTGCGTGGTTTGGTTGGTAGGTCATGCTCCCGAATCTGTTCCGGGGTAACTGCAATGCGGTGGAAGTTAAGGTCAATACCGCCTTTCAGGTGTCTGCGCAGCTCGCTTTCAATGCTGCGGTCGATCAGCACGCCAGCAGGATCGTAGTCACCTATATAAATAACTTCGGCGGGTCGGCCCTGTGCAGCATCGTTTATATATTCAGCGGACTGGTATGCCAGGGTCAGGCTAGTGAATCCGCCAGCAGGGTAGAGACTAACAGCCAGTTCACTGCAAAGACCTTCTATTGTTCCTGCGATTGATCGGGATTCGCACCAGACTTCGACGTAATGGCCGGAGTGTTGCCATAGGTCGCCCCGGTAAGCGCCGCACATCGCTGTTATGAAGTCGCCGCCATCCGCGAAGGTGTTTGTGTGATACCCGCGCCGGGTGGCGTCTGTGATCCAGCCATAGGGTAGGCGACCAGCGCGGCGCATCTTCGTCATGCGGCTTTGCACTTGGTTATACCCTTGTTCGGTTTTCTCTACTGGTTCAGGTAGCCGAGGGTCAGTCATGCGGTAAAACACATGGCGGACTGATTGAGGGTGGTCGTAAGCCAGGTCTGCGTATATCTGGCTTTCAAGCTGGATTATCTGATCTTTGGTTCTGCGTTTTCTCATTTATCAGGCCCGCCCGTTAAAATCACTGGAAAGTAATCTCAATATCTCGGCCCTGTTCTCTTTCAGGCCTAGTTTGAGCGTTGGCGGTATCAGGTGACCGCGATACAGCACCAGCTCGCCGTCCTCATTGGCGATGTCTGCCTGGTGCAGTCGGGTGGTGTGAATCATGCGTTCGGGAAGTGTTTTCACAGTACCTCCCGGTTTTGGGGTATTTCATCCGTGACAACGTCACAAGCCTTATGTGCCAATGGTTTGTGAGTTTTTATATCCGTCACAGCTTCGCCGCGTGTGACGGTTGCATAATCGCTGTAAGCCTTGTCCTGTAAAGGTTGTGACGTTGTGACGGATAAATCAGGGGCATAGCGGGTGAAGGCATCCGCGAAGGCCTCGCGCTTGTATCCCTTGGCGGTGTCATCGCCGATACGCACGGTCTGCGGTTTGATCCTAAATGCGGATAATTGTTTTGCAATCTGGCGCGGGGTGATCGGTTTGCCTTGCCTCCATTCCGGCCAGGGTCGATCCTCTAGCGATTCCAGATAGCCAGCCAACATAAGTGACGTGATGCGGTCCTCGCCGCGCTTGTCGAACAGAGTCTTAATGTCGGCCAGCAGCATCACGCCCGCGTTATCGTCCTCGCTCTCATTTTCGAGCGCGTGCAATGCGGCTAGCGCCTGCTGTGGCCAGTCACCACCAGCAACATGCGCAATCGATAACAGCGGCCGCCAATTATCCGCCGCGCGATCATTCAGGCTTGCAGGTGGGTCAATATCGGCTTTCCTGATTTCGTTCAGTTTGTCATCGGTCCAGCGCGCCGCTTTTTGTGGCAACGGGTAAAACGTCTGGCCTGCTTTCAGCCGCTGGATAACTTCGCCAGGTGTGCGCCGCCGCATCGGGATTTCAATTGATCGGTCTGCGAGTGTTCCGGGCAGGTTTCCGATAAGCGCAATCGCCTTCGGTCCCCAGGTGCTGAATATGCGCGGTTCGTGGTCATCGCCAACGGTGCGGATTACCCGGCCGTCTTTGCGGTGGCCGCTGTTCAGGATTCCGCGCAGCTCATCGCTGTGTTTAAGAAATGAGTCGGCTTCGTCGATCAACAACGTGGGTCGCCATTTTTCAATTGCCCGGAACAGCGCTGCATGGGTGATATTCGCCGCCGGTAATGGTCGCCTTACAGTGCGATCGAGCAGGCCTAGCAACGTGGACTTGCCGCAACGTTTTGTGGCGCTAGTGACTGCGAGTAGCGGCGATATAAGGCCCGCGTCATAGGCGAAGCTGTGCAGCGTCCACAATGCGCAGGCATCCGCGCCGCCATCCGGCAAGCTGGCGTAACGAGTGAATGTCTCGGCCAGTTCGTCCAGCAGCGCCGCGCCGTCGACAGGATCGGCCCAGGCCTCCACGTCGCCTATATCCAGCGTGCCGCCGCTGGCCTGGTCGCCATCGCGTTGCGACTCTTTATATAGCTTGTCCAAGGTCGCGCCGCGTATGTTGTGGCGCTCGGCTAATTCCTCTCGCTTGTGATCGAACGCCACGCGATCCAGTGAGCGAAGTTCACCTTTGATGCTGGCTTCGTCACTGATGCTGGCTTCGTCACTGGTGCCGGTTTCAAGCTGAACAACTTCATGCTGCATGGCGCACCTCCGCCCGGTAAGTTACCGGCTCAAAGTCGCCAAAAGCCTGCACAGAACTAGCGTGCCAACGTGCCACCAGCATGCGGCCAAAATCCTGCACAGAATTGGCCCATGCAACGTTAGGTGCGAGCGAATCCGGTGCCGTATCCATCACCACTACGTCGCGACCTGCTACCGGCCAGCGATAGGCAATGCAGGGAATGTACCCACGTTCCGCATGCGGCCATACCAGTGCATGCCGCCGGTGTTCTTGCAGTGACCTAGCAGCGGCCCAGGCGCTCGGCCCGCATACGATCCAGACTTGGCCGGTTTTGGGTAATGCCTTTGTGTGCGGTGGCCATTGCAGCGGCTCGCCGTGGGTTAGGTGTCGAAGTGCAACCTCCCACAATTTCGCAGCCTGATCTGGCCTAGTGGGTGGTTTCCGAGTTTTGGATTGTTGCCATAACCCACGTGATCGAAGTGCGCTGATAACTTCGTCTTGGGTGCAGCCTGAAAAACAATAAAACAGCGGACCGCGCTCGCCTTCGCTAATGGCGAAACTTGGATCGTGGTCATCATGCGCAGGGCATTTTGCACGCCATTTTCCTGATCCGGTTTGTTTGGCGTCTAGGGCGTGCGCAATGGTGGCTGCGGTGGTACTATTGGCGGTGCAAGAGTAATTATTTAAGCCCGTGCCCGGTGCCAGCCGGGGCGGGTTTTTTATTTGTTTCATGCGGCCTCCCCTTCGGTCTGGCTTTTTAGCCAAGCCATAACGGCGGCGCGATGGTAGTAAATGCGATTTCCAACGCGGGTGCGTTTTGGGCCTTTACGAAGCCAGGCCCATCGCTCGAGTGAACGTAGAGTGATGCCGAGCTCATCGGCTAATTGCTGGCGACTGTAATAGTCATCCAGCAGGGCGGGTTTTGGGGTAATAGCGCTCATTGTGCAGACTCCTGAAATATGGATGTCCGCTTGAGCCGCGCAAAAAAAATGGACGGCTCAAGCGTTAACTTGATTTCCGTCCATCCAGACAGCGATCCAGGCTGCTACTTACCGCTTCCCATCCGAGATAACGCCCTCATTGCAAGAGCGCTGGCGGTGTCCTGACCCAGCTCCGACTTTACCACTAAACAATTACCCGCTGCAAGCCGTGTTATTACCGCCTAGCTCCCTATCGTTTCAGCCGCAATTCGTCATTTATTTTTCACCACGAATGTTAATTACTTCGGCAGTGTTCCCGGTTTCCGCGTGTTCGTATGCCGCGCCGACGGTTTCCGTCGCCTTGCGCAGAGGCTCGTCAAATAGGTGTGAATAACGTTGAGTAGTTTGCGCTTGGGTATGTCCTAACAACGCCCCAATAATCGGCAATGACAAGCCCGCGCTCGCGAGTTGCGATGCGTAGCTGTGCCGTAAATCGTGAATGCGAATATTCTTAATATCGGCCATTTTTTGAATGCTCGCCCAGGTGTTTTTAACATCCGTTTGCGGCCCCCCATCCCGGCCGGGGAATACATAATCACCATTGCGCGGCATCTTAGATAACAACGCCAAAGCCGGGGCGGACAACGGAACAGTGTGGTCTGTCTTTTGTTTGGTAGTTGCGCCGGGCTTCGTCCAGGTGCCCGCGTCAAAGTCTATTTGATCCCATCGCGCGGCTAGTGTTTCGCCCTTGCGTGCCCCGGTCAATATCAGCAGCCGGATTACGTTACAAGATTGTTCTCGCTGTTTAAGTGGTTTGTCGCGCCGGATGGTTTTCCATTTTTGTCCGGTTTCCAGTGACTCCGCGCGCGATACGCGGACCTTCTGTATATAAGGGTAATCGCTCAGGGCCTGTGTGAGTCGGCACATCTGGTCGCCTTTAAGATATGTCTTGCGTCTGTTTTCCTGATTACGCTCGATGCCTTGCACGGGGTTACTTGTGCGGTACTGCCAACGAATCGACAGCGTAAACATTTTTGAAAGCAGGGCGACTACACGGTTCGCCTGTATCGGCGTGGCCTTGCTGATTTTTTGGTGCAGTCGATCTATATCGGTAAATGAAACTGCACTAATCTTTAGCCCGCCTAATTGGGGTTTTATGAATCGCTGAATACTGGACTTGTCGCCCTTGAGACTAGATGCGCGTTTTTTGGTTTTGGCGTGGTCTTTAAGATACCTGTCGCACAGGTCACGAACTGTTGGTTCAGTGCGGTTAGCGTTACGTTCCGCCATCGGGTCGCGGCCGGTGTCGATCAACTGGCGCAGTCTGCCAGCTTCATTACGTGCGGCAGCTACGCTCCACGCCGGATATTTGCCGAGCGTAAATCTGCGCTCGCGGCCATTAACCGCGTAATTCAGAATAAAAGACTTGGCTCCCGTGCTGGTGGTCCGGACTCCGAAGCCAGGAATAAGGTTGTCGTAAGTTATCTGATATTTCTTATCAGGTGTTTTTAGCGCTTTTACCGTGCGATCCGTCAAACTCTGTGGCATAGCTTATTGCTCCCGTGTCCGGCTGGTGTCCGGACACAAGCACGCATCCGGTGTCGGATACTGTCGCACATAGTCTTATGGTCGGCAATCATTGACGCATTCAATCAATTACTTATCACGATAATAATGGCCGGACACGGGTTTGCATCGGGTTGCTAGGGCGGACTCTTAATCAATTGGTTGAAGGTTCAAGTCCTTCACGGCCCACCATATAATCAATGACTTACGACGCTTTTATTGGCTTCGTAGGTCTTTTTTTATGGACGGGGTACGGTTTGGGGTACGGTCACTGAATGTGTTTTTT
>JBDNIO010000184.1:0-3639 GCA_041688215.1 Salinisphaeraceae bacterium | reverse complement strand
TCCGTCCCGATCTCTAAAAACTTCACTTGGTAGCGGGCCTCAATTTCCAGACAGATATTTTTGAGCACCTCGTCAACGCGTTCGTCAAACACCACTTGCCGGTATTTTGCAGGAAAAACCAAGTGGTACAGTAGTACCGTGCCGTTGTGGCTCTTGTGTATGTATTCGTTCATCCATAAAGCTTACGCCGCAAGCGGCGGGGAATTCGACCCGCAGGGATTAAAACCATAACCCCGCCAGGATTAGCAGGTTGGCCACGTCGCAAAGCCACAGGAAATTCTGCGGTCCGAGATGGCGCAAGTAAACGGGGGCCCACAGCATTACGAACGCTGTGAATCCCAGTTTTAGCCACAGGGGTATTTTTGAGTTCAAGTTTTCGCCTGTGGTTTGCCGCTAGTCTTAGGCAGTAGCTTTCAGTGCCTCTTTGACAATTTCCGTGGCCTCGTCGATTTGTTCGAAACTGACGATGAGCGGCGGCAACCAGCGCACTACGTTCTTGTCGGCGCCACAACGCAGCATGAGCAGATTGCGCTCTTCACAGGCGGCCAGCAGTTTGCCGGCACGGTTGCCGTCTGCATTGAAGTCCGCATCCACGATTTCCATGCCGAGCATCAGCCCCATGCCGCGCACGTCCGCGATTTCGGGGAATTCCTGCTGTAACTTTTCCAGCTTGGCCATGAGATGACCGCCGGCGTGTTGCGAATGCTCAACCAGATTTTCCTCTTCAATCACGTCCAGGGTGGCCAGGGCGGCGGCGCAGGCTACGACGTTACCGCCGTAAGTGCCGCCTTGGGAACCCGGAAAACCCTTGGACATTAGCTCAGTTGACGCACCAAGCGCGGATAGCGGAAAACCGCTGGCCAGGCCTTTGGCGGTCATGATCATATCGGGCTGCACGTCAAAATGCTCATGCGCCCAGAAGCGGCCAGTGCGGGCATAGCCGGCTTGCACTTCATCCATAATTAGCAACATATTGTGTTTGTCGCAACGTTCACGCAGGCCCTGCAGAAAGTCGCGGGTGGCGGGCACGTAGCCGCCCTCGCCCTGTATGGGCTCGATAATCATGGCCGCGGTTTCGTCCGGGTGGCTATAGGTTTTGAAGATGTAATCCAGTTCGTCCAGACAGAATTCGGTGGTAAACGCTTCGTCCCAGCCATAACGGAATGCGTGCGGAAACGGCGCCACGACAACCCCGCCCATCATCGGCTGCAGGCCGTTGCGCAGGTCAATGCTCGAGGTCGTCATCGATAAAGACGCCATGGTGCGGCCATGAAAACCACCGTGAAATACGATGATATTGGGCTTGCCGGTGGCCTGGCGCGCCAGTCTCAAGGCCGCCTCGCCTACTTCCGTGCCGGCGCTCGCGTAGAACAGCGAATCGATATCGCCGGGCATTTTCTCGCCCAGGCGTTCGGATAATTTCAGCAGCGGCTCGTGCATGATCGTGGTGTATTGCCCATGAATGAGCTTGCCGACCTGTTCCTGCGCGGCCGCCACAACTTTGGGATGGCAATGCCCGGTGCTGGTCACGCCGATGCCGGAAGTGAAATCCAGATAACGGCGGCCATCGGTATCAATAATATAGCAGCCTTCGCCGTGATCGACGCGCACACCGGTGGCCTGTTGCAGCAACGGGGATAAATGGCCGGGGCGATTCTGCGTCATAGTGTTACTCCTGAAATGGCCTTTTGAATGGGCAACTGTTCTTGAAAAAGTGGCAATGAGGGTACTGGGCGGCTAACCGCGTTTCAAACTTGCAGAGATCAACTGCGCAAGGCTTTTACAATCGCATCGCCTTGCTCGCTGGTGCTGCGTTGATCCTGGCCGTGCGCCTGCAAGTCACTGGTGACCGCGTCCCGCAGCGCATGGGATGCGGCTCGGGCGGCGGCGTATTCCTCGCCCATCCAGTCCAGCATCATGGCGGTGGTCAGCAACATGGCGGTTGGTCCGGCGAGATTTTTGCCGGCGATATTCGGTGCGCTGCCGTGGGTGGGTTCAAACATCGGCGGTTTGCTGCGATCCGACGGGTTCAGATTGCACGACGGCGCCACGCCCATGCCGCCGTTTAACACTGCGGCCAGGTCGGTGAGAATATCGCCGTGCAGGTTGGAGGCCACGACCACATCGAACGCCCAGGGTAAGGTTACGAACTTCATGCAGGCGGCATCAACCAGTTCATGGTGTGTGGCTACTCCCGGATAATCCCCGGCGACTTCCGCGAAGATTTCGGTATACATTTCGCCCCAGAATTTTAGTGCGTTGCGTTTGGTGACGAGGCAAACCTGGCTGGCTTTGTCGCCCTCGCTACTGCGGAACGTGCGTTCGCGGCCTTCGCGCTTGCGTGCTTCGATCCGAAGCTGCGCCTGCGCGAACGCATGGCGAAAAATACGCTCGGTGCCGGTGCGGGTGAATACGCTGGTCTGGGTCGCGATTTCGCGGCTTGTACCCGCGGCCAGGCGACCGCCCTGGCCCACGTATTCGCCCTCGCTGTTCTCGCGAATCACCAGCATGTCGATTTCATCCGCACGCGCATCGGCCAGATAGCGTGGCGCGCCGGGCAAAGGGCGGCAGGGGCGTTCGCAGGCCCACTGGTCGAAACCCTTGCGAATTTCCAGTAGCGGCGCCAGCGAGTCGGCGTCGGATAACAGATAGCGACTCGCGTCGTCTGCCGGGCCGGGGTCGCCCAGGGCACCCAGCAGGATAGCGTCGAATTCGGCGAGTTTGTCCAGGTAACCTTGCGGTGCTGAACGGCCATGTTTTTCGTGGTAGGCATGCGACGGCCAGTCGAATTCGCACCGTTCTATATTCAAACCGCCTGCCGTCAGCACGTCCAGCACCTTGCAGGCTTCGCGCATGACTTCCGGGCCGATACCGTCGCCGGGCAAAACCGCGACGCGCCATTTTCTGTTCGATTGCATGCGCGTCAGCTTAACAGTCACTACCGCCGGGCGCGAAAAAAATCACGCAGAATCAATCCACACTCATCTGCCAGTAAGCCCCCGGAATGGCTGACGCGATGGTTAAGCCGGGTTTCGTCAAAGGCCTGAAATACCGATACGGCGGCACCCGCTCTGGGATCGGTGGCACCGTAAACTACCCTACCAATGCGAGCGTGAATAATTGCGCCGGCGCACATCAGGCAGGGTTCCAGGGTTACGTACAGACTCAACCCGCTGAGCCGGTAATTGCCCAGGTTTTCGCAGGCGGCGCGGATGGCCATGATCTCGGCGTGCGCAGTGGCATCATGCTGGCTGATGGGCCGGTTCCAGCCCTCGGCGATCAACTGATCGCCATCGACAATCACCGCGCCTACGGGCACTTCATCCTGGGTTTGCGCGATACGGGCCAAAGCCAGGGCACGCTGCATCCAGACCTCGTCTTCATTGGCCATTTTTTAGAAGGTGTTTACAAAACAATTATTTTTCATCACTGCTGTGCCACAAAATTTTGCGCGCTGGAGATCAAACGCTTACCGCATGAGCAGTTCGTAAGAGCACAGCCGATGGAGACATGAAGTTCGGTTATTCCTTGCGTCATTCCGGAAAGTGCGAAGCCCGAGCTTCGCGAGCCGAACGTCCGGAATCCAGGTTCTATAAGGTCTCACTGGATTCCGGGTCTTCGCCCGGAATGACCGGTACG
>JBDNIO010000183.1:0-22664 GCA_041688215.1 Salinisphaeraceae bacterium | reverse complement strand
CGGTCTTGGTCGTTGTACCTGGAAGGGGCTGTCTCACTTCAAAGCCTATGTCTGGTCATCTGTAGTGGCGCATAACCTGGCTTTGTTTAGCCGACTGCAACCGGCCTGAGCTGAGCACGGCGGGTGGGGATGGGAACCAGCGTTCCCATGGACCGGTATGCCCAAATGCAAGAGTTTTGGTCGTTTCAGAGCAAACGTTGACGGTAACCCGTAAAAGGCATGCATTGTATGTGTGGCTGCGATGAAAATATGGCAGAGTGTTACGATCAATCTGAAAAATATGTCCGTTTATGGATGGACACTAGTTAAGATGCCAGCCGCATGATTAACTATTTATCCTTAACCCACTTTCAAGTATTTTGCATGTCTGCTCTCATCCTTTTTTGCGAAATACGAAAACCTCATGAATGTCCCAAATATTGCTGCTGCAGCCCTTTTGTTGTTTTTATTGTCGGTATCCTCGAGTTTTGCCGAAACGCTGGAACGAGAGTTACAGGTGGTGGTGGAGTTTGATGCCGAGCAATCCTGGGTTAGCGAGACCGAGGAGTTTGGGAAACAGTTTTATGATGCGACATCCAGCCAGCGCTATGAGTTGCGTACCCGTCTGCAAGCTGACTCGCAGTTACAAACGCTGAATCTGCTGGACCCGGACCAGGAGAAACGGCTTAAGGCAAAAACAATCCATCTCGCGCGCCAAGCCAGGAAAAAACTGGCGGCCGCCGGCAAGCCGGTAGCGATTCCGCAGACGCCGGCGGAGAAAACGGCGCTTACGCAGCAGATGCAGGAAGAGCAATACGTCTGCCAGGGTGATCCGGAATGCCGGAGGGATACCATGCTGTTTTATGCCGCCATATTTGCGGCAATTGAATACCCGGAAGCGGCGCAAGCGCCCGCCGGCGGTGGCCGATATCTCTATTACGAACCCGGCCCGGCGTGTTCCTCTTATGCGCGAGTGACCATGCAATTGTCGATCCAGGGCGAGCATTATAACAAGGGTGAAAAGGAAGTGGTGCCGTTTACCGAAGAGCGTTCTGCGGATGTGGAAAATCCCGATGACGATATTGCCTTGTGCAAGCGCTATCTTGCGGTGATTGATACCGACGACAAGGCCGAGCCCTTGTATGTGGAGAACTTTTATCTGCCCTCTGCCCAGGGTGAAACGGTGATTACTGAGCTCGGCAATACCCGGGAGAAAACCGAGCGCCAGCCCATGCCGGGAGATGTGCTTGCCTGGGTTACCCAACAGCTCAAACATGCGGACACTTCGGGTGAGGCCAGTGCCCGGGTCCGCCTGCTGCAGCCCTTGAACGGCATATCCGAGCAGTCGGGCGCTATCATGGGCCACGCCGATGTTAAAATGCGCTGGGAGTTCTCAGATGCCAAGGCTGACACGGTGGCCGAGTAAGCTTGCGAGAATTTCGGCCGCTGTGTGCTGCGTTTGCCGGGCACGCTGACGGTATCCCCTGTAATCTCTTACCTCACTAGCTTTTGCCGGATACCTGTGTATGTTCACTGCGCTTTCTGAATTCTTCTATCGCTTAACGCTCAAGCATTATTATCTTGTGGGCGCAGCGCTTGCGCTGCTATTCGCATTCGCGGTTTATCAGGCGCAATACTTCAAGCTCGATGCCTCATCAGACGCCCTGGTTCTGGAAAATGATCAGGATTTGCGCTATTACCGCGAGGTCAGGGAACAATATGGTTCTGACGATTTTCTGATCGTTACCTACGCGCCCAGAGATAGCAAACTATTCGCGCAGGACACTCTGGATCATCTGGGTAAGCTGCGCGACGATCTTAAATCGCTGGACAAGATTACCGATGTCACCAGTATTCTGGATGTGCCGTTACTGGATGGCGCCAGTATAACCAGCCTGCAGGCGGGGCTGAAGACGCTGGCCGACGAATCCACTGACCATCAAAAAGCCAAGAAGGAATTCCAGACCAGCCCGTTATACAAGGACTTAATCCTGAATCCGGAAGGCGACACCACGGCCATGCTGTTGTCGCTGGCGCCGGAACCGCATGCGCGTGAATTGCTGGAACGCCGCGGTGAATTGCGACGCAAGCGCAGTGATGAAGGACTAACGCAGGAAGAGTCCACGGAGCTCGAGCAGGTCGAAACCGAATATGGCGCACTAAAAGCCGAGCTGCAGGCCGAAAACGACCAGAATATTGCCGATGTGCGCGAGGTGCTGGCGCGTTACCAGGACAAGGCGGAGATCCACCTGGGCGGTGTGCCCATGATCAGCGCGGATATGGTCGACTTTGTGCGCGACGACATCCGCACCTTTGGTGTCGGCGTCGTGTTGTTTATTATCGTGCTGCTGGCGGTGTCTTTCGGGCGCCCGCGCTGGATTATCCTGCCCACACTCATCTGCGCTGTGGCGGTGGTCTACATGGTCGGCCTGTTGGGATTCATGGACTGGCGCGTAACTGTGGTGTCGTCCAACTTTATCTCGCTGATGCTGATCATCACGTTGTCCCTGGTTGTGCACCTGATTGTGCGCCATCGTGAATTGCACCAGGAATTCCCGCAAAAAAGTCAGCATGAATTGCTGCGTGAAACCATACATAGCAAGTTCACGCCGTCGGCCTATACCGCCGCGACTACAGTCGTTTGTTTCGCCTCACTGATGGTTGCAGATATCCGCCCGGTTATTGATTTTGGCCTGATGATGGTTTGCGGCGTAATCATGGCCTTCTTCGTAACCTTTCTCGCCTTTCCGGCCGCGCTGGCGCCGCTTTCACCCGGTAAGGTGCCGAACGAGCGCCGGGATGTTACCGCCCGCATTAACGCCGGCTTCGCGTGGTTGGTGGAACACAAGGCCGGCGGCGTCTGGCTGCTGTTCGCGGCCATAATCATTCTGGCCGCAATCGGCGTGAGTCGCCTGACGGTCGAGAACCGCTTTATCGACTACTTCAAACCGTCATCCGAGATCTATCAGGGTATGCTGCTGATCGATCAGGAACTCGGTGGAAGTACACCGCTGGATATTGTGCTCGACGCGCCTGAACCGTCCGGCGAATACGCAGACGAAGAATACGAAGACGAATATTCCAGCGAGGATCTGGGCCCCACCGCCGGCTACTGGTTCAACGAATTTCAGATGGATCAGGTGCACGCGATCCACGATTATCTCGACAGCCTGCCCGAAACCGGCAAGGTATTGTCCATCTCCACCACCATGCGCCTGGCGCAACAGCTGAATAACGGCAAGCCGCTGGGCACCTTTACCATGGGCGTGATGTACCGTCTGGTGCCGCCGGAGTTGAAGGAAGCTTTGCTGAACCCGTATATGACGCCCGACGGTGACCAGATACGCTACGCAATCCGCGTGATTGATTCGGATCCGGACCTGCGCCGTGACGAACTGTTGCAGAAAATTCGCAGCAATCTGATCGAAAAATTCGACCTGGAGCCCGCACAGGTTCACCTTTCCGGTGTGCTGGTACTTTACAACAACGTGATGCAAAGCCTGTTCAAGTCGCAATTTTTAACGCTTTTTGTAGTATTCGGCGCAATCATGCTCATGTTTTTGCTGTTGTTCCGTTCCATAAAAATGGCGTTGATTGGGGTATTACCGACCTTTGTGGCGGCAATCTCGGTATTGGGGCTGATGGGCTGGATTGGCATTCCGCTGGACATCATGACGATTACCATTGCCGCTATCACCATCGGCATCGGCGTGCACGACACCATCCATTACACCGACCGCTTCAAGCTGGAAGTGCAAAAGCCGGGGGGGTATCAGGGTGCCGTTCGCCGCTCACATGCCACGGTGGGGCGGGCCATGTTCTATACCACGGTGATTATTACTCTGGGCTTTTCGATCCTGGCGCTGTCCAACTTCAAGCCGACGATTTACTTTGGCCTGTTCACAGGCGCGGCCATGATTTTTGCACTAATCAGTAATCTGGCGCTGTTACCGTTATTGCTGGTGCGCGTGCGGCCGTTCACGTCCGCGAGCTAGTGTACTGCTCGGAAAATAAGTTTCGTCATTCCGGGCGTGCTCGCAGAGCGAGTACGACCCGGTATCCCCTTCCCCCGTTTGGGGGAAGGTAGGATGGGGGTAGACAAGGCATGGATTCCCGCTTTCGCGGGAATGACGGTGGTGTAAATATAAAGTTACTTATGGAACACCACACTAGCGTAGCGCGTTGCGTCCGGCCCAGTCGCGCGCAAACTGCCATGCCACGCGGCCGCTGCGCGAGCCGCGGGCCAGCGCCCATTGCAAGGCGGCGCGTTCCGCCTGGCTGCCGTTGGGGGCCTCGATATTGAATTGGGCCAGGTCGGCGCGCACGATGGCCAGATACTCGTTCTGCTTGAAAGGGTAAAAAGACAGCCACAGGCCAAAACGCTCGGACAGGGAGATTTTCTCTTCCACCGCCTCGCCGTGATGAATCTCGCCATTTACGTTCTGCGCGTCCCGATTCTCCTGCAAATACTCTGGCAGCAAATGGCGGCGGTTTGATGTCGCGTAAATCAGTACATTCTCGGGTGCGGCAGCAATTGAGCCGTCCAGCGCTGCTTTCAGGGCTTTGTAGCTAGCATCGCCAGCCTCGAATGAAAGGTCATCAGCGAACAGAATGAATCGCTCGGGTCGTTCGTATAAGGGTTCCACGATCAGCGGCAAATCGACCAGCTCATGCGCTTCCACTTCGATCAGTCGTAACCCTTGTGACGAGAATTCCTGCAACAGGGCTTTAATGAGCGAGGATTTCCCGGTGCCCCGCGCGCCCCAGAGCAAGGCGTTATTGGCGGGCGCGCCGTTTACAAATTGACGCGTATTGCGCAGGAGTTCGCGCTTTTGCGATTCGATTCCGTGCAGGGTATCCAGATCAATCTGGTGGGGGTGTTTTATCTCTGATAACCGCCCGGGTGGGCGCCAGCGAAAGGCAGCTGCTGACCAGTCTGGCTCAGGTGCGGGCGCATGGCGCTGTTCCAGTTGAGTCAGCAGGCGTTCACCGCGCTCCGCTAGGGCGATTAGCCGTTGTTCGAGTTCCTGTTGCATATTGATTTCACTGAATGTGGCAGTTTCAAAGCTGGGGCTGGGGCTGGAAAGCATAAGCAAAAAAGCCTGCAGCACTAAGTACTGCGGGCTTTTGTTTCAGGCTTTTACATCAGCCCGGCATTGGCTGCGGGGCTGCTTAAAAGCTGTTACCCGTCTTAAAGACCCGGTGATGCCGGCAGGGCATCCAGGCCGGGAAGGCCAGGTGCGCCACCGCCACCCGCACCGCTGCTAGCAACAGCACCGCCGCCCAAACCGCGCATAAGCGCAGCTACCGTTACCTCAACGGTGGTTTGCAGGCCCGTAGCGAATTGATCCGGGTCCTGATTAACCAGGAGACCCGACAGAGTGTCATTCAGGGGTGGGGCGACATCGCCGCGGATAAACCCGGAGTTGCTGACCAGTCCGTCAACCAGCGGGCCTAAATTACCTGCATCGGGCACGGCCATTAAACCCGCTATCGGGCCGTTAGGACCGGTTAGTGCATCCATTGTAGCTTATTGCGCCATGGCCGGAGCACAGAAAAGTGACCCTGCGATGGCAATCCCTATTAGCTTTTTCATTACGATCCCTCGTTTAGAAGTTAATAAATAGTAAAAAATGCGGGACCCATTATAGCCTGTTTCGACTACGAGTCTCGCTATCGGCTATTGTCCCAGAATCTTGAATTCCGTGCGACGGTTCTTCGCGCGGCCTTCAGGGTTGTCCGAACCATCCGGGTTCGCATTCGGGGCAATCGGGCGTGACTCGCCGTAACCCACCGCTTCAATCCGGCTGGGGTCGATACCCTTGTTCACCAGATAGCTGCGAGCGGATTCAGCACGCGCCTGCGATAACTGCTGGTTGTAGCTGTCGCTGCCAATGGAGTCGGTATTACCCGATAGCTCAATCCGGAACCCCGGCGAGTCCTGCAGGGTCTGCGCCGTTTCGTCCAGTATAGTTTCCGTGTTGTTGGTTAAGGTGGTGCTGTTGAACTCGAACTTCACGCCTTCCAGAATCGCAACCTGCTCCGCGGCACAGCCACTGGAGGTTACGGGTACGCCGGCCGGGGTATCCGGGCATTGGTCCCGATCATCTGGGACGCCGTCACCGTCGGAATCTACCACTGTCGGGCAGCCTTTGTCGTTGACTACCGCAGCGGCCGGCGTATTCGGGCACTCATCCAGGTAATCCGGTACGCCGTCGCCGTCCGCATCCAGCGGGCAACCATCGCTGCCAACCGCCACGCCGGCTGCAGTATTCGGGCATTTGTCTTGGTAATCGGGTACGCCGTCACCATCGGAATCTAACGGACAACCGCTAGAGTCTACCGGTGCGCCGGCAGGGGTGTTGGGGCATTTGTCCAGCACATCCGGTACGCCGTCGCCATCGCTGTCGGTACGGCCGGTGGGTGCGAATACATATCTGAGTGAGAGCAGGGCAACATGTTGCTCGTACTCAAAATCGAACTCGCCGCCCGAAGTGCTATAGCCGGGGTCTTCAGTAGCGAAATATCTATACCCTAAATCTATAGTGGTGCGATCGGTTATATCGAAGTTGATGCCGACGCCGCCTTGGTAAGCAAGCACGATATCGTCGTCGGTGAATCCGCCGCCGCCCGCGCTTTGTGCGGAAAAGTCTCTTACTTCAACGCGTGCACCGCCGATGCCACCGCCAATATAGGGGTGTAGTGCGCCTGCTGCATTGAAGTCGAACCAACCGTTACCCATGATTGCTATGCTATTAATATCACCGTCGGCGCTGTTGGAATCCCCGGCAGCGTTGCTTACTTCATCAAAATCGTTTTGGCTATATCTAGCTTCAATTTCAAGCCGCTTTCGAATAAACGGCCAACCGTGGCACCACCCACAAAGCCAATATCGTGGCTAGTCTCGAAACCAACGCGCTGGCCTGGTGTGAAGGTCGCTGGGGTGCCCGGATCCGTTTGTATCAATGGGCCTAGGCCAGGGATGTCGACTAAGAATGTTGGGTCGGTGGCAGGTGTAAATGCGGCATCGCTGCGAAAGGAGTTGTTCGAATCTTGTTCGAAACTTGCGCCCCCTCACCGCCAATGTACCAACCCGGTGTGCTGGCTTGTGCGGAAACCACGAAAATCGAGAGTAGCGTGGCGAGCACGCCGTAACCAAATTTGCTTGTTAACATCCCTGAAACCCTGGTTAAACTAAAGTTACTTCCCTGGCCGATCGCATTGCTGTCCCGTAATGCGAATTGGGAAAAGACTAAAGGCCACTCTTTTATGCGCAGTATATACTAGCAGTTCTGTGCGCAATGGACATAGAAATATTGTTCGTTGTTATGTACATGCCTATGGTTTTTAATGCGAGAATATGTCAGTTTGATGTCCATGACCACGCTTGTGCCCATTATGGCAGGCCCAGTGACAGTTCGGGGCGTATGAGGTGACTGAATAAGCTTCTTGCATCAAGGCACATGGGAAGAACATAAGGTTGTTTATGCAGAACGCCTTGTGGCGTTGAATTCAAACCAGGGGTTTCTAAAAATGCGTTTTGTACAAGCTTTATTCATTCCACCGCTGCTGTTGTTGTGCTGCATAAGCCAGGCAGCCGAAGTATCGGTAACCCAATTACAAAACGAGATTGCGGCGGCCAACGCGGAATTTCGGGTCGCCCGTGATGGGACCCGGCGCTTCCAGTACAAACGGCTGATTGCGGATCTGAATCTGGAATTGGCCTCGCGCGTGGCCAGCCCGGAGCAGCCGGCACGGCGTGCCCTGACCTTGTATTACGATCTGCTGAAGATTAAAACCCAGCCCGCGATCGAATCCGATCTGTTATACCGCAGCGCCTACGCTGCGGAATTGTCCGGTGAAGTATCCAGCGGTATTAATTCACTGACACGGCTTATTGATACCTATCCGCGTGATCCCATTATTCCCGATGCCTACTTCCGACGTGCGGGAATGCGCTTTGTATACGGTAATTATCAAGGCGCGGAACAGGATTACAGCCTAGTAATACGCCGTGCCGACGACACCTTTCAACTGCAATCCCTGTACAAGCGTGGGTGGGCACGCTACAAGCAAGGTGACCATCGGCGCGCACTGATTGACGAGCTCTCGGTACTCAATAGCCTGCTGGGGCCGGAGAATATAGCGCCCGACGGGTCACTGGCCATGTCTGATCTCACGCGTGCCAAGCAGGTTCTGGCTGAAGATGCCCTGCATGAAATGACGCTCAACTTTGCTGCACTGGGTCGTCGTCTGCCCCCAGGATATTTTACCCAGCAGACCGACTAGCGCCGCTTCGAGTTTTTATTTACCCGTAACCTGATTGACTATTACCAGGAGCAGGGCCAGTTTGCGGATGCGGCTAACATCGCACTGGATTTTGCCAAAAACCAGCCCAACTATCCGCAAGCCGGCGCGCTGACGATTCAGGCCATCGACGCCCTGGACGCAGGCGGACTGGATGACCGCGCGCTGGCGGCAAAAAAGGAATTTGTCCAGCGCTATGGCCTGCAACGCGTAAACTGGAGCGGCAAGCCGCCGCTGGAAGTTCCTGAGGCACGTACTGCGCTGGCCGAGTATCTGGATTACATCACCCAAGCCTCGCATGCCACGGCGCAGCGTAACAAACAGCAGGTGTATTACCAGGCCGCACTGGACTGGTACGACACCTATTTACAGATATTTCCCGAAACCCCTCGCCTGGCCGAACTCAGCTATTTACGTGCCGACCTGCTGTTTGAGGCAGGCAGCTATCAGGAAGCCGCCCAAGCGTATGAAAAGATAGCTTATACGCTGCCGCAAGATGCTCGTTCGGCCGATGCGGCCTACGCGTCGGTATATGCCTGGCGTGAACTGGCAAAAACCGCGCCCGCGGTGCAAACGCAGGTCAAGACCGCCACCTTGCGTTTTGCAGATACCTATCCTGCGCATCCGCAGGCCAGCGCTGCACTGGCACGCCTGGCGGAAGATTTATTCGCGGCAGGTGAGTTGCAGCAGGCCAATGCGATTTCTGACAAGGTCATATCGCAAGCCACTGGTGCGAGCTCGGCACAAACAGCAAACGCCTACCGCATACGCGCAGCGGCCGCCCTGGCTGAAGACAACTATGTCGCTGCAGAAGCCGCTTACCGCCAATCGCTGGACATTGCGCCTATAGCCGAGTTACCGGCAATTCGCGAGGAACTGGTCAGTACCATTTACAACCGGGGCGAGGCGCTGGTTAAAGCCGGGGACGCCGCCGCCGCAGCGAATGAATTCCTGCGCATCCAGAATGAAGTTCCGGCCCACGGAGAACCCGGCAGCGCCATTCGCACGGTGGCGCTCTACGATGCCGCGGCAGCCGCCCAGCGCGCAGGCAATAACGCGCAGGCCGCTCAAATTCTGGAAACATTTCGCACAACTTACCCGGAAAACCAGCGCGTGGACCAGGTGAATTCACAATTAGCCGCGCTTTATCTGGAGCTGGGAGACGAAGACAAAGCCCTGCGCGAATTCAATCGCCTGGGCAGTGCTACCGGGTCAGACAGCGCCACCCGTCGCGAGGCATTACTGGAGTCGGCCGAACTGTATGCCAAGAATGGCAACTACGACGCTGCGGTATCCACCTACAAAAATTATTACTATGACAACGAGCCGCCCCTGGACCAGGCGATTGAAGTACAGCAGCGTCTGGTTGAGTTATATGAAATCCTCGGTGACCGGGAAAAAGCTGATTTCTGGCGCAACAGATTGGTAGAGACCCACCCCCAGATCAACTCGGAGCGTAGCAAAACCCTGGCCGCGAGGGCGGCGTTAAATCTGGCGGACGAGGCTGAGGCCAGATTCTTTCAGGCATCGTTGTTTCCGCCCTTGTCCAGCAGTCTGAAAGTCAAGCGGGCACGCCTGCAGGATGCCCTGGATGCCTATGGGTTGGCCGCAAATTATGGAATTTCCGAGGTCACTACGGCAGCGACCTACAAGCTCGGTGAGCTGTACTATGCATTCAGTCGCGCACTGATTGAATCGCCCCGGCCGGACAACCTGGGCGAAGAAGAGAGTGTGCGTTACGAGGTTTTACTGCAAGAACAGGCCGCGCCGATTGAAGAGCAGGCGATTACCCTGCATCGGGTTAATGCAGACCGACTGGCCGACGGCGTAAATGATCAGTGGGTGCAGAAGAGCGTGCAGCGCTTGTCGCAGTTAATGCCGGCGCAATACGCAAAAACCGAACGACTGGGAGATGGCATTGTTCCGTTGCAATAAACTACCAGCCACCGGCGCCACGCTGGCGGTGGTGCTGTTAACCGCCTGTGCCGGCTTGCTGCCGGCGCCGGAAAATTCTGCGCAGGCTACGGCGCTGGAGAGAAGCAAAGCCCAAGCGCTTTTGAGCGTAGATCAGAGGGTAGCCTTTGATCGCGGCGTCGCCGCCCTGAAAGATGGCAACGGTGTGGTGGCGGTCGAAGTGTTCTCCGACCTGAGTGCGCAGTTACCGAATGTAGCTGCCCTGCAGGCAAACCTGGGCAGCGCCTACATGCTGCGCGGCGACGCCGCGGCTGCGATCGAGGCTTACCAGCGCGCGGTGGCGCTGAATCCGAGGCTGGCCACCGCCTATGTCCGTCTGGGCGTATTGTTTCGCCGGGCAGACCGTCTTGAAGAAGCGGAAACGGCTTATAAAGCGGCGCTCAACGCCAACCCCCAAAATCGACTGGCGCATCTGAATCTGGGCATTCTTTACGACATTTACCTGCGCCATCCGGCCCAGGCGCTGGCGCAGTATCAGCAATTTCAGGCCTTGTCTGAACAACCCGACAATGAGGTGGGTTTATGGATCGCCGACTTAAAAAAACGCTTGTAGCTAGCCTGATCGCACTGGGCGGTATAGTCCTGCCACTGCTGGCGCTGGCCCAGCCAGGAAGTTACGAGTACTCCAATTACGGTAACAACGACCTACCGCCGTCCCAGCAGAATCCCGAATTACCCAAGGGCTTGACGCTGGTGCCCTGGAAAATTGAGCGCCGAACCAGCTTGAGCGAAATTCGCAGCGGCGAGGCACCCAGGCCCGGGGTGCCCCGGCAAGCGAGGCCGTCCCAAGCCAACCCGGGCCAGTCGCGCTAGTGTAGTGCGTTGGATTTAACGGTACTTAAGCGTTGATGAGTCCGAAAACCTGTCATTGCGAGCGAAGCGCGGCAATCTAGTGCCGCAGTCGTTGCGAATCTATACGGCTCCCACTGGATTGCCGCGTCGTCCCCCGCTACACGGGGCTTCCTCGCAATGACGACTTTTCGCTTTTTCATGTGGTTGTATAAAGTCCAAACAGAGTGACGCACTCCACTAACCCGCATTATTTATGAATAATGCGGGTTAGGCCAGCTTGCGATGTTGGGATTTACGCGGCGTATCCGCCGCGTCACCCAGGCGCCGGCGCCGGTCGGCTTCAAAGTCCTGGTAATTACCTTCCAGCCACACCACATCGTTATCCTCAAAGGCCAGGATATGCGTGGCGACGCGGTCCAGAAACCAGCGGTCATGCGAGATCACCAGTGCGCAGCCGGGGAATTCCAGTAGCGCCTGTTCCAGCGCGCGCAGGGTTTCTACGTCCAGGTCGTTGGTGGGTTCGTCCAGTAGCAGCACGTTGCCGCCGCTCTTCAGCAACTTGGCCAGATGCAGGCGATTACGCTCGCCACCGGACAGGTTCTTGATCTGCTTTTGCTGGTCGCCGCCCTTGAAATTGAAACGGCCGCAGTAGGCGCGGGAGGGAATTTCGTAATTGCCGACCTTGATGATGTCCTGGCCATCGGAGACTTCTTCCCATACGGTCTTTTCGCCGTTCAAATCGTCACGTGATTGACTCACGTAGGCTGCGTCCACCGTTTCGCCGATACGAATATCGCCGGAATCGGGCTGCTCTTCGCCATTGAGCATGCGGAACAGCGTGGTCTTGCCCGCGCCGTTGGGTCCGATAATGCCGACGATGGCGCCTTGCGGCACTTTCAGGCTCACGTCTTCGTAGAGCGTGCGTTCGCCGTAGCTTTTCGAGACATTGTTTAATTCAAATACCAGATCGCCCAGACGCGGACCCGGCGGAATATAAATTTCGTTGGTCTCGGTGCGCTGCTGGTACTCCTTTGACTGTAACTCCTCGAACTGCTTCAGGCGGGCCTTGCTCTTGGCCTGGCGGCCCTTGGGATTGGAGCGTACCCAGTCCAGCTCCGCCTTGATGGCCTTGTGGTGTGCGTCTTCGGTTTTCTGTTCCTGCGCCAGACGCTTGTCTTTCTGCTCCAGCCAGGACGAGTAATTACCCTCCCAGGGAATGCCCTGGCCGCGGTCGAGTTCCAGAATCCAGCCTGCGACGTTATCCAGGAAGTAGCGATCATGGGTTACCGCGACCACAGTGCCCGGGAAATCCTTGAGGAAACGCTCTAGCCAGGCTACGGATTCTGCATCCAGATGGTTGGTGGGTTCGTCCAGCAGCAGCATATCGGGCTTGGATAGCAGCAGCCGGCACAACGCTACGCGACGGCGTTCGCCGCCGGAAAGGGTATTCACATCAGCATCCCAGGCCGGCAGATTCAGCGCGGCCGCGGCGCGTTCCAGGGTTTTTTCCATTTCCCAGCCGCCGCTGGCATCGATGGCGTCCTGCAATTTGGCCTGTTCGGCCAGCAGGGCATCGAAGTCGGCGTCCGGCTCGGCAAAGGCATTGCTTATTTCGTTAAAGCGATCCAGCAACGATTTCATCTCGCCCAGGCCTTCTTCGACATTGCCACGCACATCCTTGGCGGAGTCGAGCTGCGGCTCCTGCGGTAAATAGCCGATATTGATGCCGGGCATGGGCCGTGCTTCGCCCTCAAATTCCTTGTCTACGCCCGCCATGATTCGTAGCAGCGTGGACTTGCCCGCGCCGTTATACCCGAGCACGCCGATTTTGGCCCCGGGGAAAAACGACAGGGAAATATCCTTCAGAATGTGTTTTTTCGGCGGCACGATCTTGCCGACGCGGTTCATGGTGAATATGTACTGGCTCATAAGCAGGTCTGCGGGAAACTGTGGCGCGCATTATCCTTGAGAGCCCGGTCCGGTGTCACGCAATCCTCCTCTATAAAACGATTCATTCTAAAAAAATTTATCTATATAACCTGAATAGACTTTAAATCTAGCACTTCAGCCCTGATACTTACGACCATTAAACCCAGCCGAATTAAGAATCGGGAGCGAACAACGTGAATATAGATATCGAAAAAGCCAACAACGAGCTAGAAGACAAGCACCCGCAAGAGATTGTGAACTGGGCCGCCGGCCTGGATGGCAAGGCCATCGTAACCACCAATTTTGGCCCTTATGAAGCAGTAATCCTGTACATGGCGGTGCAGGCGCAGCCGGATATGCCCGTCGTCTGGGCGGATTCAGGCTATAGCACCCGCAAAACCTATTTGCTGGCGGAAAAATTGATCAACGACCTGGGATTGAATATCCATGTCTATAACCCGCAGCAATCTGCCGCGCGGCGCGACGCCATGATGGGCATCCCGGATGTGGATGACCCGCAGCACGAAGAGTTCACCCGGCAGGTCAAGCTCGAGCCTTTTGGCCGTGCGATGAAGGAAATGGCGCCGGATGTCTGGCTGACCGCTATCCGCAAGGATCAAACAGAATTCCGCAAAGGTTTGAAAGTCGTTACCCAGGATCAACCCGGCGGCGTGGTTAAAGTGGCACCGGTATTCCACTGGACCGAAGTGGACCTGGAGCGCTATCTGAAAGAACACGATCTGCCCAACGAAACCAACTACTACGACCCCACCAAGGTGTTGGGGAACCGGGAATGCGGGCTGCATAACCGATTTACCGCGTAGCCTGGGTCTTGCCAAACCCGTGAATCAACGCCAGCAATTGCTGGCGTTTTTAATACAGAAAGCATTTGGCGCTGTGATTTTCTGAAAACTCGCGCGACTGCGGGAAATCCTGTTTGCACTGATCCATCACATGCGGACAACGTGGATGAAAATGGCAGCCGGATGGAGGACTTGAAGGCGAGGGCAGGTCGCCCTTGAGACGAATAACCTCGCGTTGATCTTCCTGGCTGATCTCGGGTGTCGCAGACAATAGCGCCTGGGTGTAGGGATGTTTGGGGTTATCCAGAACCTCATCGGCGCTGCCTTTTTCTACAATGCGGCCTAGGTACATGACGGCAACGTCGTGTGCCAGATAAGCGACTACCGCCATGTTGTGGGTAATGAACAGATAGCTCAGGCCCAATTCGTTTTGCAGTCGCCGGAGCAGATTCAGGACCTGGGCCTGCACGGAAACATCCAGCGCGCTGGTGGGTTCGTCGCAGATCATTACCTGGGGTTCCAGGGCCAGCGCGCGGGCGATGCATATGCGCTGGCGCTGACCGCCGGAAAACTCATGCGCATAACGTAGCATCGCGGTTTGCGGTATGCCGACCTGCTCCAGCAATTCGGCGACGCGCATCCGACGTTCCGCGGGGTTGCCGCCGATGCCCTGCGCAATCATGCCTTCCTCGATGATATCGCCCACCATCATGCGCGGGTCCATAGAGGAAAAGGGATCCTGAAATATCATTTGCAGATGGCGGCGTGCGCGGCGCAGTTTCCTGCCGGAGAGCTGGGTCATCTCCGCGCCGTTGAAATCCACACTGCCTTTCGTCGGCTTTTGCAGTTGCGCGACCGCGCGGCCCAAGGTGGTTTTGCCGCAGCCGGATTCACCCACAACGGCCAGGGTGCGGCCGGCGTGTAACGTGAGCGAAACACCGTCGACCGCGTAAACATGCCCGACGGTGCGTTTGAGGACGCCTTTCTGGATGGGAAAGTGCACGGCCATGTTTTCAGCGCGTAACAGGGCTTCGACCGGATGTTTTGTGTGCTTGGTCTTCGGGCTTGCATCGGCGCTGGGAAATCCACTCGGGGCCGGATGGTCGGGATAGCCTGCGTCGTATAAATGGCATAGCACACCGGCGCCGTCCTGTTGGTGCCAGCCGGGTTCAGTTTGCCGGCAAGCTGCCCATGCGAAGTCACAACGATCTACAAATCGGCAGGCAGGCAAACGGCCGATAAGCGCTGGCACCTGGCCGCGAATAACCGAGAGATCGCCCTGGCGTTTATCGCGCCCGGGTACCGATAAAAACAGCTTGCGCGTATAAGGGTGGCGAGGCTCGCGGAATAGTTGCTCGCGGCTGGCGTCTTCCACAATACGCCCGGCGTACATGATGGCAACCCGGTCCGCGACTTGCCGCACTACGGCCAGGTCATGCGTAATCAGCAGCATGGCCATGCCGCGTTCACGTTGCATGCGCGCGAGCAATTCCAGAATTTGCGCCTGGATGGTTACATCCAGTGCGGTGGTCGGTTCGTCGGCGATTAACACCTCCGGTTCGCCGGCCAGGGCAATAGCAATAACCACGCGTTGTTTCAGTCCGCCGGAGAGCTGATGCGGGTATTCCTGCCAGCGGCGTTCGGGATCGGGCATGCCGACTTCGTGCAGCAGCGCAATACCGCGCTGATGTGCCTGCTTGCCTTTCAATCCCAGGTGCAGGCGCAGCACTTCGCGGATTTGTTCACCCACGCTCAGCACCGGGTTAAGCGCACTCATGGGTTCCTGAAAAACCATGCCCAGGCGTCGGCCACGGACCTTGCGCATGGCGACTTCGGGCAGGGTGAGTAAATCGGTGCCCTCGAGTAACACCTTGCCACCGGCGAAATAGCCGGCGGGTTGGGGTATCAGGCCCATAACCGAAAGCGCGGTCATGGATTTGCCGCAGCCGGATTCCCCGAGCAAGGCCAGCGTTTCGCCGGGATGCAGTGCCAGGCTTACCCCATCCACTGCACGCAGCGTGCCCTCGGGCGTATCCAGCCAGGTACGCAGGTCTTCAATCTTCAGAATCGGGGTTGCCATTAGCGTGCACCACCGGCGGGTTGCGCGAGTTGTGCTGCCGCGTCGTCGTCTGATGAGTCAGTGCCTCTGCCCTGGCGCAGGCGCGGATCAAACGCGTCGCGTACTGCGTCTGCAAACAGATTGGCAGCCAATACCAGGCCAAGCATGAAGATAAAGGCGGCCGTGAGCGGCCACCAGACGATGGGGTCGCGTGACATTTCCAGGCGCGCACCGTTAATCATATTGCCCCAGCTATCCATGCTGGGGTCTACGCCCACCCCGATGTAGGAGAGCACGGCTTCCGCCAGCACCAGCGCGGAAAAATCCAGCACAATCTGTATCAGCACAATATGCATTACATTGGGCAGGATGTGGCGGGCCATGATGCGCGCGTTGCCCACACCCAGGCCGTAGGCCGCCTGCACATATTCCATTTGCGTGATTTTCAGGGTTTCCGCGCGCAGTAAACGGCATAGCCCGGTCCAGCTGGTAATGCCCAGAATCAGGCACAGAAACAGCAGCCGCAGGTCGGCGCGTTCGGCGGTGGTTTCGTACAGGCCGGGGTTGTTCTCCATGTAGACCTGCAGCATCAAGATTGCCGCGACGATGAGCAGGACGCCGGGGATGGAGCTCAAGGTGGTGTAGAGATACTGGATTAAGTCATCGACCCAGCCCTTGAAGTAACCGGCCATGATGCCGAGCACCAGCGCAAAGGGCAGCATCACAAGCGTGGTCAGGGTGCCGATGAGCAGGCCGGTGCGTATGCTTTTAACGGCTTCCAGAAACACGTCCTGGCCGACCTTGTCGGTACCCAGCACATGGTAGTGGCCGGCCAGTTCGACCAGAGTCCCGCCGAGCAGAAAAATAATGCCCAGGGTCAGCAGACCGCTGCGCCAACGCAGGCGCGTGTTATCACGAACTATGTTTTGCAGTGTCGCGCCGTACCCGCCCCGCGAGCCCCAGCTGATCAGCGCAATCAGTAATGCCGAGAATACAAGCCAGACCAGTAACCCGTAGCTCGCGCCAACCAGGGATTTCAGGAAAATATCCCGGGCTTTGTTGCTGTTATCGTCCGGCAGGTGTGCGCCGCCGAATTCCAGCCGGGGGTACACCTGCGCCTTGCTGCCATCGGCGCGGGTGACTACGCGCCGCACATAGGCCCGGTGGGCAAACGGGGCGGAGTAGGTGAGTTCGGTCTCGGTAATCAGCGGTTCGGCGATAGTGTCGAGCACGCTGATTACCTGCGAGCCATAGCGTTGCTCGCCGGAATCGGTTTCAACACTAGGCCGGTAATGCAGCGAATCGAGTATGCCGATACTGGCGTAAACCAGCAGAATCATCAGCGACGCCATGCCCATGCGGCTTTTCAACACCCGCAGCCACGGCTCGCGCAGCGGCCGGCTACGCGTGGCGAAGACGACGAATACGCCAATCGCTGCAAGCAGCAGATACAGCAGGGCGTCTGTCCACAGGAATACGATCATTTTCTGGCAATCATTTTTGGGCAGCCATCAGCTTAACCGTATCCGCGGATCAACCAGGGTGTAGGAAATATCAGTAAGCAACAGCCCCAGGATGTACAGCACCGAGCCCAGAAACACCATGGCCCGCACGATGGCGAAATCCTGCTTGTTGATGGCGTCGATGGTGTAGCTGCCCAGCCCCGGTATGCCGAAGAACGACTCCATGATCAGACTGCCAAGAAACAGCAGGGGCAGGATAACGACAATGCCGGTAAGGATTGGAATCATGCCGTTTTTAAGCACATGTTTGAACAAAACACGCATACCGGACAACCCCTTGGCGCGGGCTGTGCGCACGTAGTCCTTGTTGGCTTCCTCTAAAAATATCGTGCGGTACCAGCGGCTGCCGGCGCCGATGCCGCCAATCACCCCGATGATGACCGGCAGGATCAGAAACTTGATGGCATCCAGGCCACCGCTATAGCCGGAAATCGGCACCAGATGCATTAATTTCCCGGCCACATATTGCCCGCCGATAATGTAAAATAGCGGCGAAATGGACATCAGCACCACACATAGAATGACGCCGCCCACGTCAATATAACTGGCACGGAAAAACACCAGTAATAACGCGAAGGTGATGTTCACCAGCAAGCCGATCAGTAAGGTGGGAATGGCCAGCGCCAGGCTCGGCGCCATGCGCTCGCGAATATCGCGGCTAATGCTGCGGCCGTCGTCCGAACGGCCGAAATCAAACCATAAAACCTTCACGGATTTCTGGAAAAATATGGTTTCGGTGAATTGTTCGGAGCCGTTTTCACTGCTGTTGTACAAGCGCGGCAGATCGTAGCCGTGGTCGGCTTTCCACGCCTGTATGGCCTCCGGTGTTACGCGCTTGGCGCCCAGTTGCATGCGCGCCACTGCGTCCGGCGAATTGACCACGAAGAATAATAAAAACGTGATCAGGTTCACGCCGATTAGAACCGGAATGGCGTACAGCGCACGGCGAATGATGTAAGCAAGCATCAGAGGTTAGGTAAATTGAACCACAGAGAAACAGAGGAAACAGAGAAAAAATATCTTGGAGCTAAACATTCTTATCTCTGTTTCCTCTGTTCCTCTGTGGTTAATCATCTTTTTATTGGAGCTTTACGTTCGCGACGGATAAATACCATCACACCCGGCAATAACGCCAGTACAAGCAAGCCGCCGGCGACCGGTAGCGGCCACCATACCGGATCATTCCAGGCCAGACGTTTTTCAGCGCGCACCTCGGGTTCCAGGCTTAAATATTTGAGCGTGTTATTGGCTATGGGATTCAGCTTGCCGTTATGCAGCCAGGCCTGATGCAGCGTGTACTGGCGTGGGAAAAAGCCC
The DNA here is from genome assembly GCA_041688215.1 of Salinisphaeraceae bacterium. Taxonomy (GTDB): domain Bacteria; phylum Pseudomonadota; class Gammaproteobacteria; order Nevskiales; family Salinisphaeraceae; genus JBDNIO01. The sequence goes on along the minus strand of JBDNIO010000183.1, from coordinate 3,981 downwards.
CAGGCCCAGGGCGCATCGCGGCGGGCTATTTCCAGCATCTGGTTAATGATTGCCAGCCGCCCGGGGCCGTTTTCCATATCCCGCATCTGGCGGAACAGGTGGTCAAATTCCGCATTCTGGTAATTGGACGCGTTCTGGCCGTTATGGTCTGCGGCGCCATTGGGGCCGTAGAGCAGGAACAGAAAGTTTTCCGGGTCGGGATAATCCGCGAGCCAGCCGGCCTGGAACATCTGCACATTGCCGTCCGCCATTTTCTGCTGAAAACGGCTCCAGGTGGTGCTGCGGGCCACCAGTTGAATATTCAGTTTTGCGAACTGCTTGCGGTACCAGTCCAGTTGCGATTTGAATTGCGGCCCGGAGGCTGCGTTATCCAGATTTATTAGCAGCGGTTTGCCGGTCTCCTGGTTTACGCCACCGGGATAGCCGGCTTGTGCTAGCAGTTCGCGCGCATGTTCGAGGGACTTGCGCCGCGCCTCGCCGTTTTCCCAGTCATAGACGTAGGGGTTAATCCCGGCGCGGCCTTCCTGATTGCCGTAAATACCGTTGGGAATCGGGTCATGCGCTGCGATACCACGACCGTTAAGAAAAATGGCGATATAACTTTCATAGTCAATCGCAATTGAAATGGCCTGTCGCAGTGCGCGGGCTTTTTCGTCGTAGCCGCCGACCAGCGAATCCTGCATGTTAAAGCCCAGGTAATAGACGCCGGGCTGGACCACGGTTTGCAGTTTAATGTTGCGCCTGGCCATGGTGTCGGTCAGATGCGGCTCGCCTTCACGAGCGATGCGAATGGCCTCGCCGAAGCTGTCGGAGCCAATGCCGGAGGCATCGTAGTAACCCTGCAGGAACTTGTTCCAGTAGGGGATGCTTTCTTTTTCCAGGCTGTAGATAGCGCGTTTAATAAAGGGTAACGGCGCGCCTGCGGCCTGCAGTAATCCAGCCTCACGGTCCCCGGGTTCGCCCTCGCCGGGGTAGCGCTCGCCATGAAAATTGGGGTTTTGCGTAAGCACCATACGCCGGTTGGGGTCATTCTCGGTGAGCATGTATGGGCCGGTGCCGACCGGGAAAGTATCGATGCCGATATTGCGCGCGGCCAGCGCGGGTTGCGCGTAAAAGCGCGTGACTTCAGGCGCCATGGGTGCGAAAAACGGCATGGCCAACCAGAAACGCAGTTGCGGGTACTGGCCGTTGATTTTGATGCTGTAGGTGGTGTCGTCAATTACCTTGACGCCGGCCAGATCAAATTGTGTCAGGTCCAGGTAGGCGTCATCGCCCTGTTCAGCGCGTAGTTTCTTATCCGCTTGCGCAAGTTTTTCGGTGAATTCGGACAAGCCAACAATATGTTCACTCATCACACCCAGAATCGGTGAGTGTGCACGCGGGTGGGCCAGGCGTTTGATCTGGTTTACGTAGTCGGCGGCGCGTAATTCGCGTGTTCCAAGATTCTGGAAATCGTTTGGACTACTGATGTTTTCGACGTCTTCCGCCCGCAAGTCCAGGTACAGCGGCTCGCCTTGGTCATTTTTGGCAAACGCCGGGTGCGGTTGATAGCGGGTCCCTGGTTTGATGTGGATGGTGTACAGGCTGTAGGCGATTTTTGCGGGGTCGGCGTCGTCGGGCAAGGCTTGGTTATTTGCGTCCAGCAGTTGCGGCTGCGGCACTTCGGTCGCGGCCAGAGGAATCAGCGTATAGGGCCGTTTCAGGTAGTGATACTGCAACGGCGGCTCGTAGATCTGGCCGTTGAATTCGACTTCATCGGTGGCGTAGGAGCGCGCGGGATCCAGATGGCGCAGGGGCTGCGAGAACGCTTCGTATAACGTGTTGGTCTGATTGTCTGCATCCGGGTAGGGGTCGTTCAGGGGCGAGCCGCAGGCCCCAAGCAGGCCCGTAGTGGCTACGAACACCATTATCGTAAACCGCTTCACAGCACGGGGATATCAATACCAAGCGCCTTTTCTTCAGGCGTTACAGGGGTATCTTGGGTCAGGGTTTCGGGAATTTCCATATCCTCGTCACTGGTCATCCACAGCAGGATGTCGTAGTAGGCCCGTATGTTCCCAACATAGCCTACGGCTTCGTGCCCGCGGGCATAACCGTATTTGGTGCGGGGAAAATAGCGTTCCTGAGTTAGCTTCGGCAGCGCGGCGCGCACATCGATCCAGCGATCCGGATTGCCGCCCGCCCGTTCTACCAGGCGGCGTGCATCCATCAGATGACCAATACCAATGTTGTAGGCGGCCAGGGCCATCCAGGTGTGGTCGGGTTCGGCCAGCGCGCCGGCCATGTTGGGCATGCGCTCTTTCATGGCATCCAGATAGCGCGCACCGCCGGTAATGCTTTGCCGCGGGTCGAGCCGGTCTACCTGCATTTCGCGGGCGGTGTCATTGGTGAGCATCATGAGCCCGCGCACGCCGGTGGGGCTCACCGCGTCCGGATTCCAGTGCGATTCCTGATAGCCTACGGCCGCCAGCAAGCGCCAGTCCATTTCCAGTTTGCGGGCAACATCCTGAAAATCATTACGCCATTTGGGTAGCCGTTCTTCAACCTGACGCGCAAAGGACTTACCGCCGACAAAACCCACGCGTTCTATATGGCCGAAGTGACGATCGACGATCGTGGTCAGCTGCTTTTCTTCCTTGACAGATTCCAGAAACGCGACTGCCTTGTTGTAAAGGCCGGTACCGTCCTGCAGGGGGAATGCCCAGGCCAGGTGAGACGCATCCCCCAGATCAAACGCGACGCGCAGGGACGGATAATAGCGCTGGTTAAGTTTCACCAGCGTAGAATCGGCAACGGTATAATCTAGCTTGTTCTCGGCCACCCGGAATAATAACTCCGCGGTATTGGCGTTTTCGTCTACCTTGAATTCCAGTTCCGGTTTGTTTTCGCGCAGCCATTCGGCGCTGTCGATATCCGCGGGCAGAACGATGTTGCCATCCAGGTCTTCGTAGTTCCTGGGCTTTTTGCCGCCTGAGCGCCAGATAACCTGGCGCATAACATCAAAATACGGCTGGGTAAAACGAACCTGTTCGGCCCGTTGCGGAGTAATCGCCATACCCGCGGCAAAATTTGCCCGGCCAGTTTTTACGGCCTGAATCGCCGCACCCCGATTGGTGACGACAATAACCTCCAGTTCCACACCCAGGTTTTCGGCCCACAACTTCGCCAGGTCGTATTCAAAACCGGTGGGCCCGTTTCCGGCCAGGTAATAGGTCGTCGCCGAGTTCACGGTGGCCATTTTAAGCGTGCCGCTGGCGCGCAATTCATCCAGTATCGATAACGAGGGCGAGCAAGTGGACAGCAGTGCAAGCACGCCGCAAATCGTTAAAAACAGCGTCGTTCTCAACACTGGCGGCAACAAAGCCACCCATCGGGTGGCAATGTTTTGCGATATTGGAGCTGTCATGCTTGGGGGCGTCGCCGCAATCCTTTAGAATCTGCGCACTGTCAGGCGGCCGATGTGGCCACATGCAAGTTGTTTTAGGTCAGGGTCTACACATAGACCCGCAGTATTGGCATAGGTGCCGGAGGCAATGCAAAGCATTTATGCGCCGACACTTACACACGCTAGCGTAACTTTAATTTCTCCGCGGGTCTAATTCCCCGCAGCTTGCTGCGACATGACTGATCGATGCGTAGCGAGTACCAAGGCAATACCCCGCGGCTTGCCGCGGGGTTCTTTATTGGTTATCGGCAGGCTTGCCTAATTCCGGGTGCTCTGAGGTTTATCTAGACGCGCTTATCGGCCCAAAGAAGCATGCGCGTTACAATAGTAGTTAGTTCATCTGGAGAGGTACCTAAGCGGTCCCTCTTTAAGACAATAGGCAGCGACTCTAAATCGGTGCGGGCGATTAGCCCGCAAACCGATAGTTTTTACAATACGGTAGTTTGTTCATCTGGAGAGGTACCGAAGCGGTCATAACGGCACCGACTCGAAATCGGTTGGGGGCTTACGCTCCACGTGGGTTCGAATCCCACCCT
>JBDNIO010000182.1:0-4900 GCA_041688215.1 Salinisphaeraceae bacterium | reverse complement strand
TTAATCACCGGCGCTTGTTAGAGTCTATCGGCGATGTGCCTCCGGCGGAGAAAGAAGCCGAGTATTATCGCCAATTCGCAGAGTCGGCCATCGCGGCCTGACTCAAACTAAATGGTCTCCGGGTTTTCCGGGGGGATTCAACCCCGGCTACGAACACTAGCGAGCTTAGCGCATGGCTTGTCTTGGCCGGTGCGCGGCCGTGAAACCATGCCCCTGTTGCAGGCAATACGCCAGCCATTTATTCAGCAGCAGATTACGCGGCCACTGTGCGTTCAGAACATCCCCGTCAGCCAGATCCAGCCCGCTGATTACCGTGTAGCGCAAAGTCGCATCACAATGCACGGCTTCCGCCAGTTCCGCGTCGCGGTAAATGCGCACGGTTAGATCGGGATCCGGGCGCGGCGTCTGGTCGTCATCAAACCAGTAGGTCAGATGCACGGTGGTGGTGAATTTGCAGCGTTCGACCACGCGCAGACGCAGATCACGATCCGTCGCGCTATGCGATACCGCGTGCTCGAAGGGGATGTCTATTTCCGGCACCAGGCGCACAAAGCGCCGAAAATTGCTTTCGTACAACGCCATCAGGCCCGCGAAGCTGCGCGGCTGCGGCAGGTATATTTTGTGTAGTCGGGTCTTAATTGCCATCCAGTTAATATACGCAACGTGAGGAAAAGGTCAAAGTGCTGTGCCCTGCAGCTCAAAATGTATGCCGGCGCAGACCCTTCTCTTGCATGATCAACGTAGCGATTTCTTCAATCGACATATTGGTGGTGTTGGTACTGGGAATATTGAATCGCTTGTACAGGCTCTCGGCCTGGCGCAGTTCGTAACTGACTTGCGGCAGGGAGGCGTATTTGCTGCCGCGGCGGCGTTCACTGCGGATGTGGTGCAGGCGCTCGGGGTCGATGGACAGGCCGTATAACTTGTCCTTGTGCGCGGCCAGCATCTTTGGCAGTTGCCGGCCCTCGAGGTCTTCTTCGGTCAGTGGATAATTGGCTGCGTAAATGCCATGTTGCATGGCCATGTAGATACAGGCTGGGGTCTTGCCACAGCGCGAGGGCGCAATCAGCACTACGGTGGCATCCTCGTAGCCATCCGTACTCACGCCGTCGTCATACTTGAGCGCGTAGTTCATGGCATCAATGCGGGCCTGGTAAGCATCATCATCGGGCTTGCCATGCGCGCGGCCGACCAGATGGGCGGATTTCACATTCAATTCATCCTCGAGCGCGGGCACGAACTGGTCGAACAGATCCAGAAACAGCGCCTCACTATTCCGAAGTATTTCGCGCACGTCGTCACTAACCGTGGTGCTGAAAACAATGGGTCGCAATCCGCTTTGTTTATGCACATGCTTGATGTATTCCACGGCGGAGTGCGCTTTTTCTGCGGAGTTCACGAACGGCAGGGTCGACTCGCGGAACTCGGACGCTTCAAACTGGGTGAGCAGGGTCGAGCCCAGGCTTTCCGCGGTAATCCCGGTACGGTCCGACAGGTAGAAAATCGAGCGTTTGGCATCAGACATATTCAGGTTCCTGTCCCCGCGCGGTATTTCGCAACCCGCAGGCAAGCTGGGCGCGCGGCGGCACGAAAGTGTAAAATGCGCCACGCCGGAAATTTAACCGGCATGGTTTGCGCATATCGCTGGTACTGAGGACTTGAACATTGCAGGATCATAATGGCTCATCACGGCACATCGCGTGGTTTAGCGAACTCGGCATGAATGATGTCGAACGGGTGGGCGGCAAAAATGCCTCCCTGGGTGAAATGATAAGCCACCTGCATGAAGTGGGGGTGCATGTACCCAATGGCTTTGCCACCACCGCGCAAGCCTACCGGGAGTTTTTGGCGCATGACAAGCTGGACGCGCGTATTAACGAGGCCCTGGATGCGCTGGATACCGACGATGTAGACGCGCTGGTGGAAACCGGCACCAAGATCAGGCAATGGGTGGTCGACCACCCGTTTCCGCCCGAACTGGAGGCCCAGATCAAGCACGCCTACCAGCAATTACTGGATGAAGCCGGCGGCGATATCTCAGTTGCCGTGCGCTCTTCTGCCACCGCCGAAGACCTGCCCGATGCCTCCTTTGCCGGCCAGCAGGAAACCTTCCTGAATGTGCAGGGCTTGAGCAATGTGATGCTGGCTATCAAGGACGTATTCGCCTCCCTGTTCAACGACCGCGCTATTTCCTATCGCGTACATCAGGGTTTTGAGCACAGCCAGGTGGCGCTGTCCGCCGGAATTCAGCGCATGGTGCGCTCGGACACCGGCGCCTCGGGCGTGATGTTCACAATAGATACGGAATCGGGTTTTGATCAGGTCGTGTTCATCACCAGCTCCTGGGGTCTGGGCGAAGCGGTGGTGCAAGGCGCGGTCAACCCCGACGAATTCTATGTGTATAAACCCAATGTGGAGGCCGGGCGCCCCGCGATTCTGCGCCGCATTAACGGCGGCAAAGCCACAAAAATGGTCTACACCCAAGATCGCTCACACGGCAAGACCACCGAGTTCGTGGACGTGGACGAAGCCGATCGCTCTCGCTTTTCCATTAACGATGAAGACGCCGAAGCGCTGGCCCGCCAGGCGCTGATCATCGAAAAACATTACGGCCGCCCGATGGATATCGAATGGGGCAAGGACGGCCAGACCGGAGAGTTGTACATCCTACAAGCGCGTCCGGAAACCGTGCAGAGCCAGAACGCCGGCGGCACGCTGAAACGCTATATATTCAGGAACAAAGGCAAGAACAAGGTGCTGGCCGAAGGCCGTTCCATCGGCCAGCGCATCGGTGCCGGCGCCGTGCGCAACGTGAAATCGGTTAAGGAAATGAACCGTGTGCAACCTGGCGATATTCTGGTTACCGATATGACAGACCCCGACTGGGAACCGGTCATGAAGCGCGCCGCCGCTATTGTTACCAATCGCGGCGGGCGCACCTGCCACGCGGCGATTATCGCGCGTGAACTGGGCATTCCGGCCGTGGTCGGCGCCGGTGATGCCACCGAAATACTAAAAGACGGCGCACCCGTTACCATATCCTGCGCGGAAGGCGACACCGGGTACGTTTACGAGGGCCAGCTTGAATTCGACGTAAACCAGGTCGAGATGGACAAGATGCCGGAGATTCCGGTGAAGATCATGATGAACGTCGGCAACCCCGACCGCGCGTTCGACTTTACCTCCACGCCCAACGCCGGCGTGGGTCTTGCCCGGCTGGAATTCATCATCAACCGCATGATCGGCGTACACCCGCGCGCGCTGCTGGAATTCGACCAGCAAACGCCGGAACTGCAGCGCACCATCAGCCAGCACATCGCCGGCTATGCCGACCCGGTAAGTTTCTATATCGATCGGCTGGTGGAAGGCATTGCCACCATCGGCGCGGCATTCGCGCCGGAACCCGTTATCGTGCGCCTGTCCGACTTCAAATCCAATGAATACGCCAACCTGATCGGCGGCGCGCAATACGAGCCCGACGAAGAAAACCCGATGATCGGCTGGCGCGGCGCCTCGCGCTATCTGTCGCCGGACTTCAAACCCTGTTTTGAGTTGGAAATCGCTGCGCTCAAACGCATACGCGGCGAAATGGGCCTCAAAAACGTACAGATCATGGTGCCCTTCGTGCGCACCCTGGAAGAGGCAGAAGGCGTAACCAAGTTACTCGCCGAACACGGCCTGAAACGCGGCGAGGACGACCTGAAACTGATCATGATGTGCGAGCTGCCCTCGAATGCCGTGCTGGCCGACCAGTTCCTGGAATACTTCGACGGCTTCTCCATCGGCTCCAACGACATGACCCAGTTGTCCCTGGGCCTGGACCGCGATTCCGGCCTGATCTCGCACCTGTTCGACGAGCGCAACCCGGCCGTCAAAGCCATGCTGCAAATGGCGATTACCGCATGCAAAAAGGCCAATAAATACATCGGCATCTGTGGCCAGGGCCCGTCGGATTATCCCGATCTGGCGCAATGGTTGCTGGACCAGGGCATCGAAAGCATGTCGCTTAATCCCGACACCGTGGTGGAAACCTGGCTGTATCTGGCAGGCCAAACCGCACAAGAGCAGCAAGCCAACTAATCCTGTAGGGCAAGACTGTGTCTTGCCGTTGCTGATTAAACGGCAAGCGGCACGCTTGCCCTATATATGAAACCGCACGCTGCGACGGTTAATTCGCGGCGGGCAAACTGAACACAAACGTAGCCCCGCCGCCCGGGGTTTCGCGTACTTCTATATTGCCGCCGTGACGTTGCACGATGCGCGCGCACAGGGCCAAACCGATGCCAGTACCCGGCTGATCTTCGGTTTCGCGGGCGCGGTGGAACATCTTGAAGATGTCTCGCGTTCGGCCGGATTAACGCCGTTGCCATTGTCGCTGACTGTGACCAGCCAACGCTCGTCGACGGCTTCGGCATTTATATTTATTTTCAGTATTTGATCCTTTTTGCGGAATTTAACCGCGTTGTCGATCAGATTCTGAAACAGCTGTTTCATCTGGGCGCTGTCAGCACATACTGTCGGCAGATTATTCGCCTGTAAATGCGTCTGTTCATGCTCAAGCGCATAACGTATCTGCGCGCTGATTTCAGCCACAACAAGATTCAGATCCACAGCGGTCATCGGTTGCTTGTGCGAGCCTAAGCGCGATAGCTGCAAAAACCCCTGGATAAAGCCAGACATCTGCTCCACACCCTGGCGGATAAAGCTTACATGCTCGCGCCCCTCTTCGCCCAGGGATTCGTGGTGCTTGCGCTCCAGCGTTAGTGCACCATTCTTTCTGTAATTTGGTTTGAGTCCGGTAGGGCGACAGGCCATCCGCTATTCTTTCGTTGGATTGTTGACGCAAACACACGAAAGGAAAAACAGATGACCTGTCGAGTAGAGAATACCCAAAGTGAGA
>JBDNIO010000181.1:0-6121 GCA_041688215.1 Salinisphaeraceae bacterium | reverse complement strand
TGATCAACACGTTGGTGTCGAGCACCACGCGAGGGCCGCTCATAGACTACTAACTGCTAACTATCATCTATGGGCCAGGATAGTGTTTAGCTTATCTTCGGTCAGGCCGCGGGCCGTGGCCGCTTTGCCGATGCGTTCACTTAACTGTTCGAACTCAGCGATATTCGCTGCCCGGAGCCGTTCAAATTCCTGCATTGACATCACCACCGCGACATCCCGCTTTTGCCGGCGAATTATCACGGGTTCGCTTTGGGCCGCGTCCAGCATGGCGGCCAGGCGTTGTTTTGCGTCGGTGGCGGATATGGTTTGCATGTGTGGATTATGTCTTAAATGGACAAATTGTATATTTGCTGATCATGCGATCAGCGCAAGTATCTCATCGGTTTTGCTGCGCATAAGTTCAATATCGCCTTTGGACTCCACGTTCAGGCGCACCACGGGTTCGGTGTTGGACATCCGCAGGTTGAAGCGCCAAGCGCCGAAATCCATAGACAGGCCATCGACGTGTTCTACTGATTCCGCATCATTTTTATAATGGTCTTCCAGCATTTTCAGCGCGGCTTCGGGGTCGGCAATTTCGCGGTTGATCTCCCCCGAGGCTGGGTAGGCTGCTACCCGCTCATTCACCCACTGGCTCAGGGATTTGCCGGTTTCGCTGATCAGTTGCGCGATGACCAGCCACGGCAAGTGGCCATTGTCGCAGTAGGCGAAGTCCTTGAAGTAGTGATGCGCGCTCATTTCGCCGCCGTAGATGGCGTCTTCTTCGCGCATGCGTTCCTTCATAAAAGAATGCCCGGATTTGGTCTGCACCGCGATGCCGCCAGCTGCTTTAACCAGGTCGATGGTGTTCCAGGTCAGGCGCGGGTCGTGCACGATCTTGGCGCCGGGCTGCATTTCCAGCAGCATTTTGGCGATCAGGCCGACGATGTAATAGCCTTCGATGAACTCGCCGGTTTCGTCGAAGAGAAAGCAGCGGTCGAAGTCGCCGTCCCAGGCCAGGCCGAAATCGGCGCCGGATTCGCGCACGGCCTGTGCCGTGGCGTCGCGGTTTTCCGGCAACAGCGGGTTGGGGATGCCGTTGGGCAGGTCGCCGTCGGGTTCGAAATGCACTTTCACGAATTCGAACGGCAGATGTTTTTCCAGTTGTTCGATAATCAGCCCCGCGCAGCCATTGCCGGGGTTGGCGACAATTTTCAGCGGCTTCATCTTTTCCGGCTCGATTTGCTGCAGCAGAAAGTCGATATAGCTGGGCCGGTGATCCAGTGGCTTTACTTCGCCCTCGCGTTTCGGTTGCGGGAAATCATTGGCGTGCACCATTGCTTCGATGTCGAACAGGCCGGTATCCGCAGAAATCGGCCGCGCCTGGTCGCGCACGAACTTCATGCCGTTGTAGTTACGCGGATTGTGGCTGGCGGTGACCATAACGCCGCCGTCGGCGTTTTCATTGAAAGTGGCGTAGTAGACTTCTTCGGTGCCGCACAGGCCGATATCCAGCACATCCGCGCCGCCGCCGGTCAGGCCGTCGATCAACGCATCGGCGAGGCCTTTGCTGCTCAGGCGCATATCCCGGCCCACCACGATGGTTTCTGCGCCCAGCATGGCGGCGGTGGCGCGGCCAATGCGGTAGGCCATGTCCCAGTCCAGTTCCTCCGGCACGCGGGCGCGTATGTCGTAGGCTTTGAAGAACGGATAGTGCTGGCCCATTATTTTTCTCCCTCTGCGCTCGTTGGTTTATCGGCCCGACCATACACGTCGTCGTAGCGCACGATGTCGTCCTCGCCCAGGTAAGCGCCCGACTGCACTTCGATGAGTTCCAGCGGGATGGCGCCGGGGTTTTCCAGGCGGTGTTTGGTGCCCAGCGGTATGTAGGTGGACTGGTCTTCGGTGAGCAGAAATTCTTCGTTATCCCGCGTTACAACCGCCGTGCCACGCACCACTACCCAGTGTTCGGCGCGGTGATGGTGCTTTTGTAACGACAACCGCCCGCCGGGATTGACGATGATGTGTTTGACCTGAAAACGTCCGCCCATGGCAATGCCTTCGTAGCTGCCCCAGGGGCGGTACACCTTGCGGTGTTCGCTGGCCTCACTGCGTTTGGCTGCGGCCAGTTTTTTCACCAGGGTTTTTATGTCCTGCTCGCGCGAGCGATCCGCCACCAGTATCGCGTCCGCAGTTTCCACAATAACCTGATTACTTACGCCGAGTGTGGTTACCAGCCGGCCGCTGCTGTGGACCAGGCAGTTGTCTGTATCTTCCAGCATCACGTCGCCCCGCACTACGTTTCCGTGGGCGTCCGCTTCCGAGATGTCGGCGAGTGACGACCAGCTGCCCAGATCATTCCAGCGTGCGCCCAGCGGCACGACCACGGCTTCACGGGTTTTTTCCATCACGGCGTAGTCGATGGAGTCGCTGCGGCAGGCGGAAAACGCCGCCGAATCAAGGCGTAGAAAATCGGCATCGCGCACCGCAGCGGCGTGTGCGGCTTCAGCGGCCTGCAGGATATCCGGTGCGTACTCAGCCAACGCGGCCAGGTAGGTTTTAGCGGCAAACAGGAACATGCCGCTGTTCCAGTAATATTCGCCGGAATCCAGATAGGTTTGCGCGGTGGCCGCATCCGGCTTTTCCACAAACGCCTCGATACGTGCAGTGTCCCGCGCCTGTTCTTCGCCCGCGCGGATATAACCATAGCCGGTTTCGGCACGCGTCGGAGTTACGCCAAAGGTAACCAGCTGGCCTGTTTGCGCGGCCTGCTCGCCTGTGGCCACCGCGGCCTGAAATTTTTCCAGATCCTGAATCACATGATCCGAAGGCAGCACTAAAAGCAATGCCTTCTCGTCATGCGCGGCAAGCGCTTCCAGCGCCGCGACTGCCGCGGCCGGGGCCGTGTTACGCCCTGCGGGTTCCAGCACAACGGTGCCCTGCGCGCCGCTGGTTCGCATTTGCTCGGCTATCAGAAAACGATGGTCCTCACGGCCTACAATCAGGGGTGCAACACTGGTCTCAAGCGAGGCCACGCGGTGCAGCGTGTCCTGCAGCAGGCTTTGTTCGCCCATGAGCGGCAGAAACTGTTTGGGCCGCGCCTCGCGGGAAAGCGGCCATAAGCGGGTGCCAGAACCACCGGCAAGTAATACCGGTACGATCATAGGCTGTCTCCTTGGTCAGACATTATTAAGTGACGACGCCGTGCAGCGTACTGAGTTGATACTCGGTCAGCCAAGGCGATTGTGCGATCTACGTTGCGAAAAGGCCAATGCACTCGGGCCAGACAGTATAGTTAATCACAGAATTTGTTGTGGCAGGCGTGTCCGGCAACAAAGCAAGTAATGTATACTGTGCCGCATTCAATTTTGTCGTATATTTTGTTGAGTCATACCTCACGCGGCGCTGCCAGTCAGTGTCCATAACTTATCAGGGAAGGTGTCCACGTGCTCCCGCAAATTACCGTACCCAAGCGTATTACCGTTTTTCTTTGTCTGGCCCTGTTTTCAGGCTTGGCTCTGAGTGCCGCCGCCACGGATATCGAAAGCCTGCTTGAGCAGGGCAAGAACCAGGAAGCGCTGGCCGCCAGCGACACTTTCCTGGCCAACGACGCCACCGATAAATCCGTGCGCTTCTCGCGCGGCGTGGCGCTGGCCCGCCTGGGTAAGGCCGATGCGGCGGTTGACGTATTCGGCAATCTGGCTCGGGAAAATCCGGAAGTGCCGGAATACGCCAATAATCTGGCCGTTCTGTACGCGCAGAAGGGTGAATACGAAAAAGCCCGGCGCTGGCTGGAAGCCGCCATGTCGACGCATCCGGCCTATGCCACCGCCCACCGCAACCTGGGCGATGTTTACACTGCCCTGGCCGCCGTAGCCTATAGCAAGGCACTGGACCAGCAAGGCCAGCCCACTGATCTCGGCGTGCAACTGGAACTGGTACCGAAGCTTTATGACGGTCCGGGTGCCCCCACCACGATTGCCCAGGCGCCGGCACAAACCAGCACACCGCGGGTAGTTGAGGCGCCCAAACCCGCGCCCGAACCCGCTTATCCACCCACTGGATCTGAGCCGCAACCCGCCCCTGAGTCAGCGCCGCAACCCACGCCCACGCCTGAACCGGCAGCGCCAGCCGAACCTGCCCCTGCGCAACAACCGGCAGAAGCTGTGCCGGCGCCTGCAGCACCCACCGAAACAGCGCAAGCCACGAAAGCAGAGATCATGCAGGCAGTGCGCAGCTGGGCCACCGTCTGGGCGAATCAGAATGTTGATGGCTACCTGAATAGCTATGCTGATAACTTCTACCCCGGGGACGACCAGACCCTGGCACAGTGGCGTGCAACGCGACGTGATCGGGTTTCTTCACCCACAAATATTCAGGTGGAAGTGATTGATTCGAAAGTAAATGTAGACAGAGATGGCCGTGCTCGCGTGGTTTTCCGCCAGAATTACGATGCGGACAGCTACAGCGACAGCGTCGGAAAAATCCTGATTATGGAGCGTAACGCCGCCGGCGAGTGGAAGATTGTGCGCGAGACTAGCGCACCCCTGTAATCCATGCGGTTTTTATTGCTCACGCTCAGCATGGCCGCGGCGGCAACCGCGTGGGGCGCTACCGCCGGCCCCGAGCACGCCGACCAGGAAACGCAGCTGGTTTCTGCCCTGAGCCAGATAAGTAAAGGCAAGCTCGACGGGGCGCTGGCGGACTTGTCGATCCTGATCCGGGAACAGCCCGACTTCCGTCTGGCCAATTACCTCTACGGCGATCTGATGCTGGCCAAGGCCGGGCGTATTCCGAACCTGGCCACCAGCAACGATGAATACGGCGCGCGCAAACACGCCTTGCTTGAAGAAGCGCGTTCGCGTTGGCGTCATCGTCTGGAATCGCCGCCCGCCGATGCGGTGCCCAACGCCGTGCTGGCGCTGGCGCCGAGTTACGCGCACGTCATTGTTGTCGACCTGCTGCGTAACCGACTGTATCTGATGAAAAACGACAACGGTGTGCCGAAAATACAGGCAGACTTCTACGCCAGTATCGGCGAGCAGGGCACCGGTAAATCCACCGAAGGTGATGCAAAAACCCCGGTCGGCGTTTACCACGTCACCGAATATAAAGACAATGAATCACTGCCCGATCTTTACGGCGCTGGCGCCTTCCCGGTGAATTACCCGAATGAACTCGACCTGCTCTACGGGCGCACGGGTTATGGCATCTGGGTGCACGGCGTGCCGCGCGACACCTACAACCGCGCGCCGCGTGCAAGCCAGGGTTGTGTTGTGGTCTCCAATGAAGATCTCGAGGACCTGCGCGAATACATTACGCCCGGCGTTACACCGGTCGTGTTCACCGATCAGCTCGAGTGGTTAACGCCCGAGCAAGCGGCGCAAAAACGCTGGGAGCTGGTCACCGCGGTGGCCGATTGGCGTCAACTCTGGGAAAAGGTGGATACGGAAGCCTATCTTGGCTATTACTCCGCGCAGTTCGTGAGCCACGATGGCCTGGATAAAAAAGCGTTCTCCGAATACAAGCGCGAAGTTAATGCCGGCAAAACCGATATCGATATAAAACTCAGGGATATCAGCATTTTCCGCTATCCCAGCAAACAGGATTTGGCGCTGATCACCTTTACCGAGAGTTATTTGAGCAATAATTTCCAGGCGGTGGTACGAAAGCAGCAATTCTGGAAGCGCGACCCGGAAGCCGGCTGGCAGATACTGCACGAATCGCGCGCCGAGTAAGCTGCCATCAGCGGCGGCTCTGGCGGCAGGCTGTCAACGACCGCGTCTTGCGGAAATTCCGTACCGTCAATATTGCGCTTCAACCAGTAGACTAAATCGAACCAGACCTGGTCGCTTTGCGCATCGGTGGGCATGATACCCGCATGCGGCAGCTCCATGGTAATCACCGGCACGCCTTTCTGTAAGCCCGCATAATTGCCCAAAGAGCCGGGATAAGTGCCCAGACGATTCAGATACCGGTAGCCCAGGTGGTGCGGCGGGGTGTAACCGCTAACCCACCGGCGTACTTGCGTATCCGTTAAGCGTATGCAAAGGCGAGCGTAGCGGATTGTCGGCGAAATGCTGTTTCCACAGGCGGGGAGTTAGCGCGGCCACCTGGGACGCCGGATGGCGATCAATACGCT
>JBDNIO010000180.1:0-7151 GCA_041688215.1 Salinisphaeraceae bacterium | reverse complement strand
GAACGCTTTCGAAGGATTCGAAGATAACACCGATTCCGGGATAAAATCGGCAAACTGTTTGCGTAGCTGACTGAAAGAATTCCGCGCCAGTTGCTCTTGCTCGGCGACAAACTTGCGTATGCTATTTGTACGTCGCCGACACAGAAAAGAAAAATGGATGCCGGGTAAAAACGGAGTAGGATTTTTCATCCCGAATTATCCCATTTTCAGCACTTTTTAGCAGCCGCTTTATCGCCTCTATAAGGGCTTAAGTTAGCGCCATTCGGGTCCGACATTGATTTTCTTTTTTGAGGGACGATATCCGAGTTTAATCACTGGACTTGATTATGTCCCAAACTCAGCTAGCCCGTCATGCCGGAAAATGCGGAGCATTTATCCGGCATCCATGGACCCCGGATAGCCGCTGCGCGGCTTCCGGGGTGACGAGGTCAGGGGCTTGACGCCACCCGGCTGAGTTTGAAGCATAATCAGGATCACTAGATGGATCCGGGGCCATCCCATAGACTGGTGGCCGTTTTACAGTTAGCTATCGGAGACCCTGCTCAATGCGCATCGCCACCTGGAATGTTAATTCGCTCAACGTGCGCCTGCCGCATGTGCTGGCCTGGCTGGAAAGCAATCCGGTCGACGTGCTTACCCTGCAGGAGCTAAAACTAACCGACGACAAGTTTCCGTTGCAGAAACTAGAGGACGCGGGTTATCAGTCGGTAAGTAATGGCCAACCCACCTACAACGGCGTAGCAATTCTGGCTCGCGATGAAATCGCCAACCCCATATCAAATATTCCGGAATTTGCAGACGAACAAAAGCGCGTTATCACCGCCAGCGTAAACGGCGTGCGCATTATCTGTGTGTACTGCCCCAATGGCGCCGCGCTGGACTCCGATAAATACCCTTACAAACTGGAATGGTTTGAAAAGCTGAAAGCCTATGTCGCCAGCGAGATGCAGACGCACCCAAACCTGGTGGTGCTGGGCGACTACAACGTCGCGCCGCGCCCCGAAGACACGCACGACTCGGCCAAATGGGAAGGCGGCATTCTCTGCTCTCCGCCCGAACGCCAGGCGCTGCAATCACTGCTGGACCTGGGCCTGACCGATACCTGGCGCCTGTTCCCGGATCGCGAGGAGCGCCGCCGCTTCACCTGGTGGGATTACCGCAACGGTGGCTGGGCGCGCAACGCCGGTCTGCGCATCGACCATATTCTGGCCTCCAAACCGCTGGCCGACGCCTGCTCTGAATGCAAGGCGTATGTCGGCGAACGTGGGCGCAAACGCCCATCCGACCACGTGCCGGTGGTAGCGGAATTTAATCTCTGATCCCGCTTGATTCGGGTCCCGTTAGCATGTAGTATTTTGCATTAACCGACCGGTCAATAAACCGTCGCCTATATAAATCAGCGACGGAGGAGACATCATGAGTGCATCGGCAGATCAGCTAAACGCGAGCCACTGGGTAGACGGCAAACGCTACCTGTGGGCCTTGAGCATGACTTATCCGCTGGCGCCGGTAACCGCTGTGGCTTTAGCCTACGTCACCGGCTACGGCGCATTTTTCTGGGCGCCGCTTCTGCTGTTTTACATCGGCATGCCGCTGCTCGATTTAATCGTAGGCGACGACCCGAACAACGCCCCGGAAGAAACTCTGGAACGCCTCAACCAAGACCGCTATTATCGCTGGATGCTGTACGCCACCGTGCCTGGGCACTTCATCAGTCTCATCCTGTGCGCCTGGGTGGTAGCCAGCGGCGAATGGGGCCTGATTCCGCTCATCGGCCTAACACTGACCATGGGCGTAATCGGCGGCGTGGCCATCAATACCGGCCACGAACTGGGCCACAAAAAAGGCCGGCTGGAACGCTTTCTCGCCAAGCTGGTGCTCACCACCGTGGGCTACGGCCACTTCTTTATCGAACACAATAAGGGCCATCACAAAGACGTCGCAACGCCGGAAGACCCGGCCAGCGCACGCATGGGCGAAAACATCTATGGCTTTGCCTTCGGGCGCGAGATTCCGGGTGCTGCCAAACGCGCCTGGGGGCTGGAGAAAACCCGGCTGGAACGCGCCGGCAAAAGCGTCTGGTCGCTGGACAACGATATTATCCAGACCGCACTTGGCACCACGCTGCTCTATGGCGGCATCGTCATCGCATTCGGGCTGATCACCTTGCCGTTCCTGATCGGGCAAACCATTTACGGCTGGTGGCAGTTATCGTTTGCCAACTTTGTTGAGCATTACGGCCTGATGCGGCAGAAAACCGAAAGCGGGCGATATGAACGGGTTAAACCCGAGCATTCCTGGAACACCAACCACATTTGCTCAAACCTGATTCTGTTCCACCTGCAACGCCATTCCGATCACCACGCCCACCCCACGCGCTGGTATCAAACCCTGCGGCATTTTGACGATACACCGCAGCTACCGGCCGGTTACCCCGGCATGTATTTTTTGGCGATTTTCCCACCGATCTGGCGCAAGATCATGGACAAGCGGGTGCTCGAACATTACGGCTACGATATGACTAAGGTAAATGTTGACCCGAAGCAGCGCGACGCCTTGTTCTCCAAATACCACCGGCCACAAACCGCTAGCTAAGCCCAGATATTTACCCCAATACCAAATCCCCGGCACCGCGACGGCGCCGGTAACTATGGTTAACGGCAGGCCCGCGCGCAGGTAATCCACGAAGCGGTAACCGCCGGCGCCCATCACCATTAAATTGGTCTGATAGCTCATCGGCGTTGCGAAACTGGCCGAGGCGCCAAACATTACCGCCAGGGCGAGTGACGCCGGCTCCAGGCCGCCCTGGCCGGCAAACGCCATGGCCAGCGGAAACATCAGTACCGCCGCTGCGTTGTTGGTCATTACTGCGGACAACCCCGCGGTTGTGGCGTATACAACCAATAACCCGGCCAGCGGATTATCGCCGGCGACCGCGGCCAGTTCCCCCGCGGCGGCGGACGCCAAACCGGTGTTCGCCAACGCCTCGCCCAATCCGAAGGCCGCGGCGATGGTGAGCAACAACGGCCAGTCGATTGAGGCGCGCGCGGACGACAAGGACGCACAGCGGGTAATCAGCATCAAACCCGCGGCCAGAATGGCGGCTTTCAGGATCGACAACAGGCCGAAGCCAGCCACGGCAATCATGCCCAGCAGGATTATTCCGGCGATACCCGCACGCTCGTGGCGTGGCAAATCAGAACCGGCGATACGCCGGGTCAGCAGGAAATCGCGCGACTGACTTTGCGCCTGGCTAAAACTTCTGCCGGCTTCCAGCAGCAGCGTATCGCCGGGTCGCAATATAATGTCGCCGACCTTGCCCGTCAGGCGCCGCCCGGAACGCGCAACCGCTATGACTACTGCCTGGTAGCGTTTTCGAAAGCCGCCACTGCGAATGCTGCGGCCAACCACCGGCGAGGATTCACCCACAACCGCCTCAAAAAGCTCTCTGCGGCTGCGTTCGTCTTCCAGCTTGAACACCTGATCTGTGGCGGGCACCAGGCCGCGGATCTTGCGTAAATCCACAATGGAATCGACCGCGCCGACAAACACCAGCCGGTCGCCGGCCAGTAGACGTTCCTGCGGCGAAACCGCCGGCAGCACCTGATCCCCACGGCCAATTTCGATAACGAAACAGCCCGGCAAATGCCGCAGGCCCGCTGCCTCGATGCTACGGCCAACCAGCGGCCCATCGGGTTCCACCAGCATTTCAATGGTGTATTCGCGCACGTCCTCGAGTTCACGCACCGCGGAGCTGCGTTGCGGCAGCAGCCAGCGGCTACCCAGCCACAGGGTCAGCAAGCCGGTAATCGCCACCGGAATACCTACCGGTGCCAGCGTAAAAATGCCGAAGGCCTGATCATAGCGATCAACAAATAACCCGTTCACTACCAGATTAGTGCTGGTGCCCAGCAGGGTACAGGTGCCGCCCAGGATGGCGGCGTAAGACAGCGGCAGGAACAGACGGGATTCCGGCAGCTTTAATTGCCGCGCCCATTCGGTAACCGCCGGCGTCATCATCGCCACCACGGGGGTATTATTGATTAGCGCGCTGGCCACGGTTACCGGCAAGGTCAGACGCACTTGCGCCCGTAATAATGAAGCGGGCCGGCCCAGCAGGTTATGCACAATCCAGCGGATGCCGCCGGTATCCTGCACGCCGGCCACCACCACGAACAGCACCGCCACGGTCAACACGCCCTCGTTGGCCAGGCCGCCAAAGGCCTCGCGCGGAGAAATGACCCCGGCGATGAGTAACAGGCTGACCGCGCCCAGAAAAGCCAGATCCATCGGCAGCCGCGTGGCCAGCAGCACGCCCAGCAAACCGATGAGGGTGGCGGCCACCAGCCAGGCTTGCCAGCCGAGGTCTATGAATTGGGCGATCATGGGTTCAGGCGTTCGCGCCTAGGGATTGTGTTTCGGCCCCATGGCCTCGGTAATGCGTTCCAGTACCCGGATGACTTCCAGCGCACTCTGGCCGTCGGACAGGGGCGCGCGCCGATCCTGAATCCGATCCATAAAATGCTGCATCTCCAGCCGCAGCGGTTGGCCATCGCCTTTGTGTACCACTTCGCTGCCCTGATCCTGATTCTGCAGATCCTTGTCTATCCATTTACGGTGCAGGGTCACGGTTTGTTCGACCTCGTCGTACACCAGCATGCCGCGTGAACCACGCACGATGGTGCGGCGATTGGTTTCCGGCCACAGCCAGGAGCTGTGCAGATTGCCACGCACGCCGTTGGCGAATTCCAGGTGCACGTGCACTTCATCCTCCACCCCGATTTTCAGCATGCGATGGCCGCTGGCGCGCACCGCGGACGGGCTTTCGCCGACCAGATAAAGCATGACGGCCATGTCGTGCACGCCGATATCCCAGAGCACGTTTTCAACCGAGCGCGCGCGGCCCAGCGTCAGGCGCTCGTGGCGCACGCCGTAAAGTTCGCCCAGTTTGCCATCGCTTATGAATTGCTTGATCCAGGCGACGGCCGGTTGGTAGAGCAGCAGGTGGCCAACCATCAGGATGCACTTGTTCTGCTCCGCCAGGTCAACCAGCAATTGCGCCTGCTCGCTGTTATGCGTAATCGGCTTTTCCACGAACACGTCCTTGCCCGCGGCCAACGCGGCTTGTGCAATGGGGTAATGTAAAGGCGTTGGGGTAGCTATGGCGATGGCTTTGATATCTGATGCGATCAGCGCCTGCCAATCGCTGAACATTGGCATATCGGGATACTCGTGCGCATAAGCTGCCAGTTTTTCGGCATCCGGATCGCACAAACCCGCCAGTGCGTCCAGTTCCGCCAGGTTCCGGATTATATTTTTGCCCCAGGCGCCTGCGCCGATTACCGCAACACTCATGCTTTCTCCCAAAACTTGAATACAAAACTGCGAGCCGCTGTAGTTTACGTATTTGCGGAAAAATCTACAGACAACTATCGCGAACGGCCCCGCGCGCGACTTGTTCGGATGCGAAGCAGTGCCAGTTCGACTACAGTCTGAACCAAAGCCACAATAAGGGAATACAACAATGACCGGCCAGCAACACGACCACAACGCCGACGCGTACTGGAAAGCAAATATCTGGCTGCTCACTACTTTGCTGGTGGTCTGGTTTAGCGTGTCTTTTGGCTGCGGTATTTTCCTGGCGGACACGCTGAACCAATTCCATATCGGCGGCTATCCGCTGGGCTTTTTCTTTGCCCAGCAAGGCGCGATTTATGTGTTTATTGTCCTGATATTTATCTATGTCGTGCGCATGAATCAGCTCGACCGGAAATTCAACGTCGACGAACAAGAATAAAAAATGGACACACAAACCTGGATTTACCTGGTCGTCGGCGCTACGTTCGCGCTATACATCGGTATCGCCATCGTCGCCCGCGCGGTGAGGACGAAAGATTTCTAGGTGCAGCTCGCTCTGATCTACATAGGGTTTGAGCATGTCGTAGATCGTCAGCGCCGCCACCGAAGCGGCCGTGAGCGCCTCCATTTCCACCCCGATGGGGGCAATGGTTTGCACTTCAGATTGGATATCCACCTGCCGGTCGTGCATTCTGAAAGTGACTTCGGCATGTTGCAGGGGCAGCGGGTGGCACAGCGGAATAATGCCGCCCGTGCGTTTGGCCGCCATGATGCCGGCGATGCGTGCAGTAGCCAGCACGTCGCCCTTGTCCGATTCGCCGCTGCGCAGAATATCCGCGCAAACCGCCGGATAATGCAGACTGGCGCAGGCCAGTGCGCTGCGCCTGGTTTCCGGTTTATCGCCTACGTTTTTCATGGGTGCTCGTGCTCGTTCCCATGATCATTCCCATGATTATTCAGAGAACAACATTTTACGAAAACGTGGCTGCCATCGTCGTATTCCTCGCGTTTCCAGATGGCCACCCGGTGCTTCAGGGTATCGATAGCCCAGCGCCCGGCATCAAACGCTTCTGCGCGATGCACCGAGCGAATAACCACGTACACGCTCACCTCACCTACGTCCAGTTCACCCAAACGATGGTGCAAACGACAATCCAGGATATCGAACCGCGTTTTGGCCTGATCTTCAATTTCCGCCAGTGAACGCTCGGCCAGCGGACCGTAGGCGGTATATTCCAGGCGGGTAACGCGTTTACCTTCGTGGTGATCACGCACGGTACCGGCAAACACCAGCAAGGCGCCGGCGGCGGGTGATGCCGTGTCATCCAGCAGTTGCTCGAGACTGAGTTCTTCGTTGGTTAGGCGCGGTTGCATGACGGCTAGTCTAAATCTTTAACCGCGCAGCGAAAATCTCGGGGGCTTGCCCCGAGCTGGATAGCTTACAATGGCATTAGCCATTGTGGGGTATCCGACTTATGGACTTGCGTCGAAATACGCGTCACGTATTCAGAATAATGTATCACTTTGTATAGATTCCCAAGTATCGACATAAAGTATTTGCCGAGCCGTATCGAGAGACACTGAAAGCGATCATTGGAAAGATCGCGTATGACTATGATATTGAGTTGGTAGAGCTAGAAGTACCGGAAGGTGATATACATATGGTAGTGCGAGCGGAGCCCAAAACCGCGCCAGCGGACGTGATGCAAATCATCAAAAGCATTTCAGCGAGGGAGTTTTTCCGTTACTACCCAGAGATCAAGCAGAAATATTTTTGGGGAGGCAAGCTATGG
>JBDNIO010000179.1:0-9096 GCA_041688215.1 Salinisphaeraceae bacterium | reverse complement strand
ATCTACGCCGCCACGCCTTGATCACAAAAGCTTCGCGGTTTCATGCCCGCTCGCCTTGCTTGGCAACGCCTTGTATCCGATTCTTGTTCATCGGCTCGCAGTTTCGATTCACGCTTCCTTCCCACGGTCGGTCACCCTTCCACAGTTGCGTTTCACTGCGCTCGCTGTGATCAGCTCACGGGAGGACTTACACCTCCAAGAGTGCGCCCATACTGGGCGCACATAAAAAAGCGCGCGGTTAACCCGCACCCCGATTCGTCATTCCGGAAACCGCGAATGCGGTTATCCGGAATCCAGGCGACACTTGGCAAGGATACCGCCAACTGGTCGAGACCCCGGATCGCAGCTGCGCCGTGTCCGGGGTAACTGATTTTTATGCTGCGCTTCGCTACGCTAAAAATCAGTTACTTGTTTGGCTGTTTGGTCACACGCAAGTAAGGCTTGAGCGTTTTCCAACCGTCCGGAAAGTGCTGTTTGGCGTCTTCGTCGGACAGGGTCGGCACGATGAGTACATCGTCGCCATTCTGCCAGTTCACCGGGGTCGCTACTTTGTAACCGTCGGTGAGCTGGATGGAGTCGATCACGCGCAGGATTTCCGCGAAATTGCGGCCAGCGCTTTTCGGGTAGGTCAGCGTCATGCGCACTTTCCTGTTCGGGTCGATCACGAATACCGACCGCACGGTGGAGGTGTCGCCTTCGCCCGGGTGGATCATATCGTAGAGTTCGGAAACCTTGCGGTCCTGATCGCCGATGATGGGGAAATTCACCGCGTGGCCCTGGGTTTCCTCGATGTCGCCCGACCAGGCCTTGTGGTCCTCAACCGAATCAACCGAAACCACAATCGCCTTGGCGTTGCGCTTGTCGAACTCGTCTTTCAGGCGCGCAGTCTCGCCCAGTTCGGTGGTGCACACCGGGGTGAAATCCGCCGGATGGGAATACAGCACGACCCACTGGTCGCCGGCCCATTCGTGAAAGTTGATTTTGCCTTCTGTTGTATCCGCCTCGAAATCGGGAGCGGTATCGCCTAGTCGAAGTGTCATTGGAGCATTCTCCTAATCTGGTAGTTGGTGATTCGGGCACCATCTTAACAGGCCATACAAAGACGAATAAATAATAAATACGCAGTACATGAACCATTTGGACTAAAAAATTGATCCGTGAAGATGATTTTTAATCGATGCAACCGTATCATCGCCCGCAACATCACTCACAATCGCGCACTTCAACACGATTAATGAACATGCCCAATCAAGTACTTATGACTTACGTCACCTGCCCGGACAAGACAATCGCCGGCCAGATTGCCCGCGATCTGGTGGAAAAACACCACGCCGCCTGCGTGAATATCGTGCCAAATCTGGTCTCTGTATATAGATGGGACAACAAAATCGAGACCGATGACGAGGTATTGCTCATGATCAAGACCACCGAAACAGCGTTTCCCGGCCTGCGCGACGCCGTGCTGGCCGCGCACCCGGACGAACTTCCCGAAATCATCGCAGTCCCAGTCACTCAAGGGTTACCCGGCTATTTGAGTTGGGTGCAAGAGGAAACCTCCCAGGCATGACTCCAGGCACGCTGCGTACAACTCTGGCCACGCTGACCGGGTGGCTGCTATTCGCGGCCAGCGCCCAGGCGGGGCTGTTTGACGGCAATCCACCAGGCGATTTCCTGCCGGTTGAAGAGGCCTTTTCGCCCGGTGTGCTGGTGGATGACGATGCAATTAACCTGCGCTGGGAAATCGCCGACGGTTATTATTTATACAAACACGCCCTCAAATTCGAGTTGCCCGGTAAATCGGGCGCGACGCTTGGCACACCGCAGATTCCCGACGGCGCAAAACACGTCGACGAATTTTTCGGCGAAGTCGAAACCTACCGCAACCAGTTGACCGTAACCCTGCCTTTCTCCGGGGGACCACCCTCGAAGATAAAGGTGGTGTATCAAGGCTGTGCGGATGCCGGGTTGTGCTATCCCCCGCAAACGAAAACGCTCGACCTGGAAACCAGCACGGCCGAGGCGAACGAAGATCCGGCCCCGGAATCCGAGCCATTCGTAGCTGAACAGGATCAACTTGCGGGGTTACTAAGCAGTGGTGATCTCGTCTGGACCCTGCTCAGTTTCCTCGGTCTGGGCGTCTTACTGGCGTTCACTCCTTGCGTATTACCCATGATTCCGATCCTGTCTGGCATTATCGTTGGCCGTGGGCAGAATATCAGTGCCTGGCGTGGCTTTTCCCTGTCCTGCGCCTATGTACTGGCGATGGCGCTGGCCTACACTTTTTTCGGCGTATTAGCGGGCCTATTCGGCGCCAACCTGCAGGCGGCGCTGCAGTCGCCCTGGGTACTGGTGCCGTTTGCTCTGTTGTTTGTCGCCCTGGCGCTGGCCATGTTCGGACTGTTTGCGTTGCAAATGCCTAGTGCGCTGCAAACGCGGCTGAATAATCTGTCGCAGCGCAGCGGCGGCGGCCTGGCAGGTGCAGCGTTAATGGGACTTGCGGCCGCCTTGATTGTCGGCCCCTGCCTGGCGCCGCCATTGGCTGGCGCACTGCTTTATATCGGTAGCAGCGGCGACGCCGTACTCGGCGGCGCGGCACTGTTTGCGCTGGGCATCGGCATGGGTCTGCCGCTGATTGTACTTGGTACCGCGGGCGCGGGCGTGCTGCCCAGAGCTGGCGCCTGGATGGATCAGATCAAGGTGCTGTTTGGCGTGATTCTGCTCGGCGTGGCCATCTGGTTGCTGACACGCATTCTGCCCGGCCCGGCCATTCTTGCGCTATGGGCGATCCTGCTGGCCGCTTACGGCGTGCATCTGGGCGCGCTGGAATCCGCGACCACATCCGCAAGCCGGCTGGCGAAGGCCGCGGGCGTATTGGGTTTGATCTACGCCACGATTCTGCTGGTTGGCGCGTCGATGGGCGGTGCCGATCCGCTGCGTCCCTTGGCAGCATTGATGCATTCAACAACGCCAGCCGGGCGTGCCGAAACTAGCGTATTCCAGCGCGTGAGTGGCCGGGACGAATTATTCGACGCGCTCGATTCGGCAGCAGCAGAACAACGCCCCGCCTTAATCGACTTCTACGCCGACTGGTGTGTGGAGTGTGTGCACATGGAACGCACGGTTTTCAATGACGAAAAGGTGCTCCAGGCACTCAAACCCGTCACGGCCTTGCAGGTCGATGTAACCGATTACAATGCCCAAGACCGGGCGCTGCTCAAGGAACTGGGCGTGATCGGCCCGCCGACCATTCTGTTTTTTGACGCGCAAGGCAACGAGCTTGAGAATCATCGCTTGATCGGTGAAGTCGATGCCGACGGTTTTGTGCGGCACCTGCAACGCGCACTCGGCAGCTAATATGAAAAAAATCCTGATCATTCTCATACTGGCCGCAGTCGCTGTAGTCGCAGGTCTCGCCGCAGCAAAATTCATGCTGGGTAGCGGCACAGATCAAAGCAAAGCCCAACGCCCTAATTTCAGCTTGCCCGACACCACCGGCGCCATGCGCAGCGTCGATGAATGGGATGGCAAATTGTTGTTACTGAATTTCTGGGCAACCTGGTGTGCGCCGTGCCGCAAGGAAATACCACTGCTCATTCAGGCGCAGAAGGAACATGGCGATAAAGGCCTGCAAATAATCGGCCTGGCCGTGGATGAGCCCGAGCCGGTGCGCCACTACGCCGAAAAATACGATATAAATTACCCGCTACTGGTGGACGCCATGAACGTGGTCAAACTACAGGACAAACTCGAAGGCGGGGCCGACTTGCCGGTAAGTATCCTGATTGACCGCAAGGGTATCGTGCGTGAGCGCGTGGTCGGCGAGATGGACCAGGCGCGGCTTAATGCGCTGCTAGCGCCGTATTTATCCAGGTAGAATCCCGTAGAATACAAAAATAATGCGTCGAAAACCCCGGCATCTACTCCGAAATAGCCGTTAAATTCCAGATTCTGTACAAACCTGCCGCGCTCCGGCACAATGGTGGCAGAAGTCTGAAATTGGACAAGGCGTGGCCAAAATACTGTTGCTTAACGGACCAAACCTGAATTTACTGGGTCAGCGCGAGCCCGGCCACTATGGTGCCACAAGCCTGGCCGACATCGAGCAGCGCCTGCGCGAGCAAGCCCGCGACCAGGATCTGGAAATGGCCTGCCTGCAGAGCAATAGCGAAGCGGCGTTAATCGAGCGCATTCACGCAGCAAGTGCAGAAGGCGTCGATTTCATCCTGTTTAATCCGGCGGCCTTTACCCATACCAGCATTGCGCTGCGCGATGCGCTGCTGGCGGCCGCGATCCCGTTCATCGAAATCCATTTGTCCAACGTGCACGCACGCGAAGATTTTCGTCACCATTCCTATTTTTCCGGCATTGCCCAGGGCACGATCACCGGGCTGGGGGCGCTTGGCTATGAGCTGGCTTTGACTGCCGCAATCAAACATTTATCCGCAGCGAAATAACTAAGGACAGGCATGGATATCCGCAAACTCAAGAAGCTGATCGAGCTGGTCGAAGAATCCGGTATCGCCGAGCTGGAAATTACCGAAGGCGAAGAGTCGGTGCGGATTGGCCGCTATCCGCCACCGAGCGCATCGATGCAGTATGCACAACCCCAGGCAGCGCCCGCGCCGGCTAGCCAGGAATCCGCGCCTTCCGCGTCGGAGTCCAAAGGTGAAAAAGGCAAGGAGCTGCCCGAGGGCCACGTGGTGCGTGCGCCCATGGTTGGCACCTTCTATCAGTCGCCGTCACCGGATGCGCGCCCGTTTGTGGAGGTGGGCGATCAGGTCAGCGCCGAACAAACCCTGTGCATTATCGAAGCAATGAAAATGCTCAATCAGATCGAGGCCGAAGTTTCCGGCAAGGTCGTGGCCGTGTTGGTGGAAAACGGGCAGCCGGTGGAATTTGATCAACCCCTGTTCGTGATCTCCTAAACGCCATGCTTGAGAAAGTACTTATTGCCAATCGGGGTGAGATCGCGCTGCGGATTCTGCGTGCCTGCCGTGAACTGGGCATAGATGTGGTCGCCGCCTATTCCACCGCAGATCGCGAACAGAAGCACGTGCTGCTGGCCGAGGAGGCCGTGTGCATCGGCCCGCCGCCGTCGTCGCAAAGCTATCTGAACATGGCCGCGCTGATGAGCACCGCGGAGGTCACGGGAGCCACTGCCATCCACCCGGGTTACGGATTTTTGTCCGAAAACGCGGATTTTGCGGAGAGCGTGGAAAAATCCGGTTTTATTTTCATCGGCCCCAAGGCCGAGACGATTCGTTTAATGGGCGACAAGACCTCCGCGATTCAGGAAATGATGGCTGCGGGTGTGCCCTGTGTACCCGGCTCCGGCAAGGCGCTGACCGAAGATAATAACGAATCCCGCGCGATCGCCAACAAGGTCGGTTATCCGCTGATTATCAAGGCCGTGGGCGGCGGCGGTGGTCGCGGCATGCATGTGGTTTACGAAGAAGCGAACCTTACTAAATCCATCGAGATGGCCCAACGCGAAGCCGCCAGCGCCTTCGGCAATCCCGATGTGTATATGGAAAAGTATCTGGAGCGCCCGCGCCATATCGAGGTGCAGGTACTTGCCGATGCACACGGCAATGCCATCCACTTGGGCGAACGCGACTGCTCCATCCAGCGGCGCAACCAAAAGGTTATCGAAGAAGCGCCCGCGGTCGGCATTACCGACGAACAGCGCAAGGAAATTGGCGAACTCTGTGTCGCCGCGTGCAAGCGTATTGATTACCGCGGCGCGGGCACGTTTGAATTCCTGTATGAAGACGGGCAATTCAATTTTATCGAGATGAATACTCGCATCCAGGTCGAGCACCCGGTAACCGAAATGGTCACGGGCGTGGATCTGGTAGCCGAGCAACTGCGCATCGCCGCCGGCGAAAAACTGCGCTGGACGCAGGAAGACATTCATATCCAGGGCCACGCCATCGAATGCCGCATCAACGCCGAGCACCCACGCACTTTTGTGCCGGCGCCGGGCAAGATCGAAAAATACCACGCCCCCGGCGGGCCCGGCATCCGCATGGATTCGCATATTTACAGCGGCTATACCGTGCCGCCGCATTATGACTCGCTCATCGGCAAGCTCATCGCCCACGGTGAAAATCGAAAGTCGGCGCGGGCGCGGGCGTTAACTGCGTTGTCCGAACTTGTAGTCGAGGGCATTAACACTAATATCGATTTGCATACCTACATTTTTACGCAAAAAGAACATAAAAAAGGCGGCGTTGATATCCATTATCTGGAGCGCCTGCTTAGTAAGGCTGGATAAGTCCGGTCTACCCGGTCGAACAAGGACGTCACTCCATGCGCCACCCCGGCCAACCCTGGCTGCAAATCACTGTTTCGCATACCGCGCCCGAGCGGGTAGAGGCCATGTTCGAAACCCTGGGCGCCCTGGCCATTACCCTGCGCGATGGCGGCGACGAAGCGTTGATCGAACCCGAACCGGGCGCGTCCCCGTTGTGGCGGCAAACCGACGTAATCGGTCTTTTCCCCGCCCAGAGTGACCCGCAACAGTTAATGCGCAAGGTGATAACTGGCCTGGAGCTGGCGCAAGCGCCGGCATGGCAGGCCGAGCTGATCGAAGACCGCGACTGGGTACGCGCCTGGCTGGAAGACTACCGCCCCATGCGTTTCGGCGAAAACCTGTGGGTCTGTCCGAAACATGAAACGGTGCACGCTGAAAATGCCATCGTGTTGAAGCTTGATCCCGGTTTGGCTTTTGGTACGGGCGCACACGCCTCTACTGCCCTGTGTCTGGAATGGCTGGATGCGCACCCGCCCACCGGCCAGTGCGTCATCGACTATGGCTGCGGCTCCGGCATTTTGGGAATCGCTGCGGCTTTGCTGGGCGCGCGCGCAGTCGCGGCGGTGGATATCGACCCGCAAGCGTTAATTGCAACGCGCGACAACGCCATAGGTAACGGGGTTGAAAAGCGCATTGAAACCCGTGAGGCGAGCCGCCTTTCACCAGGCAGCGCGGATCTGGTGCTGGCCAATATACTCGCGGGGCCATTGACGGATCTGGCCGCCGAACTGACGGGCCTGCTGCGACCCGGTGGCACGTTGGTGATGGCCGGATTACTGGAACATCAGGCGCAGGCGGTGCAGACTGCCTATACTAAAAATTTTGCATTTGAGCCGGTCCGTAGCCGCGACGGTTGGGCCTGCCTGGTAGCGCAACGGTATGAGTAAAGCACCGCTATCGCCGTGTTCGATTTCGCTCTGCCACGTCCGGCTTGTGGCCGCTGCTGGCTTGCTGCTGGCGCCACTGCTGGCGCATGCGCAATGGCAAAACGGCGGACGCGCAAGCCATCAGGCCAGGTACCTGCATGCCGCACACGCCGTGTTTTCCAGCCGTACCGACAACGACACGAATAGCTTGAGCGCGCTGGCACAACTGCGCGCGCACAACCAGGATACCGGCGCCCGCGGCGCCCTGCTGTATGCCACGGCCGGCCTCCCAGCGCAGGCCGAGGCGCTTATTTCCGCCCCCGGAAACCGCGCTGCCGCGCCTGCCATCTGGTTGCAGATTGCGCAGACATTTTACGAAAACGACAATTACGATGGCACCGAACGCGTGCTGCTGCGTATGCCCCCGCAACCGCCCGCGCGCGCGGCGCACCGGCGGGCATCCCTGCTGGCACGCACACTGCTACAACAGCAACGCTACGACGAGGCCGCCCTGCCGCTGGCCGTGCTCGAACAGTTCGGCGAAATAAGTGCCATCGACCACTTCAACCTCGGCATCGCATGGCTGCGCGCGGCGCGGGCGAGCTGAATACGCTGGGCAGTTACGCTGGCGACGAACCCCCACTGCGCGCGCTGGCCGACCAAGCCAACCTCACGCTGGGCTACTGGTTGTTGCGCAACCAGCGCGCGCGCCAGGCGCGTCGTGTGCTTTGGCGCATCCCGTTGAACAGCCCCCTGGCGCGCAAGGCGCTGCTTGCGCTGGGCTGGTCGGAATTTCTATCTACCGAGTTTGAACAACCCCTGATCAAGGTCGAAAAGAAGGCCTGTGAGCGCGCACCAGCGGTGTTGTGGAATAACGCTGATCCGCTGCACAAGGTGCCTCGTAACAACTGCCGCATATCCCAGGTAAAAAACAAAAAAGCACTGCTCGCCGCCCCCCCCCCGGCTACGCCGATACAGCCAGCCAGTTCGAGCGCGCCGCGGTCGCATGGCAGGCCGCCATCCGCGACGGCGACCTGGCCGACCCGGTGGTTGCCGAAGCGATGATTACCCTGCCTTACACGCTGGTTGAATCCGGCGACCTGGCGCAGGCGCAAGCGGCTTATCAGCGTGCGGTGAATGCTCTGATCACGGTTGATCAGGCGCTGGCGCAACCCGGTGTCACCCCGGATGAGCTGGATAACCCGCAGTTAACCCGCCTGATTGATATGCAGACCTCGCTTGAGCAACTGCAAGCCCATCTCAATGCCCGGGTCACGCAACTGGCTGCGGTTCCGCAAAATCGCAACGCCCAGGACGTAGCCAACATCCTGGAAAACCTGCGCGCGCAAACGCCGGCTGGCCAGCCCATGGCGCAACCCTCTCCGGTGGAGCGGGGTCGTCTGTTGCTGGCCTTGTCCGAGCAGCAGGATTCCGCAGCCGCCCGGCTAATTGATACCCAGGGCAGCTCACGCCTGCAGCAGTGCGTGGAGGCCTTGAATGCACGCATCACACAAACACAAGCGGCCGTCTCCAATCTGCGCCAGCAAACCCAGGCGCAAGTTACCGCGCAACAGCGCCAACAACTCCGGGCATATCTGCGTCAGGCTTCGCTGGCGTTTGCCGATCTGGCGCAAGATCGCCCCAGTCAGCCATGATCAGTTGCGGCGTTAGCCTGAAGAATGACGCTGGTGCGCACACCTCGTTATACTTGGGTAGCATCACCCCATTTACTGAAGTAAAACCCAACCCTGCCGATTACTGTTGGCCAGCACACACTAGTGTCCGGTTAAAACTCAAACAAATTCAATTGGTTATAGCTTTGGTCATTATCGCTATTGTAACCGGAGCCCGCCAAGGCTTGATACAGCGAGGTTTTCTCGAAAATAGTGACCGACAAAATCTGTAATAAAGTGT
>JBDNIO010000178.1:0-2709 GCA_041688215.1 Salinisphaeraceae bacterium | reverse complement strand
CTGGCGGAACCGTAACGTACGCAACTGGAAACCCATCGGCACCGTCTGGCTCAACCCGGACAACCAGGCCGGTGAGCCGTCACCCGAAACACTGCGGATCGCCGCATGAAAAAGCGGACATCTTTGTTGACAGCGACCGGGTGGTGGATACCGCTATTATGACCCAAACGAGTCGGGGTACCATTACTACAATGTTACAAGCGCCGCATGCTCCACAACGGACCAGTACGGCTGTTCCCGATCATCAGTGTTTCTTAGCGGGCTCTTGTATCATCCGGCACCCTTTATGAATGGCAACACTGCTGTCTATAACGGCCTGAAAATTAACCTCCATATTTTTGGTTCCGTTCGATTCCAAGTTTTTCCAAAAAACTTCCAAGTCGTAAATGAAACAATGCCAGAGCACCTATTAGCTCCGGGTTACGTTGACCGCCGGGTTATACAAGTGGGGAACGTGATCTATATCCAAACTCACGGAGAAGGCACTGGCCCTTTTGGCGAGCTTAATGCCGATGCTGCAGATACTCTTTGGCATGCAGTTGATGCGCAAATTATCAATTCTCTGCCGATTTATCCTCCGTCTAGGATCAAACCATGAAATGCTCTAGAAATTATTACCTTGAAATAGCATTCATACTTGCCGCGTCGATCTTTATCACAAGTTGTTGGAGCGCCCAGCCTTGGCCTCATCAAGGGATTACTATTCAAATTGATAAGACAAACTCAACTAAAGATGAAATTGTTACGGCAATTAAGCGAATTTTTGTAGCGCATGGCTTTGAATATGCAGGTAAAGCCGGTTATGATGCTATAAACAAGTCGCGCACAGTAGATGACTACAAAGGTAAAAATGGTCAATCGGTGAGCATTTATCTTGCGTACAATGATAAAGTTCAGATTGGGTTTGACCAAAATCGTTCGGAGTTTAGTGAAGAGGCAAAGAAAATCTTCAATGAGATATTTTCTACTCTACAGAAGAAATGGCCTGGAGCAATAACAAAGGATTCGATGGGTATACCGCCCACATAGCTACATCATGGCAAATACTCTTCAAACGTGGGTGCTTTTAGTCTGCGCGTTTCTGGCATCACTCGGCTGCAGCTCGAAGGTTGCCTACGATGCTTCGCAGTGCTACGTAATTGAGTCGAGCGTAAGTCATGATGCGGAAGTGGCTAAATTGCTTGATGCCTTCGCGGCGGCTGAGGAATTGGAAATCGATCATGATGACCCAGCCAACAGAGTCTATTCGGACAAAGAAGTCGGGTTGGCTACTGCAAAGATTACCTACACCGTCGGCATGGGTAGATTTGGTTCGGTATTAGCTCTATTCGAGTTCCAGCATCTTAAGACTACGAACCTATCTCGAAAGCTGTCGCGCTTTGTTGAGCATAGTTTGGCAAAAAGGTTTAGAGTTACAGAGTGCCGGAATGTTGATGGGTTTCAGACTCCAACAATTTACAAGTAACTACAGACAGTGCGCGCTTACAGCGTTCCAACAGCCCCAGCATCGCGCAGACGGCGCGCGAAGTCCGCTGCTGTGGGATTGTAATAGAGCGACAGTGCGAGGGGATAATAATTTCGGACACGAAATAAAATGACCGAATGTGAACTAGAATTGATTCGCGAAAATGCGCGCAGAGCAATCAAGGACAAAGACTATAAGCTTGCTCTAAAAAACTATTGCGAATTGGCAGATCAGGATGTCCCTGATGCCATACTAATGTGTGGAGTCATACACGAAAATGACTGGGATGAAACACTGACTGACCTGGATGTAGCGTTTGGATATTACAGAAAACTGGCCATTAAATGGAACGCTGATTCAGGATACCTTGGTTGTGTTCGCATAATCCTCGCGAAGAAAGATGTAGCTGAGCGTGATAAAGCCCTCGATTACTGCCGTAAACTCATTAAAGGAGAGGAGAAGCGATATGGGTATCTCACGATGGGTAGGGTATAAGAATTATTCGACCCAGCCCAATCTAGGTTGGCGCGTGCTGCATACTTTCATTCGTTTTTGCACGGGTCATCTTGGGCGCTTCGTAGGTATGCTAGGTCATTGTTTAAGGCGGACAGATATGTGTCCGGCATAGCGATGCACGTAGTTGCAACAATTGTGTCGCCGTTTATCTTTCTCTTTGGTGGCTTGGGTGCCACTCGTCGCGATGGTTGAAAGGCGAGTTCAACTACGAAGTTCGACGCTTGAATGACCTGAAGAATACCTCAGCTGGTGTCTTGAAACCCAGTACTTTGCGAGGACGGTTGTTGAGCTTGTCTTCGATCACTTGAAGTTGTTGGTCGGTGGTATTGGCCATGCTTTGTCTCTTGGGTAGATATTGGCGCAGCAGCCCGTTGGTATTCTCCTTGGTTCCGCGTTGCCTTGGGCTATGTGGAGCAGCGAAGTACGCTGTTGATTCCAGGCCCATGTCGATTTTTGGCTCTATCGCGATCTGTATTGGAATCGAGTCAGTTTGAAGTCAAGAGTGGTCAGCGCTTTCGGACTGACCCGCGTTACGCTGAGGTTTGCCATCTTCGTCTCAACCCGTGATTCGACCTCGCAAGCTATCTGCATCGTGCGGGCCGGGGTCGGCAATCAGTTTGCGTGCGGTCTCGACCTGACCCCAGGTATTCCACAGCAGCACGCCGCGTACGCGGCCATCGTCCAGGTAATAGATCACGCCTTCCTTGTGCGGGACGCGCCAGTCTTCG
>JBDNIO010000177.1:0-20965 GCA_041688215.1 Salinisphaeraceae bacterium | reverse complement strand
GTATCGCCGGCGAAATAGACGCGGGTGCCCTGTGCGTCTTCAATAACGTAGCCACACCAGAGCGTTTTATTGGCGTCTGAAGGCCCGCGCCGGGAGAAATGAATGGCGGGTACGGCAGTAATTTTTAGATCGTGAACCACACAGCTTTGCCACCAGTTCAGCTCAGTTACTTGACTGTAATTACGCTGGCGAAAAAAATCACCCAGGCCCAGGGGCACGACTACCGGCGTATCCGCGGCTTGGCGCAAGGCATTGATCGTGGGCGCATCCAGGTGATCATAGTGGTTGTGCGAAATCAGAATTAAATCGAGGGCAGGCAGTTGCTCCACGGTTAATGCCGCGCGTGCAAAACGGCGCGGCGCGCGCACTGGCCAGGGTGCGGCCACGTTGCCCAAAAAAGGATCGGTAACAATATTCTTGTCCGCCAGACGTAGCAGAAATGCCGCATGGCCCAGCCAGGTCAGCGCGTTGCCGCCGTGGTGTTTTTTAATGCCGGCACGTACCTGATCAAGCGGAAGAACGTGGCCTGCCGGCAAATCCCGTTTATCCGAGTCCAGAATGCGCCGCCAGATAAAACCGGCAAAACCACCGGGGCCGCACTCGGGTCGTGGCGCGCCGGGCGGATTATGGAAACGCCCGTTTTCAATGATTGGCATGGCCCGGGGGTTCGTGGTGGTTACCATATGGGACGGTGCCCGCGCAGGCTTTTTATCTCGTAGTTCACGCGCAGTTCGCCTTCGGGCAAGGCCGACTTGTCGAGATAAATCTTTTCAAGCAATGGCGCCTCGCTGTTAGGGGCGAGTTTGGTGGCAACAAATTGTTCCCGCGCTGGAAGGTCACGGCATTCGTTAATCTGAGTGCAGTCTTTTAATTCCAGATATAAGAGCACACCATCCAGGGTTGTCTGCCTGGATTGATTGCTGATCCGCCCGGTAAGTTCAAACAGGTTCGGGCGATAACCGGAAGGCCGAATATCCACTTGCGTCAGGATGATCTCATTGTCGGCAAACAGCGAGCCTTGCGAACGCAGCTGGTAGGATTCATAGCCCCACAGCGCCAGCGCGGCAACACTCAATGCGGCGAGAAGCCAGAGCGCCAACCGGCGCTGGCCCATAAACGCTGCGATCAGGCAGATCACGGCCCCAATAAGGATAAGACGCATTAACATAGGGCAAGATTCTACTGCATGTACACTCGTGGCGCTGACATGAATTGGCGCGCATGAATTATTTGGCACATCTTTATCTGGCCGACGATACCGGCACCTCGCCGGCGGGCAGCGTATTGGGCGACGCGGTCAAGGGCCGGTTGCGGGGCGATTATCCCCCCGCTCTGGAACTGGGCATACGCCTGCACCGGCGCATCGACAGCTTTACCGACGCCCATCCGGTTGTGCGCGATGCCTGTGCCCGCTTTGAAGCGCCCTACCGCCGCTACGCCGGCATCCTGCTGGATATTTATTTTGACCACCTGCTGGCCCGGCAATGGGAGGATTTTCACCCGCAGCCGTTGGCAATCTTCTCGCAACACATTTCCGCAACAATCTGGCAGGAATGGCCCAATCCTCCGCTAACGCGTGAGCGCATCGCCGGCTTTCCCGCGGTATTAGAGTCTTATGCGCGCGAAGATGGCGTAACCTTAGCCCTGCAACGCGTATCCCGGCGTGCGGCGCGCGCCAATCCGATGGCGCAAGCCCTGCCCTTAGTGCAATCCCAGCATGCGCTGCTGGTACAGGATTTTGCCAAGTTTTTTCCCGATCTGATCGCGTTTGTCCGGGCCCAGGCGAACAAGCTTAAAGCCGAATTACCCGGCGCATGATCTAGGGCCTGTTAACACTAATGCCGATCGCCGCGTTGCCGTCCAAAATGAGGCCAGGCAAGGCGCGAGGAGAGAAGTTTGCCTAGTAAGATTTTCAAGGCCAGATGAACGACGAGCAACGCCGAATGGCCTTATTTTGGACACAACCCGAAGGGACGCGGGCCATTTTTCCGCAAGCCTGCGTTGTCGCGAGCTTGTGTAGGGTAGCTACACTGCGCCCCCGACGCCTTGTCCTGCGAAAAAATGGCATGCGGCGCGACGATCTCATTAGTGTTAGCAGGCCCTAAGGCAGCGCCACCTCGGCGCGCTGTTCACCCCGCTGGTCGATTAACACCACGCGTTCATACTCGCCTTTGGGACGCGGTATCACTTTGCAGGGGCTTAGCAGTACTTGCGAAACATGCGCGCCCAGGTCCGGCGAGTTCCAGCGCATGGCCAGAAACAGCGTGTTGTTTTCTACTCGGCTGGCGCCGTCTATTACTTCCAGCGAATAGCCGGCGCTGGGTCGCTGGCCCATTTCCACCACCAGCACACCGATTAGGGAGGCCGCGCCCGCTCGCAGTTCGTGGATATCGCGCCGGGCGATCCAGTCGGCCAGGGGCTCGGGGAAGGCGAAGTAATGCAGTTCGGCATCCGGTGTTACGGTGCCGCAATAGTCACTGCTCTGTACGATGTTTACGCCTTGCCCGCCGCGATCAGGCCAGAGCGCGCAGGCTGAACTCATCAGGCAGGCCGCGATTACGAATAATTGCCGGTAATTCACGCTTTGTATCCCTTTCGATAAACTTGTAGTTTCAGGCCCGGAGCCTAGCATATGGCAACCCGTGCACGGGCCTGCTATTTTTTCACCGCAGTCATGATCCGCATTCAGCCCAATATTCAAATCGAAGAATCGGAGATTACCGAACACTTCATCCGCGCCTCCGGGCCCGGCGGCCAGCACGTGAATAAAACCGCGAGCGCCGTACAACTGCGCTTTAATGTACGCGCCTGTCCCGGCCTGCCCTCCGAGGTGCGTGAACGACTCCTGACACTCGCGGCAGCGCGCATAAACCGCGAGGGCGAACTGGTTATTGAAGCCAAACGCTACCGCAGCCAGGACCGCAATCGTGCAGATGCGCGCCAACGGCTGACCGCATGGATAGAACGCGCCAGTAACGTACCCAAACGGCGTAAACCGACCCGGCCCACTCGGGCGTCAAAAGAAAAGCGGCTTACTCGGAAGAAGCAACACGGACGCCGCAAGTCCCTGCGTCAGACGCCTGATCGCGCAAATTAACCGACCTTCGTCTTGAAGACGCGGGGTTCTGATATCGCCGGCTGGCTGCCGACTGGAAAGCCCCGTCTCCCCGCTCTTTAGCGGGGAGAGGGCTGGGGTGAGGAGGTAAGTTCTTGCAACACTAGCTCGCTGATTGGCTCGCCACCCTTTACCCCTCACTCTAACCCTCTCCCAAATGGGAGAGGGAACTTGACGAATACTCGCGTAGCGAGCACTACGCCATCAGGTTATGCATCTGCAGCAAGTCCAGTGGGGCACCCAGCAGCAATTCGGAACGCTGCATTTGCTTGATGCCCGCATCGCGGCCGCGCTCATACACCTTGATGGCCATGAAAAGTTGCTCGCGAATATCAAGCTTTTGCGCCATCGCGCCGATGTTGGCTTCGGCGTCACCGTAGGTAGGTGAGGTATCCACCAGGGCGCCGCCGAGTTCTGCAAACAGGCGAAGCTCCAGGCCAGGGGCGCAAGCTCCTCTGGCTCAGCCCTGATAAACCGCGCCAGGCGCTGCAGCCACAATTGTGGTCGTATTATCAACCCGGGCTTTACGCTGGTATGGAATGAGGCGGCTTAGCTGATTTGATGCGTTGCCGTGCGCGAGCGATGGCGATTTCGCCCGGCGTTGCGTTGTCGGCATGGGCTTGCGCAAATATATCGTCCAATGTTTTCTCAATCGTGGCGACACGGCGCGCGACGCGGGCCGCATCATAGCCGCCCGGATCAAGTTCATCGCCCACGTTAATTACGCCGCCGGCATTAATCACAAAATCCGGCGCGTACACAATTCTGCGTGCGGCCAGGCGTTGTGCGTCGGCGTCCTCCGCAAGCTGATTATTGGCGCCGCCGGCGACCACTTTGCAGCGTAATCCGGGTATCGAATCCTGATTGATAGCGGCGCCGATAGCGCACGGCGCAATCACATCCACGTCCTGGGAAAGGATGCTGTCGGGCGCGACAATTTCTGCGCCCAATTCGCGCGCTGCGGCAACCCCGGCTGCCACAGTATCTGCAGCGTACACCGATGCGCCCGACGCCAGCAGTCTCTCAATCAGGCCCAGCCCCACCTTGCCGCAACCCTGCACGGCTACGCGTATGCCGGCGAAATCCTCGCCCAGTTCAGCCGCACGCAGGGCAGCGCGCATGCCCACAAATATGCCCTGGGATGTATGCGGCGAGGGGTCGCCCGAGCCGCCAGACTCACGGCTGCGACCAACCGCGAACCGGGTTACTTCATTTAAGACGGCGATGTCGGGTTCAGTCATGCCCATGTCTTCGGTGGCCACATAACGGCCATTCAGTCCCTCGACGATCCGCCCCATGGCTAGGAAAACCGCGCGGCGTTCTTCTGGTAGCGGCGCAAGCAGCACGGCTTTGGCACCGCCAAAATCCAGCCCGGCGCAGGCGTTTTTATAGCTCATGGCTTGAGACAGGCGCAGCGCATCGGTTAGCGCCGCCTGCTCGGATTCATAAGTACGAATGCGAATACCGCCCAGGCTCGGCCCCAATCGCGTGCTGTGTATGGCCACAATTGCGCGCAGGCCGGTGGCCTGATCGTAGCAATGTACGACCTGCTCGTGCGCAGACGCCACCATGTCTTCAATAATGTTCAACATCTGACCTTTTGCCGGAAAATGCCGACTTTGGGAATCACGAATACATCATGGCCTGCACCAGATCAATTGCCAAGTGCGGGCTGTTTATTCTCCATGTAACTGGCTAAACTATGCGCAAATACCGTCGTTTTTTTTGCGTAAGCGTGATTGAAACCATCCAGATTCAGGGCCACGGCCTGCGCGTTGATTGCAAGCCCGGCCACGGTGTGCCACTGCTGCTGTGCAACGGCTGGGGCGGCAATATCGAGGTCTTTGATCCGCTGGTAGATAGCCTGGGGACACGCCCGGTCCTGCGTTTCGACGTGCCGGGCATTGGTGGCTCTCAGCTGCCGAAAATACCCTTGCGTATGTCCCGGCTGGCCGCAATGGCGGAAGACATAATGCGCCATTACCGCTTGGCCGAAGTTGATGTGGCCGGCTATTCGTGGGGCGGCGCGCTGGCGCAGGAACTGGCAAGGCGCAATCCGCAAGCGGTGCGTAAACTGGTACTCATGGCAACCTCACCCGGGCATATCATGGTGCCGGCCTGGCCCAACATTATGCTGGCGTTCGCTGATCGCCACTGGTTGCCTGTTGCGCTCAAACCCGCACGACTATTTGAACCGGATTTGCTTGTTCGCGTGGGCTACCGGCTATTTGGGGGTGACGTCCTGCGGCGCAACCCGATGGCGCTGTTACCCAATTTGCGGCAACTGGAGCAGCCTTCGGTACCCGCCATGATCTGGCAACTGGCCGCCTTGTTTGGCTGGAGCAGTTTGCCCTGGCTTGGGCGTCTTACCCAGCCCACCCTTATTCTGGCCGGCAAGCACGACCGGGTTATCAACCCGTTAAACCTTATTATCCTGCGCCGTCTGATCCCGGACGCCCGCCTGCAATGGCTGGACGGCGGGCATCTGTTCCCCATTCTCGACGCGCCGCAGCTGACTGCGGGGCACATGGCGGATTTTCTGGACGCGCATCCGAAAGTTGTGCCGTTGGCAGGCCGTCGCAAACAGCCGGCTCGGCGGGCGGGGTAATTGTAGGGCAAGCGTGCCGCTTGCCTTAAACACGGCAAGATACAATCTTGCCCTACATTGCTAGTGCATCCGCTCAATCACGGTAGCAATCCCCTGCCCCATGCCGATGCACATGGTGGACAGGCCCAGGGTTGCGTCCTTATCCCGAAGAATATGCGCCAGTGCGCCGGTGATGCGGGCACCAGAAGTGCCCAGCGGATGCCCAAGCGCAATCGCGCCGCCACGGATATTGATTACATCCAGGCGGTCTTCGATTTTCATTTCCTTGAGCACTGCAAGCGATTGCGCGGCGAAGGCTTCGTTGAGTTCAATGTAGTCGATATCTTGCAACTCAACTCCGGCGCGCTCCAATGCTTTCTTGCTGGCGGGGACAGGGCCCCGGCCCATGATAGCCGGGTCACAACCGGCCACGGCCATGCCGCGGATTTTTGCCATGGGCTGCAAGCCCAGTTCTTTGGCGCGGCTTGCTGTCATTACCAGCACAGCCGCCGCGCCGTCTGAAATAGCGGATGAATTGCCGGCAGTCACAGTGCCCCCTTTGGGGTTGAATGCGGGCCGCAAGGACGCCAGCGCTTCCAGGGTGGTGTCACCACGCACGACTTCGTCCGCATCACAGCTTTGCAGATAACCGTGCTCATTATGGCCGTTGATAGCAATAATTTCGTTATCGAATTCGCCTTCCACGTTCGCACGATGCGCGCGCTTGTGGGATTCCAGCGCAAAGGCGTCCTGGGCTTCACGTTTAATGCCATGCATGCTGCCCAGCATTTCGGCGGTCAGGCCCATCGAAGCGGATGCCTTGGCCACGTGCAGGCTTAATTCCGGACTCGGATCGTAACCGTGCGTCATGGGCACGTGGCCCATATGCTCGACGCCGCCACAAATGAAGATACCGTCCACACCGGTGGCAATCGCGCCGGCAGCGTGGTGGATCGCCTGCATGGAAGAGCCGCACAAACGGTTAATGGTTTGCCCGGCGACTGCATGCGGCAGGCCGGCCAATAACAAGGCATTGCGGGCGATGTTGCCGCCCTGTTCCAGTGTTTGACCGACGCAGCCCCAGATTACGTCTTCGATTTGCTTGGGGTCTACGGCCTCGTTGCGCGCCAGAATCGCCTTGATCAATTCGGCGGACAGGGTTTCAGCGCGCACGTTGCGAAACATGCCGCCCTTGGAACGGCCCATGGCGGTGCGCACTGCGTCTACGATTACAACATCTTGCATTGGAAATCTCCGATTTTTTACCTCCTCTCCCCACTTGTGGGAGAGGATTGAGGTGAGGGGTTAAGGTTGGTTTACCCCTCACCCTAACCCTCTCCCCGCCTTGCAGGGAGAGGGGACTTATCTTGATTATGTACGAAACTCAGCGAAAGCAGAATGTACCGATTTCGTGTCATTGCGAGCGCTGAAAGCGCGCGGCAATCTAGGGATTCCTGGATTGCCGCGTCGCTAACGCTCCTCGCAATGACCGTAACTGAGCTTGGTACATAATCAAGGGACTTGTTAATAATAGGTTGCGTTATTTTTGGCCATTTCACGCATCTTATCGGTGGGCTCATAAAGCTTGCCAAGGCGCGCGTACTTGTCGGCCGTTTCGCAGACTTTGTCCAAGCCCAGGCGATCCGCGTACTTGAGCGCGCCGCCGCGGAATGGCGGGAAGCCGACGCCGAGAATCAGACCCATATCGACATCGTTGGCGGTTTCGGCAATGCCCTGTTCGAGGCAGCGCGCGGCTTCGATAATCAGGGGCAGCATCATGCGGTCGATAATTTCCTGGTCTTCGAAGTCCTTTTGGCCGTTATCCTGGACTTGTGCGACCAGCTTGTACGCCTCTTCGTCACGCTGTTTTTTGGGCTTGCCCTTTTTGTCTTTCTCGTAGCTGTAATAACCGGAGCCGGTTTTTTGGCCATAACGGCCGGCGTCTACCATAACGTCGAGCGAGGATTTGCCCTCGGGTGCCATGCGGTCCGGGTAGCCTTCGGCCAGCACTTCACCGACGTGTTGCGAAGTATCCATGCCCACAACGTCCGACAAATAGGCCGGGCCCATGGGCCAGCCGAATTTTTCCATAACCTTGTCCACTTTGGCGAAGTCCGCGCCGTCGGACAGCAGTGCCTGGAAGCCGAAAAAATATGGGAACAGGATGCGATTGACCAGAAAACCGGGGCAGTTGTTTACCACAATGGGGGTTTTGCCCAGGGTCGTGGCGTAGCTAACAATAGTTGCAATGGCTTCTTCGGAAGATGTTTCGCCCTTGATCACCTCAACCAGCGGCATGGCGTGCACTGGATTAAAGAAATGCATGCCCAGAAAGTTTTCCGGCCGTTTCAAGTCTTTAGCCAGCTCATCTATGGAAATGGATGAGGTGTTAGACGCAATGATTGTGCCTTCGCTCACTGCATCTTCGGTTTCGGCGAGTACCGACTTCTTGACCTTGGGGTTTTCTACCACCGCCTCGACCACGACATCGACTTCGCCGAAATCGCCGTAGGACAGCGTGGGGCGAATATTGCCCATGCCGGCGGCCATGGCGCGGGTATCCATCTTCTTGCGGTCCACGCGTTTGCCGAATAGCTTGGCGGCTTCATACAGGCCCAGTTCCAGCGCGTCTTCCTTGATGTCCTTCATCAGAATCGGCACTTTCTTCAGCGCGGACTGGAAAGCGATACCGCCACCCATGATACCGGCGCCGAGCACGGCCGCCTGATTAACCTCACGTGCGATTTTGCCGTAGCGCTTGTTTTTCTTCTTGATTAGCTGGTCGCTGAGAAACAGCCCGATAAGCGCATCGGCTTCCGGCGTTTTTGCCAGTTTGGTGAAGCCTTTGTGTTCTTCTATCAGGGCCTCGTCGCGGCTTTTACCGGCCGCCGCCTGGATGCGCTTTACTGCTTCCACGGGCGCCGGATACTGGCCCTTGGATTGCTGCATAACGAAACCCTTGGCGGTTTCGAAAACCATCATGGCCTCGACCTGGTTCAGCTGCAGCGGGGCTTTTTTCTGCGCGCGCCGTGCCTGCCAATCGAATTTACCGTCTATGGCTTTCTGCAGCAGATCGCGTGCGGCCGTGTTCAGATCATCCGCGGCGACAACCGCGTCGACCGCGCCCACCTTGCAGGCTTTGTCCGGCCGTTGCTGGCTGCCGGAAGCAATCCATTCAATCGCGTTATCGGCACCCACCAGACGCGGCAGGCGCACGGTACCGCCGAAGCCGGGGAAAATACCGAGCTTGGTTTCCGGCAGGCCGACCTGGGCCTTGTCGGACATGACGCGATAGTCGGTGGCTAGGCACATTTCGAAACCGCCGCCCAGGGCAATGCCGTTGATTGCAGTCACCGTGGGTACGGGCAGGTCTTCTATGGCATTGAACACCTTGTTAGAGTCAGCCATCCATTGCATCATTTCTTCATCAGATGCTTGAAACTGGGCGCCAAATTCAGTGATGTCGGCGCCGACGATAAACACGCCCTTGCCGCTGGTTACCATCACACCCTTGAGTCCGTCGGCAGCCGCCAGCGCGGCCGCCGCCTCGCCCAGTTGTTCCACCGTGGCGCGGTCGAATTTATTTACCGAATCGTTCTGGGCATCGAATTTCAGTTCGGCGATGCCGGCGGTCATTGCAACCGACAGCTTGCTTGCTTCATACAGCATAGTCGTGCTCTCCCGCGACTTGGATAGGGTCAGGCCTGCAAAACGAAGGGTACAAACGCAGGCGTGACTTATGAATTAGCTTATGTATTCACTTCAGGCTGCCGATTAACAGGTACCCATACACGATGTGTCCGGGTCCAGGCAGCGCGCCATACTCTAGCGTATTGTCGAGGCTTAGACAACGATAATACGGCCCACAAAATCAAGACGCAGGTCCGGAGTTGACCGATATCATCAAAGTGTTGCTGGTCGAAGGCCGCCAGGCCGACGCGCGTCTGGTAGAACATGCATTGGCAGCGTTTGCCGATGCGCAGTTTCAGGGCCGGCCACTATCCGATGGGGCGGGCCTTGCCGGAACAACAATATGAACTCGTTTATCAGCCCATCGTGGATGTTGCCAGCAATCAGATACGTTCGGTAGAAGCGTTGCTGCGCTGGAATTCCGGCGCCGAACACCAGATCGGCCCGGCTGAATTCGTGCCCATTCTGGAAGAAACCGGGTTGATTAACAGTGTCGGCGAGTGGGTCTTACGTACTGCATGCCAACAAGCCCGGGCATGGCTGGACCAGGGCATAAAGCTGCAGCTGGCGGTAAACCTCTCGTCCATACAGTTCGAAAACCCGAACCTGTTAGGCATTATCGAATCGGCACTCGCCGAAAGTGGCCTGCCGCCCAAAGCCCTATGTTTGGAGCTCACCGAATCCGTACTGATGCGCAACGCCGAATCCAGCGTCTCGATCCTGGTGGCACTGCGTAACAAGGGCGTACTTGTGGCCATTGATGAATTCGGCACGGGCTTTTCCTCATTGAACTATCTCAAACGTTTCGGCTATGTCACCGAACTATATGAATCGTCATTCCAGCGAACGCGGGAATAACATTACAGATCAATAACTTATAGAAAATCACTATTCTTTGGTGACATAGCCAACGTTTCGCCATCGACAGGCTGAAAATAGACCGCTCATTCATACGCGACATCCTGCTTGCCGGCCACGACGCGGCCATTACCCATGCCACTATTGATCTCGCGCATAATCTGGGCTTGCAGGTTGTGGCCGAAGGGGTGGAAGAATCCGGGCAACTGGCGTTTCTAAAAGAACACGGTTGCGATGCCTACCAGGGTTATTTTTACAGCCGCCCGGCGCCGCCCGGCGCAATAGCGGCGCTGTATAAAGAGCAGGCGTCCCCGGCGGCGTAGAATAAGCTTTTGACACCGCCATGGGTACTGCTACACTCTGCAACACCTGATTATCATTTGGGGTTGCCGACATGGCACAGAAACAGAACCGCATTACCCAGCTGCGTAAAGATGTAGACCGTCTCCGCAAGAACTATACGGGCGCCATGTCGTCCGCCAACAAAGCCGTAACCGACGGCATAGAAAAACTGGCCGATCACGAACTTTTGGCTATCAAAAAACATTACGAAGCGGCGCTGAAGAACCTCAAGTCCCTGCGTAAAGGTGGCGACCCGCGTGACATGGCCACCGCTCAATTACGACTGCTGCAGGACACCATCGACCGCATCGTCAGCAACGCACGTGAAAGCCTGAGAATCCT
This sequence comes from Salinisphaeraceae bacterium, assembly GCA_041688215.1. Classification (GTDB taxonomy): domain Bacteria; phylum Pseudomonadota; class Gammaproteobacteria; order Nevskiales; family Salinisphaeraceae; genus JBDNIO01. The sequence continues at coordinate 10,031 of JBDNIO010000177.1, read as the reverse complement.
GGAACAAACTCGCGACAAAATCAGCCAGGATGTGCGCAAGGAAATTTCTGGCACTAGCGCCGCACCCGCCAAAAAAGCGGCCAGCAAAAAACCGGCCACCAAACGCAAATCACCCGCCAGAAAAACCGCCAGCGCCAAGGCGCCTGCAAAGAAAACCGCGGCTAAAAAAGCCCCGGCCAAAACAAAATCCACGGCGGCAAAGAAAAAGGCGCCCGCCAAAAAAACCGGTGCAACACGTAAGAAAACAACCGCGACCGCCAAACCGGCCAGCACTGGTGGCACCGGCAGCAATAGCAGCAGCTAAGCTGTTGATAACACGGTTGCCAACCTCAGGCCGCCCCACCGGGCGGCCTTTTTAATAGTGTGCTGAACGGCAATTAAGATTGAAATGGTTATGTGCAACGCCCAGGCAGGGATGTATTCTCGTATAGTTCGATGGCGTCATACCACTGTAGGGCAAGCGTGCCGCTTGCTTGGCAAGTCGCAGACTTGCCCTACAGCATACGGCGATCCGCAACACGGCAAGACACGAAAAGCCGCCGAAATCAATTTAAATTTCGCCCAACGGAGTATGAAACCCCGCAGGGCGACCAAAGGGGAGAATCACGATTCTCCCCTTTGGAAACCCCATCGCGCAGACCCCGCGGCAAGCCACGGGGAATTTTTAGGATTCAATGGTTTAATCGAACAGTAAGCTTGCCCTAACATGTTTAACCTAAGCCTTGGTTCAGAATTGCTGCGCCTGTTGAGCGAGCCCACGCGCTTGCGTCTGTTGCTGTTGCTGGAATCAGAGGCGTTGACGGTGGCTGAACTCACCGCCATTACCCAGCTTTCGCAAAGCCGGGTTTCCACTCATCTGGGCAAACTCAAGCAAGCTGATCTGGTGCAGTATCAACGCATGGGTCAGGCCACGCTGTACTCGGCAGATACCAGTCGCTTCAGCCCGGCGGCGCGCCAGTTGTGGGGCGCCCTGGTTGATAACCTCGAGGACAAGCAAATCCGGGAAGATCTCGAACTGGCCACCGCCACCGTGCGCCAGCGCAGCACGCAACGCTCCTGGGTAGAATCTGTTGCCGGGCGCATGGAGAAGCAATATTCCCCCGGGCGTAGCTGGGAAACCACGGCCCGCGCCCTGATTAATCTGCTTGACCTTGGGCGTGTGCTCGACATTGCCTCCGGCGATGGCGTGCTGGCGGAATTAATCACCGGGCGTGCCGAATCGGTCACCTGTCTGGATTCAAACACGGCCGTGATAGCCGCAGCGCGCAAACGCCTGAAAGCACAAGCCAATGTGAAGTTCCATCAGGGCGATATGCATTTGCTGCCTTTTGAAGACAACAGTTTTGACCAGATATTTCTAATGCACGCACTCACATTTACCCAACAACCTCAGACAGTGATTGCCCAGGCAGCGCGGGTCATGCGCCCCGGCGGCACATTGATACTGACCACCCTCAAACGCCACCAGCACGACGCCACGGTGTCGGCGTTTGATCACGTTAATCTCGGCTTTAGCCTGGCAAAGGTAAAGGCCTGGCTTGAGGCGGCAGAACTCACGGTGGAAAGTGCCGGGGTCACGTCACGCGAACAGCGCCCGCCGCACTTCGAAGTGCTAACCCTGATCGCGCAAAAGCCATAATAATGGGCGTTTCCCGCGGGCATAAATTCATTGCCGCCGCACTCTGGCTCTGTGTGCTCGTCGGGGGGCTGATCTATATTTATGTAAAGGACATTGCCGTGGTGGATGTGGTCGCGGCATTTTACCGTTCTGCTTCCGAGCACCCCTGGGCGGCGTTTATTTACGTGTTCCTCTATGCCATCCGCCCGATCACGTTTTTTCCCGCCATGTGGCTTACCATTACCTCGGGCAGTCTGTTCGGCTTTCTACCCGGCGTACTGCTGACCATGATAGGCGAAAATTTGTCCGCGGCCACCGCGTACGCCATTGCGCGTTTCTTCCGGGCGCCGTTGTCTGACCAGGACGAAGCGCTGAAAGAACTCTCGCCCTTCCGCCGGACCCTGCAGGAACAGGCCCTGCCCACGGTTATTGTGCTGCGCGCCGCGTATCTGCCATTTGACCTGGTTAATTTTGGCTGCGGCCTGTTGCGAGTGCCCTGGTGGCCCTACTTTTTTGGCACCTTCATCGGAATTTTGCCGCCGATGATTACCTTTGTTAGCTTCGGCGCATCCGTGGATTTAGAAACCCTGCTAAGTAATCCGGACAGCTTCGACCCCAGCCAGTTATTCAATACCAAACAGGTGCTGGTTACGGTAGGGCTATTGATTGCCAGCGGGATTATCGCCTGGTTTGCGCATAACCGCCGAAAGCGATTGAGCGAATAAGCCTACCAAGAGCGATTTACGCTTGCGGCCACGCCGACCAGCGATTAGGCTCTTGCCCATACTCGTTCCGGTTTAATCCTACATGGCTCATCTGGCTGGCCTGGCAATTTCTCTGTGTCTGACATGGCTGCTGCTATCTGGTCACTACACTCCACTGTTATTGGCACTCGGCGCGGCTTCGGTGGCCCTGTGTGTCTGGATCGCGCATCGCATGGACGTAATCGACCGCGAGGGCCAGCCTATTCAACTGACCTGGCGCACACCGCTGTACTGGCTGTGGTTACTGAAAGAAATCCTGCGGTCTAATATTGATATTGCCAGACTTATACTGGACCCGCGCCTGCCCATATCCCCCCGGGTGATCAAGGTCAAAGCCCACGAGCAAACCGAACTGGGCAAAGTGATCTACGCCAACTCCATAACGCTTACCCCGGGCACGGTATCGGTGCAGGTAATTGATGATGAAATAATCGTGCATGCGCTCACGCGTGAAACGGCGCAGGCCGTAATCGAGGGCGAGATGGACCGGCGCGTCCAACGCCTGGAGCGTAAACCCTGATGTACGCTGCAGCCATGGCCGGCGTGCTTGTAACCATGCTGCTGGTGCTGATTCGTGCCCTGCTTGGGCCGACGGTTTATGACCGCATTCTCGCGGTCAATTTGTTCGGCACGAAAACGGTTTTGTTCATTGCCGTGCTGGGATTTCTGGACGGGCGTCCGGAATGGCTAGATATCGCCCTGGTGTATGCGCTGATCAATTTTATCGGCACCATTGCTGTGCTGAAATTCATGCAGTACGGCGACCTGGGTTGGGGTGATGCACACAGCGACGAGGGCGACATTTAATGCAGCTCGGCCTGGATATTGCCAGCTGGATCATGCTTGTCGGCGGCGCGCTGTTCGCGGTGGTGGGCGGCATCGGCATGCTGCGCTTGCCCGAGTTCTATACCCGCATGCACGCCGCCAGCATTACCGATACGGGCGGCGCGCTGTTAATCCTGGGCGGGCTTTTGCTGCAGGCACCGGACTGGCCGGTGGCAGTGCGCCTGGTATTGGTGCTGGTGTTCCTGCTGTTTACCAGCCCGACGGCCACGCACGCACTCGCCAAAGCCGCACGGCGCGACAACGTCAGCCCGGTTTTGGCAGAAGAAAAGGACTAGCTGTGGATTTCGCCGAGCTGATCAATCTGTTCCTGTTGACTCTGCTTACCGTTACCGGTCTGGCGATTGCGCGCATGCGCGCATTGTTTCCGGCGGTGATGCTCACGGGCCTGTACTCGCTTTTATCGGCCTGCCTGTTCGTGTTGTTCGACGCCGTGGACGTGGCCCTCACCGAGGCCGCTGTGGGCGCCGGCGTAACCACCATACTTTTTCTGGGCGGGCTCGCCCTGACCAAACCCGAGGAAAAACCCATCCGCAAGGGCCGTGCGGCCTTGGCGCTGGCGGTCACCCTGAGCACGGGTGCGCTGCTAATCTATGCCACGCTCGACATGCCCCACTACGGCGCGGCCGACACGCCGGTACAACAACACCCCCTGCGCACTGCTTATATAGAAGGCACCGCGCAAGACATCGAAATCCCGAACATGGTAACCGCAATTCTCGCCAGCTACCGCGGCTACGATACCCTGGGCGAGATCACGGTAATCTTCACAGCCGCGGTAGGTGTGCTGGCACTGCTTGGCTCCGGTTGGCGGCGCAAACGCGATGCATGATCACGTTGTTTTAAGGGTTATGTCCAAGCTGCTCATGCCGCTGATCATGCTGTATGCGCTGTATGTGCAGTTTCACGGCGATTACGGTCCCGGCGGCGGCTTTCAGGCCGGTGTTATTTTTGCGGCCGGTATCATTTTATACACGCTTATTTTCGGCCTGGAAGAAGCCCGTGCCGTGGTGCGCCCCTGGGTGCTGCGCATTGGCCTTAGCTTGGGCGTACTCATCTTTGCCGGCACCGGCGTGGCCACCATGTTGCTAGGCGGTAATTTTCTCGACTACAACCTGCTGGCGCAGCACGCGCAACATGGCCAGCATATGGGTATCTTGATCGTGGAGTTTGGCGTGCTACTGACCGTGGCGTCCGGCCTACTTACCATCTTCTATGTGTTCGCCGGGCGCGGCAAACGCCGCCGGGACGTGGAAGAATGATGGTGGACGCACTGGAACAGGTCTATGGCCTGTACAACTACTGGGTTGTGTGTGCGTTGATGATGATTGGCCTGTATATGGTCATCGCCCACGACAACCTGATGAAGTCGCTGATCGGCTTGAGTGTATTCCAAACCAGCGTTTTCATTCTGTACATCAGCCTGGGCAAGATAGACGGCGGCACCGCGCCCATCCTGGGCGCTGGCGAGCTGGTTTATTCTCACCCGCTACCGCATGTTCTCATTCTTACCGCGATTGTTGTCGGCGTTGCCACCACCGCGCTCGGCCTGGCCCTGGTGGTACGCATCCATGAAGCCTACGGCAGCACTGAAGAAGACGATATCCTCGCCAGCGACGCCGACCCCGAGGACGAAGGCAACAGGGACACAATAACGTGATGCAAGCCCTGGTCGCACAACTGCCTGCCTTGCAGGTGGTGCTGCCGCTGATTGCGGCGCCGTTTTGCATCCTGTTGCGCCGGCCGACCGCGGCCTGGCTGGTATTCCTGATTGCGTCCTGGGGCAGCCTTTTCATCAGTGCCCTGTTGATCGTCGTAGTCAAGGTGGCCGGACCGATCTCTTACGCGATGGGCGGCTGGGAACCGCCGGTGGGGATTGAATACCGCGTAGACCATCTGAATGCGTTTGTGGTGGGCCTGGTCAGCCTGATTGCCGCGGTGATTGCGCCCTATGCAAAAGCCAGCATTGAAAAGGAAATCGTCACTGAGCGCATCTATCTTTTCTACGCACTCATGTTGCTATGCCTGTGCGGCCTGCTCGGCATCGCAATGACGGGTGACGCGTTCAACCTGTTTGTGTTTCTGGAAATCTCTTCGCTTTCGTCCTATGCCCTGATCGCCATGGGCGCCAAACGCCGGGCCTTGCTGGCGGCGTTTCAATATCTGGTGCTAGGCACGGTGGGCGGCACCTTTATTCTGATTGGTGTGGGCCTCTTATACGCGATGACCGGCACCCTGAATATGGAGGATCTGGCCACACGCCTGCCGGCGGTTACCGACACCACCACCGTGAAAGCGGCCCTGGCATTTATCGTGGTAGGCACAAGTCTGAAGCTGGGATTGTTGCCGCTGCATCTATGGCTGCCCAATGCCTATACCTACGCGCCCTCGGCGGTCAGCGCATTTATAGCCGCCACGTCCACCAAGGTTGCCGCCTATGCGCTGATCCGGTTTATCTACACCGTGTTTGGCGCGGAGTTTGCCCTGGCACAAATGCCGCTGGATGATGTGCTGATATTTCTGGCGCTCGCCGCCATGCTATTCGGGTCCGTGGCGGCGATTTTTCAAACCGATGTTAAACGCCTGCTCGCGTGGTCGAGTATTGCCCAGATCGGCTATATCGTGCTCGGCATGGCCTTGGCTAGTGCCGCGGGCCTTACGGCCTCAATCCTGCATCTGCTAAATCACGGCGTGCTCAAGGCGGCATTGTTCATGGCGGTTGGCATGCTGTTCTGGCACACGCGATCCGCGCAGTTGAATGACCTTGCGGGTTTAGGCAGAACCATGCCCTGGGCAGGCGCAGCGTTTGTGGCCGCGGGACTCGGCCTGATCGGCGTGCCGCTTACCGCCGGTTTCATCAGCAAATGGTATTTGCTGGCCGCGGTCATGGAGCAGGGGCGCATGCTGTTGGTCGCCGCCGTTTTGATCAGTTCTCTACTCGGCGTTATCTACATTGGCCGTGTCGTCGAAACCTTGTATTTCCGCGCGCCGGCGTCTGAGAATGCAAAACGCATTAGACCGCCCATCGGCATGCTGGTAGCGACCTGGGCATTGGTGCTGGCAAGCCTTGCTATTGGCATCCACAGCACGCCGGTGGTGCAGTATGCACAAACCGCAGCGGCCGGTTTGTTGGGTGGCAATCCATGATGCCTTCCTTGCTGCTTTTGATAGCCATTCCTGCTGTCGCTGCGTTACTGCTTCCTGCCGTAGGCCGCTGGCCCAATCTGCGCGAGTCCATCAGCCTGCTGGCCGGCGCCAGCCTGTTCGCCGGCGTAGTAAGCTGGATCGGACCGGTAACCAGCGGGCTGCGGCCCAGCCTGACGCTGGTGGAAATGCTGCCCGGCATCAGCATCAGCTTTACCTTGGAGCCGCTGGGACTGCTGTTCGCGTTGGTCGCATCAAGCCTCTGGATAGTGACCACGATATACGCCATCGGCTACATGCGCGGCAACAGCGAGGCCCACCAGACCCGATTCTATGTGTGCTTCGCCCTGGCGATAGCTGCGGCCATGGGCGTGGCATTCGCGGGCAATCTGATCACCCTGTTCGTTTTTTACGAAATGCTGACACTGTCTACTTACCCGCTGGTAACGCATAAGGGTACCGACGCGGCACGCAACGGCGGGCGAACTTATCTGGGCGTGTTGTTAACCACCTCCATGGGCTTGTTTTTGCCGGCGATTGTTATTACCTGGCTCGTCGCGGGCACGGTGGATTTCATTCCTGGTGGCGTGCTGGAAGGCCATTTACGCCCGGGCCTTGTGGCGTTGTTATTTGCATTATTCCTGTTCGGGATTGGCAAGGCCGCGCTCATGCCCTTTCATCGCTGGCTACCCGCCGCCATGGTCGCGCCAACGCCGGTTTCGGCTTTGTTGCATGCTGTGGCCGTGGTCAAGGCGGGCGTGTTTACCGTACTCAAGATTACGGTTTACATCTTCGGTATCGATTTTGCTGCCACCGGCGGCTTCACCACGCCCATGATGTGGGTAGCCGCCTTTACCCTGTTAACCGCCTCGATAATTGCATTGACCAAGGATAATCTGAAAGCACGTCTGGCCTACTCCACCATCAGCCAACTGGCCTACATCGTGCTCGGCGCAACCATGGCGACCTCGTTGGGCATCCTCGGCGGCGCAACCCATATCGTGATGCATGCGTTTGGCAAGATCACGCTATTTTTCTGCGCCGGGGCGATTTACACCGCCGCGCACAAAACGCTGGTCAGCGAACTGGATGGGTTGGGTCGTGTAATGCCCTTCACATTCGGCGCGTTTCTGATTGCTTCCCTGTCGATCATCGGCCTGCCGCCCATGGGCGGCACCTGGAGCAAATGGTATCTGATGCTGGGTGCGCTGGAGGCAGATCAGATTATTCTGATACTGGTGCTGGCAATCAGCTCTTTGCTGAATATTGCCTATTTGCTACCTATCCCCGCGCGTGGATTTTTCCTGACCGGGGAGCAGAAAAATAACAGGATCGCAGAAGCGCCTCTGGCTTGTGTTGCGCCGTTATGCCTGACCGCAGCAGTGTGTATTCTGTTATTTTTCTTTACCGGACCAATCATCACCCTGATTGAACCCATACTCGAACCGGTCCTGGCGCCATGAGCAAAACCGACAATAAAAAGCACTACTGGCTGGATCAGCCGCGCAATATAAACCGCATTGTCTACGCCCTGTGGCTGATTTGTGCCGGACTACTCATCGCTGAATTTTTCTACCACAAGCATCCGCACTTCGGCTGGGATGGCTGGTTTGGTTTCTATGCCTTGTTTGGTTTCGTGGCTTACTGCTTTATCGTGCTCACCGCCAAAGGGCTGCGGCGCCTGATCCGGCGCGACGAAGACTATTACAGCGATGGACTTGGCAGCGATGGACTTGGCAGCGATGGACTTGGCAGCGATGGACTTGGCACCGATGGGCTTGGTGACGAAGGCCGGCACGATGATGTCTGAATTGCTTTCGGGTTTTATTGGACATCCGCTGGCCAATCCCGGCTTGCTCATCCTGCTCGGCGGCCTGCTCTGCCCGCTATTGCCAGAACGCATGCAGGGCGCCTGGCTGCTTGCAGTACCCGCCGCTGGCCTGGCGCTGTTGCTGAATCTGCCGCACGGCAGCACCGGCATTGTCCACATCGCCGGCCTGGAACTCACAACCCTGCGTGTTGATCATTTGAGTTTTATCTGGGCGGTGATTTTCCACATCGCGGCGTTTATAGCCGGGCTTTACGCCTGGCATGTGCGTGATCGGGTGCAGCAGTCCGCGAGTCTGATCTACGCAGGCGCAGGTATCGGCGCGGTCCTGGCCGGAGATCTGGCAACGCTGTTTATTTACTGGGAAGTAACCGCCATCGCGTCGGTGTTCCTGATCTGGGCGCGACGTACAGAGCGCGCTTATAAGGTCGGCCTGCGTTATCTGATCATCCAGGTTGCATCGGGTTTGTTGCTCATGGCCGGTGCGATTGTGCATTACCGTGCCACCGGCTCGCTGGCGTTCAATCATCTGGGGCTGGAAACGCCCGGCGGCTGGCTGATATTCCTGGCCTTCGGTATTAAATGCGCTTTTCCGCTGCTGCATAACTGGCTGCAGGACGCTTACCCCGAAGCGACCGTAACCGGTACCGTGGTGTTATCGGTTTTCACCACCAAACTGGCGGTATACGCCCTGGCCCGCGGCTATGCGGGTACCGAGATGCTAATCACCATCGGCGCGATCATGACCGCCTTTCCGATCTTCTTCGCGGTAATAGAAAATGATCTGCGCCGCGTGCTGGCCTACAGCCTGAATAATCAGCTGGGCTTCATGGTGGTGGGCATTGGCGTGGGCACCGAACTGGCAATTAATGGCACTGCGGCGCATGCGTTCGCCCATATTCTTTACAAGGCGCTGCTGTTCATGTCGATGGGCGCGGTGTTGCATCGTGTGGGTACTATTCGCGCATCGGACCTGGGCGGGCTGTACAAGTCCATGCCGGTTACGGCGGTCTTCTGCATTATCGGCGCGATGTCGATTTCTGCCTTTCCGCTGTTTTCCGGCTTTGTGACCAAGTCCATGATTCTTACCGCCACCGCTGGCGAGCATCACTGGATTGCCTGGATTGTGCTGGTGTTTGCCTCGGCCGGTGTGCTGGACCATTCCGGCATCAAGGTGCCGTTTTTCTCATTCTTCCACCACGATTCCGGTATCCGCTGCAAGGAAGCACCGTGGAATATGCTGGCGGCAATGGGCATTACCGCATTCCTGTGTATTGCGATCGGGGTTTATCCCGAGCCGCTGTACGCGATTCTGCCCTATCCGGTGGATTATTCGCCCTACACCGCGGCGCATGTGATTACGCAGTTGCAATTGCTGCTGTTCGCCGCGCTCGCGTTTACCGTGCTTTTCCGCAACGGCTGGTACCCGGCGGAAATTCCATCGGTAAATCTTGATTTTGACTGGGTTTATCGGCGCATGTTGCCACGTGCGTTGGGTGGGGTTATGGCGGCGGGTGCGAAAATCAGGGCTGAAGTCCAGCCGCCACTTCAGCATACGGCCCAACGCATAAGCGCGGCACTTGGCCGTAATTATGCGCAAAGCGGGCTTTTGTCGCGCACCACCAGCACTGGCGCAATGGTGGTCTGGATGGCGCTGTTATTATCGCTTTACCTGATTTTCTATCACGTTTAACTAGTGTAGTGCGTTGGATTTAACGGTACTTAAGCGTTGATGAGTCCGAAAACCCGTCATTGCGAGCGAAGCGCGGCAATCTAGTGCCGGAGTCGTTGCGAGTTATACGGCTCGCCACTGGATTGCCGCGTCAGCCCCGCT
>JBDNIO010000025.1:0-8997 GCA_041688215.1 Salinisphaeraceae bacterium | reverse complement strand
GACTTCGGTCCGGTTAGCGCGGCGCCTGCGAGTTGGCCGCTGTGTTCAGCATTGCCGTTCTGGTCGGCCTTTAGAATACCAAGATTCCCGGTAATCCGATCAATATCCTCCTGCGGATTAAGTGAACTGCCCTCCAGGTTGAAATGGGTGCCTGCAGAGGTGCCATCCGGCGCGGAACAATCACCATAGAGGTGGATGTGATAGCCGTGGTCCCCGGGAGACAAAACGGTCGCCGTGGTTTGTATACTCAGGGCGCCATCCCGCGGCCGAAAATATACCGTACCTTTGACCTTATTACCGGCGGTGGCGTGCAATATGGCGACCGCACCTTGGGCTACATCCTCTTCCAGTGGCAGAATATCGTCAGAACCTGTGTTCCCGGATGCGGCCGCAGTCGTCGCCTTATCGTCACCAGTATCCTCAAGCGCAGTGCCCAACCTGTCCATCTGCTCTTCAGCATTCTGGGCAACCTGTTTGACCGCGTTTTCGGTTTTCTGCGCTGCGGTCTGAGCTGCTTCTTCAGCCTGCTCGCAGCCGCTGAGCGCGGTAAACGCCAAGCTGATGCTAATAAATGCAATTAATGTTTTCATATTGCCTCCCTGTTGCGTGAACTTTTGCGTCTAGCTGCGCTGGGTTGCAACGTAGTCCACTAATTCCCGTGGACTGCGTTCCACGTCAAACAGGCTTTGATAATTTGTCTGCATCCAGTGGCCGAAGGCGGCGTGATCGGGCTCGCCCAGCAGGCGGGCCAATGCATCCAGGTTCTCGCCATGGCCTGCGGCCGCGTCGCGGCGTACAAATGCCCACTGGGAACCCACAAACCGGCTGGCTCGCGCCAACGCTGCTTCTTCCGCCGGGTCCTGTCCGCTGATTCCATCCGATGTGGATGCCGTGGCATTGGTTATGCCTTCGGCGAGTTGCGCGGTGGTGTCAGTGGTGGTGGAAATCAGCGAGCAGCCACCGAGCAGAAATGCCGCGAAAACTGTTAAGAATGTTACATGTCGCATGGAGGGCTCCTGTTGGTATTTTTGTCGAAGTCGTACGGCACTAGTCTAGCGCCGTAACGCGCAGCATTGCGAGAATCGTACTTGACGCGGCACGCATTACCGGCAAGTCTGGGGCGCTTATCAAACGGGAGTTGGCGCCATGGAGTTGTTAAGAACACCGGACGAATGTTTCGAAAATTTGCCGGGTTATCCCTGGTTGCCGAACTATCTGGAAGTCGACGGCGTGCGTATCCACTATCTTGACGAAGGCCCCAGCGACGGCCCCGTAGTGTTGCTGATGCACGGCGAGCCCACCTGGTCTTATCTCTATCGCAAGATGATCCCGGTTTTTGTTGACGCCGGTTGCCGTGTTTTAGTGCCTGATCTGGTGGGGTTTGGCCGCTCGGATAAGCCTGCCGCAATCAGCGACTACAGTTATCAGAAACATGTGGACTGGATGCTGGGGTGGTTGCGCGCGCTCGACCCCGCCGGCATCACCCTGTTCTGCCAGGACTGGGGTTCCCTGATCGGCCTGCGCCTGGTTGCGGCCGAACCGGATCGTTTCGCGCGGGTGGTGCTGGGCAATGGTGGCTTGCCCACCGGCGACGCGAAAATGCCGCTGGTGTTCAAGGTCTGGCAGGCTTTTGCCAGATATTCTCCGATTTTTCCGGTCGGCGGGTTAATCAAACTGGCCTCGCAAAGTAAACTCTCCGAGGACGAGGTCAAGGCCTATCTGGCACCGTTTCCGGAGAAACGTTATCTGGCCGGCGCCCGCGCCTTACCGCCGCTGGTGCCTACCCGCCCGGATGACCCTGCCAGCCAGGCCAACCGCGAGGCCTGGAAGGTGCTCGGCGCGTTTGAAAGACCCTTCCACACCGCGTTCTCAGACGGCGATCCGATTACTCGCGGCATGGATCGCGGTGTACGCAAACGTATCCCCGGCGCAAAAAACGTGGCGCATACCACCATCCGCGGTGCTGGGCATTTTCTGCAGGAGGACAAGGGTGAAGAACTGGCACAGTTTATCGTCACCCAAATGTAGAACGGCTAGCTATTGCCATTGCCGGATCAAAGGAGATGAGCCGCGTAACTCGCGTCGCGCTACTCGGCGATACCCACGGCGCGCTCGACGCCAGGATTGCCGACTTGATACGCCAGTGCGACATCGCAGTGCACACTGGAGATATCGGCGGCGCGGCGATTCTGGAAGCGCTGCGGCCGAAACTGTCCGTATTCGCGATACGTGGCAACAACGATGATCAAAAACATTGGCCCGCGGATGAATACGATCAGTTATGTATGCTTGTAGAGCGCCAAATCGTGGCTCTGCCAGGCGGCGCATTGGCCGTTATCCACGGCCATCAGTGGCCAGCGAAAAACCGCGTGCAGCGGTTGCGCGATGAATTCCCTAAAGCACGTGCCGTAGTCTTTGGTCACAGCCACCGGTTACTGGTGGACAAACAAAAACGGCCCTGGGTGCTCAACCCCGGCGCAGCAGGGCGCACGCGCACCTACGGCGGCCCAAGCTGTTTGGTTCTCACCGCGAGCCAAAACCGCTGGTCGCTGCAAACGCAGCGCTTTACGCGCAGTTAATTTTTTAATTTATGTTACGCGGTATCAAACGCGGTTTTAACACGTGCTTTATCCGCCGGGTCGGGCAACGCCGCCAAACTCGCATCGATCAGCCACTGTGCGTGTTCGGCTAACTGGCGGCGTTGTTCACTGACCACCTCCGCGCCCGCGGCCATAACCGATGGCAGGAACCAGTAACTGGCGCGGATGTTGCCCCAGCGTTTGAGTATTTGCGCTAGCATCGGCGCAGGATAAACCAATCATCGTGCGACGTGGGAATTAATTATGAGTGAAGGCAAAACCCGGAACCCGCTGGGGTGGGGCTATACTGAAGATGAATTGAGCGAGAGCCAGCGTAAACCGCTAATTAGCGCCATGCAGGCGTTTCTGGGCGGCAAGGCGGCCGAGCACCGGCCCGGGCCGGTCGCGCAGGAAATCAAACTATCCCCCGCGCGTCATCTGGTTCCGGAATCACTTTCCGCGTTTACCAGTGCCGATGCGCAAACACGGTTACTGCACGCAGTGGGGCGCAGTTTTCGGGATTTGGCTACGTTGCGGGCGGACGTCGAATTGCCCGCACCGGACGCAGTAGCTACACCGCGCGACGAAACCGAACTGGCCGCAGTTCTGGCCTGGGCCAGCGATAACGACTTTGCGATTATTCCGTTCGGCGGCGGCTCCAGTGTGGTCGGCGGCATTAACCCGGAGGATATGGAACACAAGCCCGGCGCAGTAACTATCAACCTGCAAGCCTTGAATAAAGTGCTGGAAATCAGCGAGCGCGACCGCGTGGTGCACGCCCAGGCCGGTATTCTGGGGCCGGACCTGGATGCTGCCCTGAAACCGCATGGGTTGGCGGTACGCCATTACCCGCAAAGCTATTTCCATTCCACCTTGGGCGGCTGGGTCGCCACCCGCGGCGCCGGGCATTTTTCCACCCTGCGCGCAAAAATTGAAGACCGCGTGCAGGCGTTATCCATAACCCTGCCGGACAGTCGCACGGTGGAAACCCGTCCGCTACCCGCATCCAGCATCGGCCCTGATCCCAACCGGCTCTGGTGTGGCAGCGAAGGTGCCTTAGGCATCATCACCGACGTGCGCCTGCGTGTAGTCGCGGATCCGCGATATAAAGAATCCGCGAGCATTAACTTCAAGGATTTCGAATCCGCACTGGAAGCCGCCCGTTCGATTGTTCACGCTGAACTTTGGCCTGCACAAATGCGTGTGCTCGACCCCTACGAGCACATGGTCAGCGGCGCTATGAGCGGGCGACCGGGCCAAGGTGCGTTAATGATTCTGGGTTTTGAAGGCCCGTTGCCGGTTGAAGCGCAGTGCCAGGCGGCGCTCGAAATCGCCCAGCAACACGGCGGTACGCCGCAGCCAAAGCAGGAAAAAGGCGCCGGCGACTGGCGCGATACTTTCTTCCGGCAACCTTACTTACGCGACGTGTTGCTCGGCTACGCGGTACTCGCGGATACGTTTGAAACCGCCGTACCGTGGTCGGCCGTACCTGCGTTTTACCATCAGGTGCGCGAAGCCACACTAAGCGCGCTCAACGAAGTTACCGGCACCGGCGGCGTTACATGCCGCGTAACGCATGCTTACCCCGATGGCGTTGCCCTGTATTTCTCTTTCTATGCGCCGGGCAAACACGATGGCCTGGTCAAGCAGTGGTTCGAAATCAAGGCCGCAGCGTCTGAGTGCGTTATCGCCAATGGCGGCACCATGAGCCACCACCACGCCATGGGCCGGGATCACAAATTCTGGGCGCGTCAGGAAATCCCGCCGTCTTTTCGCGCCGCCGTCCGCGGCGCGAAACAGGCGCTGGATCCCAACGGGCTGATGAATCCTGGTCTGTGGTTTGATGATTGATTTCCGCAGCTTTTAAACATTACCCGGCGATGGAGCATGCTAAGCAAACGATAGCAACATGATGCTATGAAAAAAACAGTTTCACAACATCGAAATCGAATGCATTCGCGACGATCTTACTTGTCAGCCAGATATGGTCGCTAGTGCTAATGCCGCCAACGCGCAACTCTCCGGAGGTGGCGTTGCTTGCGGTTATTGAAGTTGCGCCGGGCTTGATAGTAGTTAAGCGCATACGGTTTTGTTTGTTTAACGACAAGCATGAGCAGGCGTACGTGAAAAAATTGCGCGAGTTGGCCGGCTGAGCGTATCGCAACTAGGGGATTGACCCAGGGTTGGAATGGGCTTTTTTTCTAGGTACAATTGAGGTAATTAACCGAACGGTAAACTGCAAATGTCCTCAGCAACAGTCAACGAAGTGCCAGCCGCCAGCCGCCACCCGGCCGCGAGTGCCAGGCAATGACCCGCTTTATAAAGCGCCGGACATCGCCTGGCCGACGCTGGCATTGTTTGTTGCCGCGCTTGTTCTTTGGGGCGGTACGCTGGCCCTGGTGCTGCAACATCTGATTCCGGTGTGGCTGGCCATCGGTGTGTTGGCGGTGGCTTCGTTCATGTTTTTTACGGTGTTGCACGATGGCGTGCATCGCTCGCTAATGCGTGGTTACCCACGCATGAATGAAGTCGTTGCCAATATATCCGGCGCGATTCTTAGCCCGCTGGCAATCTCGGATGCGTTTCGCTACGTGCATTTTAAACACCACCGGCACACCAATGAATCCGAGATAGACCCGGATATGTGGAGCGGTATCGGCTATTGGTGGACGCTGCCGTTGCAATGGATGACGGCGGATATCCGCTATGCTCAGATAGTGCTGCAGGACTGGCGTGATATTGCGCCGGCTAAACGCAGGAAAATTCTCATCGGTGTGCTGACCACCTTTGGCTTGTACGCGCTTAGTTGGCCGTTGGGGTGGGGCTGGGAAGCGACGCTTTTCTGGCTTGTACCGAGCCGGCTTGCCATTGGTTGGCTGGCATTTGCGTTCAATTTTTTACCGCACCATCCGCATACCGTCGAGCAGGCGCATAATCCCTACGCCTCTACCAATATCCGCGAGGGCGGCGAGCCGCTGATGACGGGCCTGTTTTTATACCAGAACTACCACCTCATCCATCATCTATTCCCCAGCGTGCCGTTTTACCGTTATGTAAGTATTTGGCGTCAACGCCGGACTGAGTTCCGCGGCTTAGGAGCGCCGGTAGTAGGCGCGTTTGATCTGATAGGTGCCCGCCAGGGATTAGCCCTTGCCACTACGCCACTGCGGCGTAGCCAGCATCACCAGGCGTAGCTGCTTTTCGCTGGTGCGCACGATTTCGTTGAAGCGTTCGGTGTCGTTTTCGGGAGCTTCCAGCAGCAGTTCCGTGGTTTCCATCACCGCGCCGACGATTAACGCGGCAATCATGCGCAGGTCGGTCGCGTTCCAGGTATTGAGTATCGGGAAGCGGCCCAGGTCGGTCGCCAGTTCGCTTACGAAAAGCTGAATTCCGGTGCTGATAGCATGCCGCAACGCGGCCACGCCGCCATAGCGTTCGCGCAGGACGAAATTAAAATGCAATGGATTGGCGCGCACATATTCCGCATAGGTTTGTACCGACGCGCGAATGATCTGCTCCTGCGGTAAATCGCCTTCGCGTGCTTGGCGCATGATGCGCCGCAAGGTGCGTAAAGAGTCATCCACCAGCGCCAGGCCCAGCGCTTCCATGCTTTCAAAATGCCGGTAAAACGCGGTAGGTACGATCCCCACCGAGCCGGTGAGCTTGCGCAGACTCATGGCCTCGAAGCTGCGGCCACGCGCAACCTGGCGCAGCGCCGCTTCCATCAGCGCGCTGCGGGTGGTTTCGCCTTTGGTTTTTGTGGTTTTTGTTGTGGCCATTATTTTTTCGCTTTGTGTATGGTCGCAAACATTAAGGCACCGCAGCGGTATTCGCAACACACAAAGCACGTGGGTTGGCTTGACGAACCAGCGCGTAAACCATTGCCAGTGCTGAATACTCTGGGTTGTGCTGTGTAATTTAACTTGCGAGTGTCGGCCACGGAATGGTTTGTGTACTGGTGTTGACTTTTCGTGTCGAACGCCTATATGTCTGGCAATTTGAGCCATCAGATTGAGCATCGTTTATTCCCCGATCTGCCGGCCCACCGCTATGCGGAAATCTCCCCGAAGGTACAGGCGGTTTGCGAGAAATACGGCTTGCCTTACAACACTGGTAGCCCACGCGTCAGTTCGGCACCACGGTCAAACGCATCTTCAAGCTGGCGCTGCCTAACTGCCAGGCGTTACCCTTGGCGGCTTAGTCCACGCACGAGACGCCCATGCCCGGAAAAATTGAAATCGCCAAAGACGTATTGCAAGTCGCCGTGGAATCCGGCGCCGAGCGGGTAGGCCGCGTAACCGGCGTAATAACGGGGGCGGTGGGCGAGATCGCCGGTGAAGTCGGCGGCTGGTTAACCGACATTTTCGAGATGCTGGACGCGGCAGAAAAGGCCGAGGAAGACCGCCACGACCCGGACGCGTAACTGGTATTGCTGCAAGGCGCGCGTGGCGAAGCCGACTGGAATACATTGGACGCTCACCTCGAAACCTAGCTCTACCTCGCAGTAAGCAGCAAAACCTGGTACGCCGCCACCCGGATTTATTTCGACCTGCGCCGCGCGGGTCATACCGTACGCAGCACTACCGATAGCTGTATTGCGCAAGTATGTAAAGCTTGAAGAAGATTTATTGAGTGGAGCTGACTCCCTTCAACATCCTCGCTGTCACGGTATCGTTTTTTCTTCAGTATACTGCCCGCCATGAGTGAGCCTAGTAGTAAGCTTGGTGAATTTCGATTCAAGCACACCCAGCGCGTGCGCTGGACCGAGGTCGATCTACAAGGCGTGGTCTTTTTCGGCCACTACTACGCTTATTTTGACCATGGCATGACCGAGTATTTTCGTGAACTCGGCTATCCCTACCCTGACGCATTCGTGGATGAAACCACCGATACCTTCATCAAGCATTGCGAGTGTGATTACCACGGCTCGGCGCGTTACGATGACATCATCGACATCCACGCTCGTGCCGCGCGCCTGGGCCGCTCCAGCCTGAATATGCAGTTTCGCATCACCCGGGGCGATGATTTGTTGGTAACCGGTGCGGTGGTATACGTCTTTGCTGACCCTGTCACGCGCAAATCCAAACCGATCCCCGAAACCCTGCGCGCGGCCGTGCAACTGTTTGAGTCCACCACGAATCAAGAGGAACCACTATGAACGACAAAGTACTCCTTATAACCGGCGCGTCCAGCGGTATCGGTGCAGCCACCGCGCGCGCAGCGGCGCAAGCAGGCTACAGATTAGTTCTGGCCGCCCGCAGAAAAGACAAGCTGGACGAATTGGTGAGCGAACTCGGCGGCGCCGATAAAGCACTCGCCGTGACTTGCGACGTTCAGGATTGGGATTCTCAACAGGCGATGGTCAAAGCCGGCCTCGACCACTTCGGGCAAATCGACGCGGTATTCGCCAACGCCGGGCGCGGCGGCGAGCCGGGTGGGTTTTCCGGAGCCGACCCCGAGGTGTGGAAAGATATGATTCTCACCAACATCCACGGCGTCGGCATGACCCTGCGCGCCAGCCTGGAAGCGGTCAAAAAACAGCGTGGCCATGTCGTGCTTACCGGCTCGGCGGCCGGGCGCGCCACCATTCCTGGCTCTATGTATTCGGCTACAAAATGGGCGGTGTCGGCCATCGGCTATAACCTGCGCGAGGAAGTGAAAGCCGACGGCGTGCGCGTCACCTTGATTGAGCCGGGCATGGTCGATACGCCGTTTTTCGATGACCCGAAACCGGGGGTGCTGCAAGCCGAGGATGTGGCGGAAGCGGTCGTTTTCGCCCTTACCCGCCCACCGCGTGTGGATGTGAATGAGATATTGTTACGCCCGAGCCAAACCAACACATAAGGCCAAGAATAAGGAGCCCACATGATTGTCGTATCCGGAGAAATCGAAGTCCGCGCCGATAAGCGCGAAGCGGCGCAAGAACTGGCGCTCTGGCTAATGGCCGAAACCGCGAAAGAGGCGGGCTGTATTACCTACCGCTTTTACGGCGACCTGGAAAAGCCTGAGCTCTTCCGCGTGTTTGAAGAATGGGAAACCGACGATGCGCTGGCCGCGCACTTCAAGGCACCGCACATGGCCGAGTTCCAGCAAAAGATTGCCGGTATGCTGGCCGGCGCGCCTAAAATTACACGATACGAAATCGCGAATAGCGTGCCTTTGGGGTAAAGCGTAAGAACTAAAGTAACCACAAAGTACACAAAGAGCACAAAGTTAGGAAATACAAGACCTTTATGTTATTTGTAGTTTTAATGCCTTTGTTTGATTGGAATTGTATATGTCACAAGAACGCAAATACGACATCATAGTTTTCGGCGCCACCGGTTTCACCGGCGGTTTAACGGCCGATTATCTGGCCGGCCAGCCGGAGATGGGCAAGCTACGCTGGGCCTTGGCCGGTCGCACTATGCGCAAACTG
>JBDNIO010000176.1:0-28039 GCA_041688215.1 Salinisphaeraceae bacterium | reverse complement strand
TCACCAAAGAATAGTGATATTCTATAAGTTATTGATCTGTGACGTCATTCCCGCGAAAGCGGGAATCCAGTGAAAGTGCCGCGAAATATGGATTCCCGCGTTCGCGGGAATGACGATCCATATAGTTCGGTGACATAGCCAAAATGTTGGCACATCCTTGTGCCAAGCGGGAACTGCCAAAAACTGCGTTTTTCAGCAGCGCCCTAGAAAAGCCTGAGCAATTCTTCGGTGGCGGCCGCGAAGTTGTCATTCACCACCACGTGATCGTATTCACTGGCGTGCGCCATCTCTTCTTCGGCTTCGGCCAGACGGCGGCTGATGGCATGGTCATCATCCATTGCACGTTCGCGCAAACGTCTTTCCAGCTCCGCGCGCGTCGGCGGCATGATGAAAATGCTAATGGCATCATCACTGGCCGCACGCACTTGCTGCGCGCCCTGCCAGTCGATATCCAGAACCACATCCTCACCGCCAGCGAGCAAACGCTCCGTTTTCGCGCGCCCCGTACCGTAATAGCGGTCGAATACCTGCGCGTACTCGAAAAATTCGCCACCCTCGATCATGCCCAGAAATTTTTCTTTACTGACAAAGTGATAATCCACCCCATCCTTTTCCGCGCCGCGCGGTTCGCGGGTGGTGTAAGACACAGAAAATTTCAACGCCTGACCCCGCCTCGCAAGACGTTCAATTACCGCATGGGTCAAGCTGGTCTTGCCCGCACCAGAGGGTGCAGATATGACGAATAGCCGGCCCCGTTTTGATGACGGCGAGTTCATTCTATGTTCTGAACCTGTTTGCTCAGAACGCATCTAAATAATTGTTTCATATGATTTTATACAATGAGTGTCGCTGGTGGCTACCCAAAATTGCTTGGTACTTCGTGATTCTCAGCCCGTTTATCTTAGGCCATTGTAATTTACCTGTTCGGTATCTCGCGCGCTAATTTGCGGAAACACTAACTATCCATTTCTCTACCTGCGTCAGTTGCGCTGGAAGAATTTAGTAGAACAATTCAGTCACCGAGCATGCATAGCCAGCGCTTCCATAGCCGCGGTTCGACATGGCTGCGGACGCCGTGGGATGATTTTGCAAGCAATACTTGACGCTCGGGTTGCTGGCCATAAGTGAGTGAAACTACTTTTGAGTGGCATCGTTATAAATTAAAAGGATAAGGGAGACTTGTGTCGACATTGACTGACCTGCTCAGGCAGGTGGCCGAACACAATTCACAATTGGCCGCGGACCTATCTGTAGAAGTATCAGCGATGCAGTCGCGGCGCGCGTTCGGGTTGAATTTCGAACGGCATGCGCCGGAAACAGTTGAATTGCCAGGGCGACCAATACGTCGAGGCGACAAGGTTCGTTTCCTGCCAGAGCGCGGTGCTGCCGCTAACTCAGTCGACCAGGGGCTGTGGAAAGTAGCCGCTATTCGCAAGACCGATGGCGGCCGCGAGGCCGATCTGCTTCGGCCCGGCAAGGAGGACGCCGCGCCCGAAACTGCGAGCCGCAACGCGAATGATCTAGTGGTCGTGGCCGAGTTCCGCGACCCAATCTATCCTGGCTTAGTGTCCACCGGCAAGGTGGAACACGGCGGCGATAAGCCCTACCACAGCGTCATTAATGCCGAAAACTTCCACGCCCTGCAGGCGCTGTTGTATACGCACGAGGGCAAGGTCGATGCCATTTACATTGACCCGCCTTACAACACTGGCGCCAAGGACTGGAAGTACAACAACGACTATGTGGACGGTGAGGACGCCTACCGGCACAGCAAGTGGCTGGCGTTTATGGAGCGGCGGTTGAAGTTAGCGAAGCGGCTGCTGAATCCGGAGGGCGCAGTTTTAATTGTCACCATCGATGAGAAAGAATATCTGCGGCTTGGATTGTTGATAGAGCAAGTCTTCCCTGCGGAAGACATACAAATGGTCAGTAGCGTAATTAGCCCAAAAGGTTCAGCACGGCGAGGTTCATTTTCGCGCTGTGACGAGTACCTCTTCTTTGTAATGCTCGGTGACGCACAAGTCGTTCCGTCTTCCAACGACATGCTGAGAGTGAACAAGCCAACCTCGTCAACTGTTAGGTGGAAGGGTCTGCTTCGGTCTGCAGGAAATGGTCTACGTACAGCTCGGCCTAATTTGTTTTACCCGCTTGTGTTTGATGCACATTCTGGGAATTTTTTAAGAGTGGGAAACACGCTACCAATAGAACAAAATCGGGAAGAAATTCAAGTTCCAAGTGGTGAAACCATTATGTGGCCACTCGGCAATGATGGCCGTGAATTGACCTGGTCGCTAGGAAGAGAAACATTTCTGCGGAATCGTGAAAAGGGCTACGTAAAATATGGACCTAACTCTTCGCATGGACGAACTCCGTACTATCTCACTACCGGCCAAATCCATGATATTGAGTCTGAAACTGGGACGTTGAAAATTGTTGGCAAGGACGCTGATGGAGCACTACAGCTAGAGTTTGGCGAGTCAGGCCGCCTGTCGCAGCCCATGACAGTATGGAATCAAGTAGCACACTCAGCGACAGAATATGGTACCGGTCTTTTGAAGGCATTGTTGCCGGCTCAAAAATTTCCATTCCCAAAGTCACTTTACGCGGTCGAAGACTCACTTCGTTTCTTTGTTGGCAAGAACCAGAATGCCACTATCGTAGATTTCTTTGCCGGCTCCGGCACAACCGCCCACGCCGTCATGCGCCTCAACAAACAAGACAGCGGCTGCCGCCAGTGCATCAGCGTCACCAACAACGAAGTCAGCGCCGACGAACAGGCAGGCCTGCGAGAAAAAGGCCTGCGCCCCGGCGATCCCGAGTGGGAGCAATGGGGCATTTGCGACTACATCACCAAGCCACGCCTCAAGGCAGCGATTACTGGCAACACGCCGGACGGCGAGCCGATCAAGGGCGATTACAAGTTCACCGACGAATTCCCAATGGCCGACGGCTTCGAGGAAAACGTCGAGTTCTTCACGATGACCTACGAGTCGCCCCGGCGTATAGCACACCATCGCTCCTTCCCGGCTATCGCGCCGTTGCTGTGGCTAAAGGCAGGCGCACAAGGCCGGCGCATCGAGCAGGCCAACGATAACTTCGATGTGGCCGATACCTACGGCGTGCTGTTCAACCCGGATTACACCAAAGCGTTCGTTGCGGCATTGGCTAAACAGGACGGCATCCATATGGCGTTCGTGGTTACCGACGACGACCGTGCCTATCAGTCCGTATGCAAAACGCTGCCCAGCGATGTGGAACCCGTGCGGCTGTATGCCTCGTACCTGACCAGCTTCACAATCAACACGGGCAAGGAGTAGTGGTGGCCTGTAACAGGCAAACCGAAAGCGCCTGGGCGCGTCTCGCGCGCCAATCCTGCGTTACTCCTCCTCGCCATAGTCCTTGCTATGACTCGTCCCAGTGCCTTGTCTTGACGCACGATCCATCGCCCATGCTGACTTCCTTTTTACCTATTACAGGCCACTAGCAATGCGGTTTACCCTTAAGGACTACCAAACCGACGCTGTGGTCGATGTGCTGCGCAATCTGCGCAAGGCGCGGCGCAATTGGCAGGAAGACGGCGATGCCTCGTCGTTTTCGCTAACTGCCACCACCGGGTCTGGAAAAACTGTAATGGCCGCTGCCGTGATCGAAGCCTTGTTCCACGGCAATGACGATTACGATTTCGCTGCTGACCCCGGCGCCGTCGTGCTGTGGTTTACCGACGACCCCTCGCTGAACGAGCAGACGCGCCGTCGCCTTTGGGAGGCGAGCGATCTGGAACATGGTCGAACGAAGGTAATCGACACGGCGTTCCAGGCCGATGCCCTAGCGCCCGGCCATGTGTATTTTCTGAACACGCAGAAACTCGGCAAGAACTCGCTGTTGGTGCGCGGCGCCCCGGATAGCGCGCCGACTGGCAACAACGAGCTGTTCCCATTAAGCCACAAAGCCCCGCCAGACCTGCGCGCGCAGACCATGTGGGACATTCTGCGTAATACCATCGAGGACAAGAACCTCACGCTATACTTGATTCTGGATGAAGCGCATCGCGGCATGAAAGCGCCTACCGCCCCCCAGCGCAATGAACGCGCGACGATTGTGCAGCGCCTGGTTAACGGCACGGGCGGTGGCGGGTTCAAACCGATCCCCATCGTCTGGGGTATTTCCGCCACGGTGCAACGCTTCGATGATGCGATGGCCAATGCCGAAGCCCGCGTGAATTTCCCGAACGTGGTGGTTGACCCGGCCCGAGTCCAGGAGTCTGGCTTGCTCAAGGACGACATCCGGTTGGAATTTCCGGCCGAGCCGGGCCAGTTTGATACCGTGCTACTAGCCCGCGCTACGCGCCGCGTGGCCGAAGCCACCCGACTGTGGGCTGAGTATGCGCAAGCACAGAACCCGCCGATTGAACCGGTCGTGCCGCTGCTGGTGGTGCAAATGCCGAACACGCCATCGAACGAGCTGCTGCAATCGGCCTTCGATACGGTGCGTGATGCCTGGCCGGAGTTAAAAGCTGAATCGCTGGCGCATGTGTTTGGTGACCACAGAACTCTCGAAATTGGCCCGCATGTCGTTCCGCATATAAGCCCGGAAAAGGTGCAGGACAGCGACTGGATTCGTGTGCTGTTCGCCAAGGATGCAATCTCTACCGGTTGGGACTGCCCGCGTGCCGAGGTGTTGATGTCGTTCCGCCCAGCGCAGGATGAAACCCACATTACTCAATTGTTGGGCCGCATGGTGCGCACGCCGCTGGCGCGGCGGATACCCGGCGACGACCGGCTAAATTCAGTGGAGTGCGTGTTGCCGCACTTTAATCGTGCGACCGCTACTGCCGTGGGCGATTTATTGCTAGGCCGCAAGGGTGTTGATGCCGGCGGCAGCGGGGGCGGTGGTGGCCGCCGCGTGCTAACCGATCCGGTGGATATGCTGCCGAATCCGGCCATATCAGATGCCGTATGGTCTGCGCTAGATACGTTGCCGTCTCAGACTTTACCGCGCAAGGCTGCGCGGCCTATGAAACGCTTGATGGCACTGGCGCACGCGCTGTCTTACGACGGGCTGGTAGCCAACGCAAGCAAGGCGGCCTATAGCGAAATGTGCGATGTACTGGCTGGCTTGATGGCACGGCACAAGAAATTGGTAGAAAAAGACGTTGCCAGCATCCTGGCGGTCGAAGGCGAGACCGTGATCATCGGCGTGCATGAGCCCAAGTCCGAATATCAAAGCATCGCGTTTACCGAGCAAGCGGATGAACGATCGGTAGACGGGGACTTCAAAACCTCGTGGCGCGTGTTCTCGCAGGGACTGGCTAAGCAGTTTGCCGAACGTCTGGAAGCTGATGCGGGTGATGACGATGACGGGTTGTTTGAGGCCTATATTCGCGTAGCCGCGCTAAGCCGCGTGGAGGGCCTTGCGGATGAATTGGACCGCGAGGCCGATAAGCTGACTCGCCGTTGGCTCGATCAGCATCGCGTAGCAATTAAAGGGCTTGGCGACGAACGCCGGGCGGCCTATGACGACATCATCGCCATGTCTACCGACCCGCAGCGCATCGGCATCTTGCGCCCACGCGTGCGGGCCGAGGAAACTAAAGATGGCGACGGCAAATTACTGGCTGTGGTTCCAAGCCACCTGATGTGTGACGGCGACGGTAAATTCCCGGTTGCCGTGCTTAATCTTTGGGAGCGCAAAGTGCTTGATGCCGAGATGGGCCGTTCGGACTTTCTGGCTTGGTACCGTAACCCTGGCCGCGCATCAGAAGATTCCCTTGCGGTCGCTTACAAAGATGGCAACGACGGCTGGAGGCGCATGTGTCCGGACTTTATTTTCTTTCACGGTAAAGATAGTGGTGTGAGGGTGTCCATCGCCGATCCTCATAGCTATCACCTCGGCGATGCCTTGCCCAAGCTGAAAGGCCTGGCCGCATTCGCGGAAACCTTTGGCGATGAATTTCATCGGATTGAGGCCTTATCAGAACTTGATAATGTACTGCGCGTGCTGGATTTACAGGAAAAGAAAGTACGCAACGCTGTTCGTGAGGCTACCGATGCACAAGCCCTTTATCGAAGCACCGCGGCAGCCAACTACTGAGCAGGTCGATGGCAAAGCACAAGAGACGGCAATCTGAATTCGAAGTGTGGGTTGATCTATTGGCCCGGCTTCCCTGGCAACTGTGTCTAATACTGGTTCCAGTCGCATGGCTAGGTTTCCACATGCTTAGCCAAATCGCGCCGCCAGCCGCGATGGACGTATCCCAATTAAGTGGCACTGTTGTAGTCACAATGCT
This sequence comes from Salinisphaeraceae bacterium, assembly GCA_041688215.1. Taxonomy (GTDB): domain Bacteria; phylum Pseudomonadota; class Gammaproteobacteria; order Nevskiales; family Salinisphaeraceae; genus JBDNIO01. The sequence continues at coordinate 21,753 of JBDNIO010000176.1, read as the reverse complement.
CAAGACGGCTGGCTTATTCTTGCAATTTCTAGTGCCTTCAGCACTGCTGTTGGCTGCGTTAGGCGCATGGCTGGCTAAGCGAAAACGAGCCAAGCTGCTTGTAGAAACCGAGCAAAGAACAGGCTCTGCGCCCTTGCTCGAATTGTCTTGGCAAGAATTTGAGCAGTTGGTTGCCGCGTATTTCGAGAGGCAGGGGTATCAGGTCAACTTGAGCGAAGGCGGCGCCGACGGAGGCGTCGATGCCGTCGCTAGGAAACAAGGCGAAACGTTCCTGATTCAATGCAAGCAATGGCGAGCAACACAGGTTGGTGTAACCGTGGTGCGCGAGCTATTCGGGGTAATGTCTGCGCAAGGGGCTACGGGCGCATGGATTGTGTCAGCCGGCCCATTCACAAAAGCAGCAGCGGAGTTCGCGAACGGCCGAAATATCAGGCTGTTGGATGCCCGAAAATTCGTTGATAAGACTCTGCGATCCTCTCAGGCACAAAGTACACCTAGCGCCCAGCGTGGGATTCCAGATTGTCCTAAGTGCTCAAGCCCGATGATTAAAAGGATTGCTAGGCAAGGTAAATTGGCCGGTCAAAGCTTTTGGGGGTGCTCTCAGTATCCCAAATGCCATGGAACGAGAAACTCGCAAACTATTTAAAACCCAGATGCATTGCCTGGTATTCGCTCCTATGACTCGCGCCCCCTATTCTCGCTTTCGGGTGGGGTTAGGGTGGCTGTGCAGCCGTATTCTTTGGCGGATCGCTCTGCGCTCACCCATAGCGCGTTGCGCTGATCTTCCCCCACATTTCCGAACACCGCCGTCGGCTAAGCCGGCAACCGGTTCGCCCTTACTAATCAGGCTACGTATTTTCGCGTCGCTTAGCTTTCCCATGGTGCTGCTCCTTATTGAAGGCTGGGTAGCTAGCGGTTCTAATTTTTGTCTCCGCTGGGTAGCTAGAAGCTCCAGCTACCCGCCTAGCTACCCGTTAGGCTCTGGACGAGCTTAGCGTACTATGGTGTTCAAATGGTAGTTTTTTGTTCTATAGCAATGACTTACGACATATCCGCTGGAAGCGCTTGGACGCTACGGGACACTATTCAATGTTCTGCACCTGCTCGCGCATCTGCTCTATCGCCACTTTCATATCCACCCCCAGGCGGGTGACATCCGGATCCTGAGATTTTGATGCCAGCGTGTTGGCCTCCCGGTTGAATTCCTGCATGAGGAAATCCAGGCGGCGGCCGACGGGTTCGTCGCGTTTCAGGGCCTTGTCGAATTCGTGCAGGTGACTGTCGAGGCGAGTGAGCTCTTCGTCTACGTCCATGCGCTGGGCGAAGATGACGATTTCCTGCTCGATGCGGCCAGGGTCGCCGGCCGGGTCGATATCGGCCAGACGGGTTTCGAGTTTTTCGCGCCAGTGGGCGCGGACTTGCGGCAGGCGTTCGCGGATTTCGGCGGCCAGCTCCGCAATCGTGGCACAGCGTTGGCGCAGCATGGTTTCCAGTCTTGCGCCCTCGTCGGCTCGATTCTGGTTGAGGCTGGTCAAAACGTCTTCCAGCGCCGCCAGAGCGGCTTCGCCCAGCGCATCAGTATCCGGTTTGGCGTCGCGTAACACACCGGGCCATTGCAATACGCGTATGGGGTCAGGTTGCGCGGTAGGCATACTGGCCGCAATCTGCTTGCAGCCCTGCGCCAGCGCGTTGAACTAGTCCTCGTCTATATCCAGACGAGCGCGTTGCGACGCCAGATTCAGGCGCGCCACGCAATCCAGCTTGCCGCGTCCCAGATGCGCGGCGGTGCGCTGGCGTATGGCCGGCTCGAGGGCGCGTAATTCCTCGGGCAGCCGCAGGCTTACATCCAGATAACGATGGTTTACCGTGCGTAGCTCCCAGGTCAGCTCGCCCCACTCTCCAGCGGTTTCACCGCGTGCGTATCCGGTCATGCTGCGGATCATCTGTTGTCCTTTTTCGCTGGAAACTACAAGGCCGCGATTATCGCATAGCCATGATACCGGACACGCTGGAGTCTTCACTTCGTTATACTTCGCGCCCATTCGACGCCGAGTATGAACGCATGTCCCAACGTCCCAGCGGCCGCGCACCCGACGAATTACGCAAGATTTCCTTTGAACGCGGCTTTACCAAACACGCGGAGGGCTCGGTGCTGGTGTCTTTTGGCGACACCCGCGTGCTGTGCACGGCCAGCATCGAAGACCGCGTACCGCCGTGGCTGCGCAATTCAAATCAAGGATGGCTAACGGCGGAATACGGCATGTTGCCGCGCGCGACCGGCACCCGCAATAACCGCGAAGCCGCACGAGGCAAGCAAGGCGGTCGCACAGTGGAGATTCAGCGCCTGATTGGTCGCAGTCTGCGCGCGGTACTTGATATGCAGGCCATCGGCCAGCGCAGCATCACGATTGATTGTGACGTGCTACAGGCCGACGGCGGCACGCGCACGGCGTCCATCACTGGCGGTTATGTGGCGCTGGCTGACGCGTTGGCCGCAGCCCGTAAGAAAGGTCAGATCAAAACCAACCCGCTGCACGGCCAGATTGCCGCGGTATCAGTCGGTATTTATGAAGGCGCGCCGGTTCTGGATTTGGATTACGCAGAGGATTCCAACGCCGAAACCGACATGAACGTGGTCCTGAACGACGCCGGCGCGTTTGTGGAAATTCAGGGTACCGCCGAAGGCCACGCTTTCCGGCGTGAAGAACTCGATGGCATGCTGAGTTTGGCGGAAAAAGGTATCGGCGAGTTGATTCAATTACAGCGCAAGGCGCTGGAAGATTAATCTCGCGCAAAGCCGCAAAGAACGCAAAGAACGCAAAGAACGCAAAGGTTTTTTTATATGACTCAGAGGGTTCTTACAAAACAATCATTTTGCACAACCAATAAATACAAGCACTTGCGTAGATTGGATTAGCCGAGCAACGCGCTGCGCGCTAATCCGACCTACGCGTAACTCATTGTATTTTCAGAATTACATGGCTTATGTTTTGCAAACACCCTCTCAAACCTGTTTTATTTGCTTTGCGTCTTGGCGCCTTTGCGCGAAACATCCTTAACCAATGCAAAAAATAGTCCTAGCCTCCGGCAACCGCGGCAAACTGGCAGAAATTCAGGACCTGCTGAAACCGTTGAAGCTGGATGTCGCGCCACAAAGCGAATTCGGCGTATCTGAAGCCGATGAAACCGGCATAACGTTTGTCGAAAACGCGCTGATCAAGGCCTGCAACGCCGCCATGCACACCGGCCGGCCGGCCATTGCCGACGATTCCGGCCTGGCGGTGGATGCGTTGCACGGCACGCCCGGCGTACGTTCGGCGCGTTATGCGGGCGCGGATGCCAACGACCTGGCCAATAACCGTAAACTGCTGCAGGCGCTAGCCGGTGTACCGGACGAACAACGCGGCGCGCAGTTTCATTGCTCCGTGGTTTATCTGCGTCACGCCGATGATCCGGTACCGGTTATCTGCCACGGCGTATGGCCGGGCACAATCTTGCGCAACCTGCGTGGCGAGGCCGGCTTTGGCTACGACCCGTTGTTCTGGGTACCGGACCAGAACGCCAGCGCGGCGGAGTTGTCCAAAGACTTGAAAAACCGTATCAGCCATCGCGGCCAGGCCATGGCCCTGCTGATCAAGCAACTACGCAAACTGCTTTGAACAACGCCCGGGCGAGCATGCAGGAAGCCACTCACAATTCCGTACCCCTGTCTTTATATATCCACCTGCCGTGGTGCGTGAAGAAATGCCCCTACTGCGACTTTAACTCGCATACGGCAGCCGGCGACTTACCTGAAGATGCATACGTTGATGCGCTGATCCGCGATCTGGATTACGACTTGCCCCAGGTGGAACGGCGTCCGTTAACAAGCATATTTTTTGGCGGCGGCACGCCCAGCCTGTTCTCCGCCCGTGCGATCCAACGCATTCTGGACGCTGTGCGGGAACGCCTGGCCCTGACCAGAGACTGCGAAATAACCCTGGAAGCCAACCCCGGCGCCACCGATCAAGCCCGGTTTGAAGGCTACCGCGCGGCGGGCGTAAACCGGCTGTCCATCGGCGTGCAAAGTCTGCACGATGGCATGCTCAAAAGCCTGGGGCGTATTCATGATGCGCAGGCGGCGCACCGCGCCGTGGCGGCGGCACGTGCAGCCGGTTTCGACAATTTTAATCTCGACATGATGTTCGCCCTGCCCGAACAAACGCCGGCCATGGCGGCGGATGATTTACGCGCGCTCATTGAACTTTCGCCGCCGCATATTTCCTATTACCAGCTCACGCTGGAACCGGGCACGCCGTTTCACCATCGCCCACCGGCGGTGCCTGACGACGATGTTGCCGGCGACATGCACGCGCAGGCCGTGCCCATTCTTGAACAGGCGGGCTACAGGCAATACGAAGTTTCCGCCTGGTCACGGCTCGGCCACGCCTGCGCGCACAACCTGAATTACTGGCGCTTTGGGGATTATCTGGGCATCGGTGCCGGCGCGCACGGCAAGCTCACGCATGCGCAAAGCGGCCGGATTGAACGCCTGCACAAGCAACCCATGCCCCGGCGTTATCAACAGGACGCGGGCAGCGAAACGGCGGTAAGCAGCCGGCACGAGCTGTCCAGCGAAGACCGCGAGTTTGAATTTCTGATGAACGCGCTGCGCCTCAATGATGGCTTTTCTGTGCAAGAGTTCGCGCGCCGCAGCGGTCTGTCTGCAGAGATTCCAGAAGTACTGGCCAGACAGCATCCGGACCTGCTGGAACACAATCGGGGCCGCATACGCTGCACTGCCCTCGGTCGGGCGCACCTGGATACACTGCTCACAGCTCTCTTGCCGGAGGCGGCCTGATGCTTGAAGAAGCCACCGTAACCTGCCCCTATTGCGGCGAAGGCATTACCCTTTTGGCGGACTGCTCGGCCGGCGATCAATCTTATATCGAGGATTGCAGCGTGTGCTGCCAGCCGATCATAGTTAGCGTAAGCGTAGCGCCGGGTGGCGAGCTAGCGGCAATTGAGGCGTACCAGGAGAATCCCTGACCATGAATACAGCTAAAGCAAAACGGATTCCCTACGCGCTACTCACCGCGTTGGCTGCGTTTTATTTACACGGCTGCGCGGTCAATCCCGCCACCGGCCGGCCGGACCTGGTGTTCATGTCGGAAGAAAAGGAACTGGCGCTGGGCGCGGAGAACCATCAGAAAATCCTGCAGCAATTGCCGGTTTATAACGACCCCGCATTGCAGGATTATGTGCAAACCGTGGGCGAGCGCGTGGCCGCGAAAGGCGACCGCCCGGAACTCAAATACACCTTCACCATTATCGACAGCCCGGACGTGAACGCCTTCGCCCTGCCCGGCGGCTACATCTACATCAACCGCGGGCTCATGGCCTATATGGAAACCGAGGCACAGCTCGCGGCGGTGCTCGGCCACGAAATCGGCCATGTCACCGCGCGCCACGCCGTGCGCCAGCATCGCAACGCCATGCTGGCCAACACGGCGGGGCTGGCGGTGGCGATCGGTACTGGCATCGGCGCCGCTGGGCAAGTCGCCAGTGTGGCCGGGCAAGCCGCGATCAGTGGTTATGGGCGCGATCTGGAACTGGAGGCCGATCGCTTGGGTGCTCAGCACATGGCCGAATCCGGTTACGACCATCAGGAAATGCTGAAAGTCCTGGGGATTCTGAAATACCAGCAGCAATACGCCCAGCAACGCGCGCGCGCCGAAGGCCGCGACGCCACCGCCTACCACGGCGTATTTTCCAGCCATCCGGATAACGACCAGCGCCTGCAAGGCGTGGTGCGCGAAGCCAAAAAGCTGGAATCCTCGGCCGACCCGGTCGTCGGCCGCAACGCCTTCCTGCAACAGATAGACGGCATGGTTTATGGCAGCAACCGTGACCAGGGCATTACCCGCGGCAATGCGTTTTACCACCAGCCACTGGGTTTTGCGTTTAGCATTCCAGAGCGCTGGCTGGTCGAAAACCAGGCCAACGAGGTGCTGCTGTTTACACCCCAAGGCGCCGCCGCAATAAAGCTTGCTTCGGTACCGCAGCAAGGTGGGCTTTCGCCGCAACAGCTGCTGGAGCGGTTGAAAATTCCGGGGCTGGCCAATGGCCGCGCGCTTACGGTACATGGTCTGCCGGCGTATATGGCAGACGCACGCGGAAGCCGTAAGGTGGCCACAGTTTTCAACCGCGGCTAGGCCTATCTCTTCATCGGCCAACCCAAGGCTGGAGAAGCGCCGCCCGCTGGCTTTACGCAGGACTTTGATCAGGTGGTAACCAGCTTTCATAATCTATCCAGTGTGGAAGCGGGCAAGGCCGAGCCCTGGCGCATCTGGGCCTGGACGGCCAAGCCCGGTCTTGACTACGAAACTTTAAGCAAAATCTCGCCCCTGGGGGAAGACGCCGAAGCGCAGTTGCAGCTGCTGAACCAGCAATATCCCGCGGGCGAAATGCAGGCCGGGGAAACCGTCAAACTCGTCGAGTAGTCACCGGTGCCCGTCGCCGTTATAATGCGCAGCCCGTACGACACCGTATGTTTGTCGTGGCTCGCTGGCGGAGTTGCTCACACGCATCGCACCGGCACTTAAATCAGTTTTATCCATCAGTCTGGATTCCCTTTAATGACAGATTACGCACGCAAGCAAGAGGCGCTGGATTACCACGCCAAACCCACGCCGGGCAAGCTCGGCATTGCTATTACCAAGCCGTTTACCACCTACGGCGAATTGTCGCTGGCGTACACGCCGGGCGTGGCCGAGCCGGTAAAGGCAATCCAGGCGAATCCACAGGACGCCTATAAATACACCTCCAAGGGCAATCTGGTGGCGGTAATCACCAACGGCAGCGCGGTGCTGGGCCTGGGCAATACCGGCGCGCTGGCGGGCAAGCCGGTGATGGAAGGCAAGGCCGTATTATTCAAGAAATTCGCCAACGTGGACGTTTTTGATATTGAAGTCGATGCGGATAACGCCCAGGACTTTATTGACACCGTAGTGCGCATCTCGCCCACGTTTGGCGGCATTAACCTGGAAGACATCGCCGCGCCAGATTGCTTCGAGATCGAGCAGACACTCATCGAGAAACTCGACATCCCGGTGTTTCATGACGACCAGCACGGCACCGCGATTATCGTAACCGCCGGGCTGATGAACGCGCTAGAATTACAAGGCAAGACGCTCGAAGACGCCAAGATCGTATGCCTGGGCGCGGGCGCGGCCGGCGTGGCCTCGATGAACCTGCTAATGGAAGTCGGCGCCAAGCTCGAGAATATCTTCATGGTGGACCGCAAAGGCGTAATCCACGACGGACGCGACGACCTGAGCGCACAAAAACAGCAATTCGCGAGCAAAACCGACCTGCGCACTCTGCAGGATGCGATGCGCGACGCGGACGTATTCATCGGTCTGTCCGGCCCGGATACGGTAACCGGAGAAGACGTGAAACTCATGGCCGACAAGCCGGTGATCTTCGCCTTGTCCAACCCCAAACCCGAAATCACGCCGGAAGACGCCAAGCAGGCACGCTCAGACATCATCATGGCCACCGGGAGCAGCGACTACCCAAACCAAGTCAACAACGTGCTCGGTTTTCCTTACATATTCCGCGGTGCGCTGGACGTACGCGCCAGCCGCATCAATACCGCGATGAACGTAGCCGCGGTCAAGGCCCTGCGCGAACTGGCGCGCGAGCCGGTACCCGCCACCGTGCTGGAAGCGTACGAAGCCGAGCACATGGAGTTCGGTCCCGATTACATCATCCCGAGTCCATTTGATCCCAGGCTGATAGACTTTATCCCCCCCGCGGTGGCAAAAGCAGCGGTAGCCACTGGCGTTGCACGCGCGGATTATCCTGCGCATTATCCGCAACCCGTTGCAGGCACCGCGCCAGCATAAGGCCCCCAGGAATAGCCCCATAAATAGCGAACAGGCAAAGGATTTTTCAGGAGAACAGAATGTCGAACAAGGCTTTTACAATAACCAACCCCGAAACCGGCAAGTCCAGCGAGCTGCCGCTAATCGAGGGCACCATGGGCACGCCGGGTGTGGACGTAAGCAAGATTGCGGGTCAACAGGGGATTTTCACTTTCGATCCCGCGTTCACGGCTACCTGTAGCTGCAAGTCCGACATCACTTATATTGACGGCGAGAACGGCGTACTGCTGTACCGCGGTTATCCGGTTGACCAACTGGCGAAGAAATCCAGTTTTCTGGAAGTCGCGCACCTGATTCTTACCGGCGAGCTGCCGGATCAAGCCGAACTCGATGATTTCGTGCACACCATTACGCATCACACGATGCTGAATGAATCGCTGATCAAGTTCTTCGACGGCTTCCATCACGACGCTCATCCCATGGCCATGCTCACCGGCGTGGTCGGTTCGTTGTCTGCGTTCTACCACGACACCACCAACATTCACGACCCCGAGCATCGCAAAATTTTCGCGCGCCGCATGATCGCCAAGATTCCGACCATTGGCGCGGCCGCCTACAAGCATTCCGTGGGCCAGCCGAAAATGCACCCGCGCAATGACCTGGACTACACCTCCAACTTTCTGCAAATGCTGTTTGCGGTGCCCGCGGAAAAATACGAAGTGAATCCGGTGGCCGCCAAGGCGCTGGACGTACTGTTTATCCTGCACGCCGATCACGAACAAAACGCCTCCACTTCTACCGTACGCCTGGCCGGCTCCACCGGTTGTAACCCTTACGCTGCGATCTCATCCGGCATAGCGGCATTGTGGGGACCGGCGCACGGCGGCGCCAACGAAGCCGTGCTGAACATGCTCAACGAGATTGGCGACGTGTCGCAGGTTTCCAAATACATGGAAAAAGCCAAAGACAAGGACGACCCCTTCCGCCTGATGGGTTTCGGCCACCGCGTGTACAAAAACTTCGACCCGCGCGCCACGATTATTCGCGGCTACTGCCACGAAGTGCTCAAGGAAATGGGTATCGAAAACGATCCGCTATTTGAACTGGCGTTGGAACTGGAAAAAATCGCACTCGAAGACGACTATTTCAAGGAGCTCAAGCTCTACCCGAACGTGGATTTCTACTCCGGCATCATCTACCAGGCGCTGGGCATTCCGGTGAATATGTTCACCCCCATGTTCGCCATCGCCCGCACCGTGGGCTGGGTGGCACACTGGACCGAAATGCTCAACGATCCGGCCATGCGCATCGGCCGCCCGCGCCAGGTATATACCGGCAGCCCGAAACGGGATTATGTGGGCATGGGTTCGCGTTAAACCCTCCGTCATTTTCGGTAAATGCGTAGCATTTTTCCGGAATCCACGCCGCCTCACCTTATGAATTCCGGGACTCGCAATGCGAGCCCGGAATGACGGCTCTACAATGCAGGCGCGTATTTACGCCGGGGACGGCGACCCCAGCATCGAAAACGCGAGTAGCTGGAATACCAGCAGAACAACCCAGCCTATTACGCAGACGCCAACCGCGCGCCAGGTGCTTTTATAATCCAGCGCCTGGCGTACACCGACTACCATCGCGGCCAGCATCCACAGGCTGCAGGCGAACACGATAAGTCCGCCGATACCCGGAATGATGCCGAACACGCGCAAGATGCCCGGCGCGGCAGCAAAGCCGATCGTGCGCATGAGCTGGCCCATATCGGCCTCGGTCTGCGGCTCGGGCAACAATTTGGTGCCGATAATCCAGGTCAAAAACGCCCAGACCACCCAGCCGAACAACGCCGCAAGCGTGCCGAGCAGCAAGCCGTACCAAAACCCGGCATACAGAACCGCGCCTACCCCGGCGGCCAGGCTGGACAACACCACCACGGCCACAGCCTGGCCCAGCGCGCCGGTATCGGCCTCGACTTCTTCGTAGGTGGCGGCGTCGAGCTTGGCAGCGCCGATCATGCGTTGACTGAAACTACTCATGGTATGTACTCCCTGGTTGATGCGAAAAATATGGACATGCCTGACTCAGTCGGCATTCTGTTCCGGTTCCTGGGCAACCAGCAAGTTGCATTCCAGCTTGTCGAGCAAAGACGCGCCGACCGAGCCCTGCCACCAGCGTGCCAGTACACCGCGACGGTGATGCCCGACCACGACCAGGTCGACGCCCAGTTCCACCGCCAGTTCACTGATCTGATGCGCCGGCTGGCCGGCGCGCAAATGGCCCTCGGCGTGCAGGCCGCGCTTTTGCAGCCATGCCACGCCTTCGTCGAGGATGCCCTGCACGCGTTCGCGCTCGGCGTCGTACATGGCTTCGGTGTAAAAGCCTTCGGTGGTGGCCAGAGCGCCGGTTAGCGGCACCACCGCAAGCAAATGCAGCACCGTATCCGGGCTTTGCAACAGCGGCTCGACGCAGCGCAGCGCCACCCTTCCCTGGTGCGAGCCATCATAGGCCAGCAGAATTTTTCTGAACCCTTGCGTATCGGGCGTATCGGGCATAACGGACTCCCATTGCTATAGCGGGTACCAACGCCACTAAAAATAACAGACCCAGCGCAATAAAAGTATCGGAGAAGCCCTGCGCCAAGGCCTGGGTCGCGGATGCCGGTGCGGATGCCGCGCCGCCGGCGGCCTGGTAGAACTGGTGCAAATCAAATTCAGCGCCGTGTTGATCGGATATATGTTTGATTACGCGCATTTCCAGCAGCAGCGCGAACAGGTTCACACCAAACGCGCCACCCAGTTGCCGGGCGAAATTGACCATACCAGAGCCTTGTTGCATCAGCGACTCGGGCAGCCCGCGCAGGGCATCGAGATTAACTGCCGGCAACACCAGCCCCAGACCAACCCGCCCCAGCAGTATCCACAGCGCCAACATCCAGAAACCGGTTTGCGGCGTGCCTGTTGCCAGCCCGAACAGCGCCAGCGCAAAAAACAGCAAGCCTGCAATAATTAGCCAGTGCGCAGGCCAGCGGTCACTCATGCGGCCAGAAAACGGAAATACCACCGCCAGCGCCAAGCCTGCGGGCATTAGCACCAACCCTGTTGCGGTAGCCGATAAACCCTGCACGCCTTGCACATACAACGGCAGCAGATAGGTCGAGGCGAACAGTCCGGCACCGTAAATCAGCGCCAGCACTGCCGGTAATGCGAAGGCAGGGTAACGAAACACCGCCAGAGCGACCATCGGTTCGCGCGCTCTCCATTCGCGCAGCACGAATAACAGGGCCGCCACAGCACCGCTGATCATCAAGACTGGCGCGCTCAAAACGCCACGGCTGTTGCCGGTGAGCGCGGCTAGTCCACCCAGCAATAACGCCAATCCGGCGATAAGGAATACCAGACCCAGCCAGTCAAAGCTGATCCGGCGATCCAGCCGCTTGTTGGGCAGATAGCGGCGCGCGCCCCAGATTCCAAACAGGCAAAACGGCAGGGCCGCCAGATACACTGCGCGCCAGCCGAAACTATCGAGCAATAGGCCGCCCACGGTAGGGCCCACTGCTGGCGCCAGCACCACGCCCATACCGTACAAACCCAGCGCGCGGCCGCGTTCGTTATCCGGAAAAATCTGAAAAATAACTATCAGCGCCAACGGTTGTATTACACCAGCGGTCGCGCCTTGTAGCACGCGCGCCGCGATCATGACCTCGGCACTCCAACTGACTGCCGCCAGCAGGGACGCCACCACGAACAATGCCAGCGACACCGCGAAAACCTGACGCTGACCGTAACGTTCGACCAGCCGTGTACTGGTCAGCATGGTGGCCGTCATCGCGGCAAGAAACCCGGTGGACAGCCACTGCGCCCGAATCTGGCCCATCTGGAAATCGGCCATGATGCCGGGGATGGCGACGTTGACGATGGTGGTGGTCAGCACCACCGAGATGGTGCCCATGAGCACCGTCAGAGTGGTAGGCCAACGCGCCGAATCTTTACTCAAGCAGGGCCTGGACTTGCGGCAACGCGGCGCGCTGCATTGGGGCGCCGTCGATCAGGCTGCGCGGCGCATGCGCCAGATCGCGCAACGGGAATACAACCACTTCAAAACCTACGTCTCCGGCCGAAAATTGAAACGCGGGGTATTGGGCATAGCCACCCTGATGCAGATGTACCCGCCGCTCGGCCATATCATAGGGGATGCCCTGGGACTGCAGGAAAAGGTCGAAAGATTCGGAATCATCGGCAAACGCGTGCAGTTGCACATCGCTGTGCGCGGTGGCCAGGCCGCTGAGTACATCACCCACCAGGCGCGGACGAAAAGACGCGAACAGGCGCATGCCCTCCACCGCGGCCTGGCGAAAATTACGCAGGACGCCGGGCTGGGCTTCGCCGTCAAACAGGCGGATGTGTTCGGCCAGGGCGGCTTCAATTTCGGTATTTTTGGGCAGCGCGACGTTGCGCGGGTCAATACCCAACTGCATCGCCGCCTTGGATTTGGCCAGGCGATAATCGCAGATGCCGTTTTCGTGGATCAACCGCGCTGCTGTTTGCGCAAGCAGTATCCATTGGGTTTCAGACTGTTTCACGTCTAAGTAATCTAAAAAAGCTGCTCCACTTCGTTGCCACGCGAAGGCGGTGAGCCGCTGTTGCCATTCTGGCCACCCTGGCTGCCATTGCCGTAGCCCCCGCCATTGCCATAACCGCCGTCATAGCCGCCGAAATCGTCATACGAATTCTGGGCGGGCGGGATTTGATCGGGGCGGAAGGTTTCAAACAGGGTGTTCCCGGAGTCGCCGCCCACGGCCAGCAGACCGGTATCCTTGTCGATGCGCACCGACACCAGATTGGCCGGGCGGGTGAGTTCCTCTTCCGGCGTGCCTTTAAGGGCCGTGCCCATGAAGTCTATCCAGATCGGCAGTGCGGCCTTGGAACCGGCCTCACTTGAGCCCAGCGGCTGGAGTTTGTCAAAACCCACCCAGCATACCGCTACCAGTTTGTGATTGAAGCCGGTGAACCAGGCGTCTATCTGATCATTGGTGGTGCCGGTTTTACCGGCGATATCCTTGCGGTTGAGCACCAGCGCCCGGCGACCGGTGCCGCGGGTGATCACTTCGCTCATCATGCTGTCCATGATGTAGGCGTTCTCGGGTTCGATTACCTGTGGCGCGGCGTCCTGGCCTTCGGCGAGTTTGCTGCAGTCGTATTCCGGGCAGGCGTGCACCGGGTTGGCTTGTTCCAGTACTTCGCCGCGGCTGTCTCTGATTTCCTTGATAAAATAAGGCTGAACCAGATACCCGCCGTTGGAGAACACCGCGTAGGCACGCGCCATTTGCATCGGGCTGAAAGAGGCGCTGCCCAGCGATAACGACAGATCACGCGGCATCTGATCCTTGGGCAGGCCGAATTTACTGATGTAATCCAGGGCCGGTCCGATACCCACCCCGCGCATCAGGCGTATGGTAACCAGATTGCGCGAATGCACTAGGCCCTCGCGCAGACGCGTTGGGCCATACACCCGGCCCGAATAGTTTTGCGGGCGCCAACTGCGGTCCAGGCCCGGGTCGTCAAATACCACCGGCGCGTCGTTGATAATCGAGGCCGGCGTATAGCCGTTGGCCAGCGCGGCGGAGTACAGGAAGGGCTTGAACGCGGAACCCGGCTGGCGTTTGGCCTGCACGGCGCGGTTGAACTTGCTCAGGTTAAAGTCGAAACCGCCGGCCAGCCCTTGGATTGCGCCGTCCTCGGAGTTGAGTGCTACCAGAGCGCCTTGCACCTTGGGAATTTGCGCCAGCGCCCATTGTTCGTCTTCCTTGCCGGTATACGCCAGACGTACGACATCCCCGCGTTGCAACAAGTCCGTAAGCGGCTGGCCTTTCTTCAGCCACGGCGCTTTGCTCGAATCCAGGATCACCTTGTCGTATTTGTCGGTATACAGACTGGCCTTGCCCGCATCTACCGCAAGCACCACGGCGATTACCAAACCGCCTGCCGACGGGCGACCGGCGATAGCGGTGTTCAGGGCGTCTTCATCTTCGAGTATGGCGTTATCAAAATGCGCCTCAGCACCCCGCCATTCATGCCGCTGGTCGTAGGCCAGCAGGCCGCGGCGCAAGGCGCGGTTGGCTGCGCGCTGGCGGTCACTTGTCAGGGTTGTGATTACTTCATAACCGTCGGTATAAGCGGCTTCGCCAAAGCGCTCTATCATTTCCTGGCGCACCATTTCGGCTACATAGTCAGCTTCGTAGCGTTCATCACGCGGGCGCTTGTTGCCGCCGGCGGTTACGTCTTCCGTTACGGCCTGGTCATACTGTTCCTGGGTAATATCGTCGAGCTTCAGCATTCGGCGCAGCACATAATTACGGCGCGCGGTCGCCCGCCCGGGGTTGGCCAGGGGGTTGTAGTGTGAAGGCGCTTTGGGCAGGCCGGCAATCATCGCCACCTGGGCCAGGGTCAGGTCCTTGATATCGCTTTTGTAGTAAACCTCGGCGGCGGCACCCACACCATAGGCGCGATTGCCCAGGTAAATCTTGTTCAGATAAATTTCTATAATCTGCTGCTTGGTCAGCTTGGCCTCAATGCGCAGGGCCAGGAATATTTCCTTGATCTTGCGGCTGTAGGTGCGCTCGTTGGTCAAGTACAGGTTACGCGCCAACTGCATGGTAATGGTGCTGCCGCCCTGGGTTTTGTTGCCGGTTAGCAGCAAATGCCAGACGGCGCGCAGAATGCCCTGGTAATCGACGCCGGGGTGGTCGAAGAAGCGGTCATCTTCGGCGGCCAGAAACGCCTGCACGACCGATTGCGGGATTTGCTCATAGGTCAGAGGCAGGCGGCGCTCGGTGCCGAACTCGCCAATCAGTCGGTCGTCTGCGGAGTAGATGCGCAAGGGCTCGTTGAGCTTGGGCTCCCCGATTTCGCCCGGCTCCGGTAATTGCGGCCCAAAATACAGATACGCAGCGCCCAGGGTGAGCGCAGCCACAACAAACAGCCCAAACAAACCACCCAGGGCGGCAAACAAATATCTAACAGAGCGAGGCGGGGACTTCATGCGTTGCGCAGCCTGGAGGGTGTGGGCCGTAAAACAGAAAAAGATTGCAGACAAACTATAGAAGCCGGAGTGGCAGACCCAATCCAGGCGCGCGTATTTTTACATACCAGCCGATTATGAGCCAATTACAGCAGAGAATTTTTCCCCAGCGCTGGGTAAAGCGCTAAATTTATGCTTGTAACCGTCGATAACTTTTGCAATGGTTCTAGTCAGCAAGCCAGGTATTTCTACGACCAACAGTTGCTTGGCGCGCAAACTTGCAGTTATAACAGTGCTATAAGTGGCGCGCGAAAGCCACACACACCCCGCTGTGGGGGATTAGAGGGAGTGCAATGGGGGTCTTGAGCAAATTTACCGGAGCAGATACGCCGGCGCTTGTTGCTCTGGATATCAGTTCGTCGCGTGTTAAATTGCTGGAGCTGGCCGGCAACCCTGGCCATTACCAAATCAAGGCCTATGCCAACGAGCCGTTGCCGCCCCAGGCGATTTCCGACAATCAGATCGTAGAGCCCGAAGCCGTGGGCCAGGCCATTAAACGCGCGCTGGAACGGGCGCAAAGCCGGGCTAAACACGCTGCGGTGGCGGTTACCGGCTCCAGCGTAATCAGCAAGATAATCGACATGCCGGCCACGCTGTCGCAAGACGAAATTGAACAGCAAATCGGCTTTGAGGCCAACCAGTACATCCCCTATCCGATTGAGGAAGTCAGCCTCGATTTTCAGATTCTCGGGCCCTCGAAACACGACGCGGAAATGAACACCGTGCTGCTTGCCGCCTGCCGCCGCGACAACGTGGATGCGCGCGTGGCTGCGGTGGAAATCGCGGGGCTAAAGGCGCATCTGGTAGACGTGGAAGCCTACGCCTTGCAGAACGCCTGCCAGTTATTGATTGACCAGCTCCCGCCCAGCGTAGACGAACAAACCATCGCGGTGGCGGATTTTGGCGCCTCCGTGACCTGCGTGAACGTGCTGGTCAACCGTGAAACCGTGTACACGCGGGAACAGAATTTCGGCGGGCGGCAACTGGTATATCTGATCCAGAGCCGCTTTGAGCTCGAACCCGAGGCGGCTTACGACAAACTGCGTAGCGGCGCGCTGCCGGAAGAATTCCTGCAGGAAGTGCTGCCGCATTTTGCCGAAAACATGGCACAGCAGATCGACCGCTCGCTGCAGTTTTTCTACTCCGCCTCGGCCGAGCACAGTTCGGTAGATCAGGTGATTCTGGTGGGCGGCTGCGCACTCCTGCCCGGCATTGCGGGCATGGTAGAACAACATCTGGAAGCGCCCACCTCGGTCGGCAATCCGCTGGCCGGCATGCAGGCCAGCGCCAGCGCGCGTCGCAACAATATCGAGCACGAAGCTTCCGCACTTATGGTTGCCACGGGGCTCGCGCTGCGGGGGCTTAACTGATGGATAACTTCCTGCGCATCAACCTGCTCGATTGGCGTGAAGCACGCCGCGAGCAGCGCAAACAGCAATTCTTTACAGCCATCGGCGGCGCGGCGCTGATCAGTGCCGCAATCATCGGTCTTGTGTGGTTTTACTACGGCAGCGCCATCGACAACCAGGAAGCACGCAACCGTTATCTGAAAGACCAGATTGCGCAGATCGATGAGCACATTATAGAAATCAAGGAGCTGGAAAGACTGCGCGACAACCTGATAACGCGCATGCGCATCATCGAAGAACTGCAGCAGTCGCGCGCACAAATTGTGCATTACTTTGAACAGGTGGCCCAGACCCTGCCCGAAGGCGTGCATCTGGCATCACTCAAACAAGCCGACAAGTCCACCACCATTAACGGCGTGGCCGAATCCAACGGCCGGGTTTCCACCTACATGGTGAATCTGGACCAGTCCGACTGGTTCGACGACCCGCGCCTGGTGGTGATTAAAACCATAAGCCAGGAACGCCGGCGCGCGGCCGACTTTACCCTCTCATTCAAGTCCGTTACGCCCAAAGACGAAGCCGAGTCAGCGCTGGAAACGTTCGACGAGAGCGACGAGCAGGTCAGCCAATGAGCCTGAACGAATTTTTCGACGAACTGCGCACGCTCGACCAGAACAACATCGGCAGCTGGCCGATGTGGGCCTATGGCGGCGCCATTGCCATTGCCGTTACGCTGATATTGGGCCTGGGCACCTGGTATCTGGTGCTCCCCAAAAGCGACGAACTGAACCAAGTCATAAAACAGGAACAGGCCCTGCGCGATGAATTCGAGCGCAAGCAGAAAAAGGTGGCCAACCTGGATGCCTACAAACAGCAACTGGCCGAAATGCAGGAAACCTTCGGCGCCCTGCTGCGGCAGCTACCCAGCCAGACGGAAGTACCCAACCTGCTTAATGACATCTCGCAAACCCGCCTTGCCAGCGGCCTGGAAGAAGAATTATTCAAGCCGCGGCCCGAGATCAAAAAAGACTTCTACGCCATTCTCCCCAACGATCTGGTGGTGACCGGCAGTTATCACGAACTCGCAAATTTCGTATCCGGCGTAGCCGCGCTGCCGCGCATCGTAACGCTGGATAACGTATCCATTAACCCGGTAAACAACAAGGAAGACGGCAACGGCAACCTGCGCATGAGCGTGATCGCCAACACCTATCACTATCTGGATGAAGACGAGGTTACCGAATGAGCCACGCCAGCCTGCGCAAAGGCATCGCCGCGCTGCTGGCGCTGGGTTTGCTTGGCGGTTGCGGGGGCGACATGTCCGACCTGCGCGACTACGTCGCCAAAATCAAGGCGCGCAAATCTTCGGACATCGAACCCATCCCGCAAATCAAACCCTACGAGCCCTACACTTACGTCGGCGGCAATCTGCGCGACCCGTTCAAGCCGCTCACCCCGGCCAACACCGGACCGGAACGCTCGACATTCTCGCTTTCGCCGGATTTCGTCCGCAACCGCGAGCCGCTGGAAGAATTCCCGCTGGATGCACTGCGCATGGCCGGTACTTTTCGCATCGCCGGGGCGACTGACGCGCTGATCAAGGCGCCCGACGGCATTGTGCATCGGGTAAGAACCGGCGATCACATGGGCCAGAATTTTGGCCAGGTCGTGGCCATAGAAGACACCGAAGTGCGCCTGGTAGAAATTGTGCCCGACGGCCTGGGTGGCTACATGAAACGCGCCGCGGCTATTGCAATATCTGAATAGGGCCATGTCAGAACAAGTATTCGAATGTTAGGAACAGATATGAACAAGCAAAAAAGCCGCGCCACATCGCGCGCCGTGGCTGTCAGACTAGCCGCGGCCTTGTTGGCACTGTCTGCATTCGGCGGTGGCATGCCGGCTTACGCCCAGGCCGCCGCGCGCACCCTGCAATCGGTAGACCATTTGCAGCTCCCCGGCGAGCAGGTGCTGATTACGCTTAATCTTTCCACGCCCGCGCCAGACCCCAAAGTATTTACCGTAGCCAATCCCGCACGCCTGTCGCTGGACCTGGCGCAGACCCGGCTCGGCACCAGCAGCCGCTATGTGAAAATCGACGTGGGCTCGATTCGCGGCGTGGCCCTGGCCGAGGGCAGTAACCGCACACGCGTGGTGGTAGAGCTCAACCAGTTAGTCCCGTACGACATCACCAATAACGGCACCCAGATACGCATCCGCCTCGGCGACCCCAACGCCATGGGCGGGGCCACCACCCGCGTAGAACGCGCCCCGGCGCGCACCGCAACCAGCGCTACCGGCCCGTCGATTAGCGATATCGATTTCCGCCGCAGCGAACAGGGTGCCGGGCGCATAACCATAAACATGCAGGGCATCACCGGCCCGGTCGACGTGCAGGAAGAAGGCGGCAAAATCATCGCGCGTTTCCCCAATGCCGTACTGCCAGAGAATTTAAGCAAGCGCCTGGACGTAATCGACTTTGCCACCCCGGTTAAAACCATCGACGCCCTCACCCGTAACGGCGATACCCGCATTGTAGTCACCCCCATTGAAGGCGCCGACTTCGAACAGGTCGCCTACCAGACCGACAACCAGTTCACCCTTGAACTGCAGCCCCTCACGGCGGCAGAAATAGAACGCCGGCAGCTGGAAAAGCCCAAATATACTGGGAATCTAATTACGCTGGATGTACAAGATTCGCCCGTGCGCCAAATATTGCAAATCATTGCCAAAGAAACAAACGTAAATATGGTCATCTCGGACAGTGTTGGCGGGAATATGACCATAAATCTTGAAAATGTTCCCGTAGACCAAGCATTTGATGTAATCCTTAAATCAAAAGGATTAGGTATGCGACAAGAAGGAAATGTAGTCGTAATAGCTCCGCTCAACGAGATAAAGCAAAGTCGAGAAGATGAGCTAGCAGCTCAGCAAGCTAATGTAAATCTCGCACCAGTACGATCCGAAATAGTTCAAGTTAATTACGCACGCGCGGAGGACTTAGCTCAATTACTTCAGTCGGACCAGCTTTCACTATTGTCCGAGCGCGGTAAAGTTACAACTGACAATCGCACGAACACCCTGATTATCAACGAAACCCGCGCCAAGCTGGAAGAAATCCGCCGGCTGATCGAGCGCCTGGATATTCCAGTGAAGCAGGTCCTAATTGAATCGCGCATCGTGGTTGCCAACCGAAGTTTTTCACGCAACCTTGGAGTCAACGCCAACGTGGCCGACGCTGGGGCTATCGAGTCGCCTGATGGCGGCAATTTACTAACAAATACCGGATTTAGTGTCGCGCTGCCTGTAGCAGGCGCTGCGGGTGTACTTAGCACAGCCATACTCGGAGATAGCTTCAATTTAGATCTAGCTCTATCCGCTTTGGAATCGGAAAACAACGGCGAGGTCATCTCCTCGCCACGCGTAATCACCGCCAATGCCGCCGAGGCAAGCATTGAACAAGGCGTGGAAATCCCGTTCCTGGAAGCCGCCTCCTCGGGTGCCGCCACCGTCTCTTTCAAGGAAGCGGTACTCAGCTTGACCGTAACCCCGCAAATCACCCCGGATGAACGCGTAATCATGGACCTGTTCGTAACCCAGGATACCCAGGGCCAGGCTGTGAACGTACAAGGCGGCGGCCTAGTGCCGTCAATCAATACCCGCAGCTTGTCTACACAGGTTTTGGTAGACGACGGCGAAACCGTAGTCCTCGGCGGCATCTACGAACAGGAAGACCGCGACAATATTACTGGCGTTCCGGTGCTAAGAGAAATACCACTAATCGGCGCCCTGTTCCGCAACACCACCAAACAGCGCGACAAACGCGAACTGCTACTGTTTGTAACACCGAAAATATTAAAGCAAGGCTTAACGCTTAATTAAGCCGTGTAACCCACAAAGCGCCACTGCACTCCGGAGATTATGAAGCCCACCGTATACATAGAAACATCCGTAGTCAGTTACCTTGCGGCACGGCCGAGTAACGATATCCGTGCTGCGGCCAACCAGAATATTACTGCGGACTGGTGGGATAATCGACGCAATGATTTTGACTTGTATATTTGGCTCTTGTGACATCGTTTGCGCCAATTATCCTGTCAAATTGTACAGGCCGAGGGCAGGTTCGGGTACAGCAGTTTGCCTAATCTTGAGTTTAAAGTACTCGGTATCGAGCAAGCCTCTGGCGCGTTTACGAATCATCCCGATAGCGACATTGCCGGCTTCGACGCGGGCATTGGTAATGGGGTGGTTCGCGTAATTACAGATACCGCTGCGGTGACGTCGCAGCATGTTTACAAAGCGTCTAACCGGGCGTAGCCAAGGCGCACCACTGATCCAATGGGTGGGTCATGCCCGCGAAACCGTGCGGGTTATCCCACAGGTTTTGCAATTGCTCTTTGAGGCTGTAGATCGCGTTAAGATTCTGATTGGCCGCCAATAAGTCATCGAGCCGGTGTTGCTGTGAATCGCTGAGCTTGTCCGGGTTTTTCAGCAACACATACCGGCTGCCGGTGATCAGGGATTTATCCGGGGCTTTGGCGTGTTTGAATTCAGCCCGGCGCACCTAGTCGATGACCTTGGAATAGTGTTGCATTATATGAAAGCGGTCAAAGACGATGTCGGCATTGGGCAAAGACTCGGTGATCGCGTGTATAAACGCCGGCCACATATCCATCGCAACCGCTTGTATGCCTTGGGCTACGTCATTATCCAGCCGGTCCAGGAAATCGAGTAATCCGGCTTTGGTCCGGCCTTCGGTCACCCATAGCAAGTCGCCCGAATCCAGGTCATACACAATCGTGAGGTAGTCGTGACCTTTGGCCCGGGCGACTTCGTCAACCCCCAGGTAGCGCAGACCGGTTAACCCGCCCGGATCCATGGCCGGCAAATCACGTTGCAGGCAGCGCGTATCCATGGCTTTGACGGTGCGCCAGGCCAAGCCCGTATAGCGGGCTACCGCCGCAATGCTCATATGCCGGCATAGCTGGCTGACAAACCGGGCAAATCGATTAGTAAAGCCCATCCCTGGATCAACAAATGCTAAATGCTCCATGCGCCGGTCAACCGAACCGAATTTCACTTGGCAGTATTCAATCGATACCTTGACCGCACGACCGCATAAGGGCAAATCCCGGACCGACCGGCGCAGTCGGCGGTTAACCGTACAACGATCTCCTCTAGGCCGACTGCGCGGTGCAAACCGCTGATCACGATCACAATGAAACACTAACGTGTCGTCCTCGGCGTCCCAGTTAACCGCCTTGACGCACTGGCCGCTAAGCCCAACAATTGCACTCGGGATGATTGCTGCGTAACCGCTAACACAGCGGCGTAGTTGCCATTCAAGCAGGATTGTGCAAATCCGAGCGCAGCGGATCATCAGCAAAACACTGTTTCCACAGCCGCGGGGTCAGTTCAGTCACCTTAGAGGCCGGATGCCGATCAATGCGCTGGAGCCCATCCAC
>JBDNIO010000175.1:0-14507 GCA_041688215.1 Salinisphaeraceae bacterium | reverse complement strand
CAACTCACCAGGCCGTAGAAAAACCAGAGGCGACAGGTGCAGCGCGCACTTGGTAACGAAACTGCCGCTGTAGTGATCCATCTTCAAAAGCAAAGGGCCGATTTTTTTAGGGTCTTTTATCGAAGCATGATGAGTGGGCTTTAGCTTGGGTAGAGTTCCCTTTTTGGGCAGTAACGGGGGATGAACTGTCATCCGCCCAGTCTCGATCGCATACTCTAAAATCAGCCGCGTATACCGCCTGACACGATGTGCCGTCTCAATGAACCCCGCCATAACGATTCTTTCCAGCATGCTGGCAACATCCGACGTGGTAAGCCTATCAACCGCAATACCGCCAATGGCAGGGAACAGATGTATCTCCATTTGACCAATGATCTTATCGGCGTATCCGGAACTCCAAGCGTCGCCACTCTTCATTGATTCGAACCAGATGCGCCCCACCGCCTCCACCGTCTGCTCACCAGCGTGCGCATTTGCTTTACGACGCGCTTGCTTCTCCAAGGACGGGTCTAAATCTTGTTGCACAAGCGCACGCGCGTCCATATGCACTTGGCGAGCGACACTGCGGGTTATTTCTGGCCAACGTCCAATTGATAGCGTTTTTTCACGCCCGCGCACGGAATACTTATATCGCCAGAATCTGTTGCCATTTGGCTGAATCTGAATGTACAAGCCGCCACCATCGTATAGCCGCCAGGGCTTTTTGCGCGCTTGGGCCGAATTAATTTCTTTTGTGGTCAGAATAGCGAAAGGCATGGCATCTCCGGGGTATCACATTGGAGATTTGATTATATACCCCGGATCGTACTCCGCAAGTTGGGGTATCGTTTTGACATCAGTTCGAATCAGTAAGTCGCCAAATGCATCTATAGACAACAAAAATGCCCGTGGTGGCGGGCTTTTGAGACATTCTGCGACGAATTGAAATTACTTAATGGTGCCGGGAAGAGGAATCGAACCCCCGACCTGACCATTACGAGTGGCCTGCTCTACCAACTGAGCTATCCCGGCATTTGGGTACATTTACTGCGAACAAGCGCGGGAGTATAAAGAATGCAGGCTAAGCCGACAATTAAAGTCGGTATTTTTCTGGCATGTCCCAGAAATCAATGGCCTCGCCTGTGCTCTTGGCAAGCTGTTCATGACGAACTGGCGCTCGCCTGCTGCAACGGAATAGTCCAGCAATCGGCCCGGCGCCAATTATCCGCTGCATTCAACATGCCGCCTGCGTAGGTTGAAGTCAGGGTAAGCGTGCCGCAGGCATCCGCTATCTGTTGCCCGACCGGCACCGCGCGGACCTCGAATCCCAGCTCGTTTGCAAAGGCAATGCGCAGACGATAATAAGTTTGCGCCCCCTTACCAGGTACTTCGGCGGAGAGCCTTCTATTTGTGGTTCCGCCTCAGAGCCTGCGGCGCCGGCGTAGGTGCCATTTTTCTGCTTGTAGATATGCATCGCACGCACCAGTTTTACCAAAGCCACCTGACCCTGCTCACGCCGTTCAGCCTGCGCGTCAGTGCCTGCTTTTGGATAAAAATACAGGCCCACGCAAATCAGGATCGCGAGCAATATCAGGAAGTCAAGCAAGCTTATGGAGTGTCGATACACTGGTTTGGTGCCCTCTTGCGTCTTTTCGCACACCGTTTATCGGCGCACCGCTAACATTCGTCGGCAAATCACAGCCGCGCAATTTTATGCAAATTAATGTATGAGGCAGGATGAAAGGATTATAACGAGGAGCACAGAGCGTGCATGTTTGCCAGCCAAAAATTAACGGTCGCCGCCTACGCGGCTTTACGCTGATCGAGTTGTTGGTAACGCTATCAGTCGCCGCCATCTTCCTTGCTATTGCCATACCCTCCTATCGCGCCACGATTAACCGTAACAGTATAGCGGCACAGGTTAACCATCTCCTGGCAGATTTAAATTATGCGCGCAGCGAATCAATTACGCGGGGCAATCCAGTTCGGGTTTGCAAAACCGATAACGATAAAACCTGTACGACCAATAGTGTGGGTTGGCAACAAGGCTGGCTAGTTTATAACGATCTCGATGACGATAGGCTTCCAGCAGCAACCGATATCCTGCGAGTCCATCAGGGTATGGCGACCAATATTACGATAGCCGGGAACAGAAATGTTGCAAACCAAGTGCGTTTTGACAGCAATGGCTTCGCGCTCGGCAATTTCGGCACTCTGACCTTTTGTGACGCCGATGATGGTAATGCAACCAATCTAGTAATCAGCGCCAGTGGCCGCGTACGTAGTGAGCATGTTAGCGACGCGAGTTGTAGTCCATGAATCCTGAAAGCGGGAGAGGTTTCACCTTGCTGGAAGCGTTGGTGACGCTGGTGGTGGTTTCTATCGGCCTGCTTGGTCTGCTTGGATTGCAGACTTTGAATATTGCGAATACTCAGGTATCTAACGCGCGCAGTATAGCCACCATGGCGGCCGACAACATGGCCGAACGTATGCGTGCCAATCCCGCAGGCCTGAACAGCAATAGCTATGCGGACGTTAATAACCCTGCTGCCGGCACTGCACCGAGCGACGACTGCGCGAGCAGTGTGTGCACCCCGGCACAGATGGCCAGCTTCGATGCTTATCAGTGGGATCTGGGCCTCAGCCGCCTCCTGCCCAATGGCCGGGGGCGGGTTCAGTGTGTTGATGCAGATACCGGAGATGCAGACGCATGCAGCCTCAGTTCGCCACATGTAATCAGCATCTTATGGTCGGAATCCGACAAAGTGGCAGACCGTGAGGGCGCCAACGACAAATGCACCGCTTTCAACGACGCTGGCGACAACGTAACCGACCGCTGTTTCCAGACAACCTTCCTGCCATGAATAAATCCCCAGTCAACTCAAAAGAATCTGGTTTTAGCCTCGTAGAGCTAATGATTGCAATGGTGATCGGGTTATTGCTACTGGGCGGTATCCTGCAAATTCTGCTCGGTAACCGCGAAAGTTTTGTGGCGCAGCGACTACAAGCCGACCTCCAGCAAAACAGCCGGCTGGCGGGGTATATGCTAGGCAGCACCTTAGGCCATACGGGCTATTACCTGGATGGATTCAAGGACGAAAAAGACATATTTGGCGCAGACCCCGTCATAAGTGGTACCGAAGGCGGCAATGCCACCACACCCGATACCTTACGCATCCGTTTTCAGGCAGTCAGCCTTCCCAATCAAGCCTCAGGGCGTGCTTATGATTGCCTGGGGCGAGAAGTAACCGACGAGAGCACCGATGAAAAGATACGCACCGCGGACGATCTGCCCGAAATAACAGATTTTGAATATTCCATAGTCGATGGGGTTTTGCGTTGCGATGTATTTACCGACGCCGCGCCCGCGCAACCCCTTATAGAGAACGTCGAGAACATGCAAATCGAATACGGGGTGGACAGCAACGGCGACGGCTCGGTAGACCGCTATCAGAATGCCGCGGCTGCCAATTTTGAACGGGTTAAAAGCGTGCGTGTGCAGCTACTGATTGCAACGGCGGGCAACGTACGTACCGAATCGAGCACCCAGACTTTCAAATTTCTCAATGGGGATGTCACACGCACGGATCGGCGCCAGTATCAGCTCGTTGAACAACTCATCGCGCTGCGTAACCGGCTGAATTAATTATGCAACGTTCAAATAAAAACAAGGGTTTTGTATTAGTTACCGGACTTATCTTTCTGCTGGTTATTACCCTTTTGGCTCTGTCTACCATGGGTTCGGCAACTCTGCAGGAGCAGATGGCTTCCAACCTGCGTGAACAGACACGCGCCCAGGAAGCGGCGGATGCCGGCCTGCGTGATGGGGAGAACCGACTGGCGCGTTTAAAAAAATACCCAGTGACAGGCGAAAACTTCATGTATGACCCGACTCCGGCGCTGGGTAACGCTGATGACATCCAATGGTATCTGTGGAAGAAAGACGGGCCTATCGGCAGCGAAGACACCAGTGTTTTTCTCTCGGAAAGCCTCTGGATTGATGATCCCGACGATGCCAATGACTCCGTCGCGACGCCCTTCGGCCTGCCGTTTGACGATACTCTGATCGCGGCGCCCCAGATGTTCATTGAAGAATTGCAATTCAAACCGGATAACCTGGACCCGGAATCCAATGCCACTGCATTAGGTGCTGCAATGTATCGCGTAACCAGCCGCGCCCAGGGCGGCAAGCCCTCCGCCGTTACCGTGGTGCAAAGCCAATACGCAAAACAATATTAGTCTGCCATCAGACGGAAGAAACAACATGCACATAAATAATAAGTTATCGCGTCCTGGGGCAGTTCTAGCCGGGCTGGTGGCCTGCCTGCTCACCCTGCCCGCCCTGGCGCAGGAACTGGATATCGCCGATAAGCCGCTATTTGTTACCAACAACGTGCCGCCGAATATCGTGCTGGCAGTTGACGATTCAGGCAGTATGGATTCTGAGGTTATCTTCGAAACCAATGACGGCGCCTTGTGGTGGAATACCAGCGCGCGCAGCTTTGTAGGTGAGATCACGCGTGGCGACGAAACCTTCATCGCCCCGCGTATTAACGAAAGCG
This sequence comes from Salinisphaeraceae bacterium, assembly GCA_041688215.1. Lineage (GTDB taxonomy): Bacteria > Pseudomonadota > Gammaproteobacteria > Nevskiales > Salinisphaeraceae > JBDNIO01. Next base: position 9,966 of record JBDNIO010000175.1, on the reverse strand, counting down.
GTGGCGCCAACGGCACCTGGAAAAAATATGTCTACCTGTTTCCCAACGGCACCGGCACAGGTAATCGCATATACCAAGACAGCAGCAATGACCATTACGCCATACCGCCCATTCCCCAATTTGCCTATGCTCGCTCCCCCGATTTCAACAAGGCCTATTTCGACCCCTACAATGTAAACGCCGACACCGGCGCAATTGAACCGATTATTTACCGCCCCTGGATTGACCCGCAAACGGGTGGGCGCTTGCCAGCGGCAGATTCCGAAAATGCCCAATCCGACCCCATTGAGGGCAACTTTACCTTCGACCTGACACAAACCCTGACACAAACAATATGCTCGGATAGCGGTAACCGCACTTTCCGAATGTTCGATGGCATGATACTGCCCGCCGGTTCACGCACCGGTGATAATTGCCAGCCCAGCAATAGCGAGCAAGCTATTAATTCAACGACTAATCAACGCATCGGTTATTTCCCGGCCACGTTTTATCTGGCAGAAGAACTTCCCGGTTCCTTCGGCTATACCGCAGAACCCCTCTCCGGCCAGGCACCCGATGGTTCCAGGTTATTCGGCTACGAGATACGCCTGATAAATTTCTCCAATGGTGAAGATGTCGCCTCTTACCAGAGCATGATGCAAAATTTCGCCAACTGGTTTCAGTACTATCGCAAGCGGCATCTGGCGGTGCGGGGCGGGATTGTTGAATCATTTGCCAATGTGGATTTCGCTCGCGTGGGCAGTTGCACCATCAATAATCGCAACAACCTGAATATGCTGGATTTGAGTGTGCCGGCCGAGCGTCGCAGTTTCTACGACACCATTTACAGCTATGGCGGTAATAGCGGTGGTACGCCCAACCGCCAGGCAATGCGGCATCTGGGCGATCAAATTGCCACTAATGACGACATCATTCAGGAATCCTGCCAGCAGAATTTCGCCGTGCTGTTTACAGACGGTTACGCCACAATCTATACCGGCGCCGGCGTAGGCAATACCGACGGCGATAATGGCCCACCGTTTGCGGATACTGACGAAAACACCATGGCTGATATCGGCATGTATTTCTACGAGACCCTGCACACACTTGGGCGCGCAGCCGGTTTTGACAAGGGCCTGGTCAACGTACCCGGCGGTTGCCCCAGCCCAAGCCTGGACTGCAACAGAAACCTGCACATGGTCACCTTCGGTGTAACCCTGGGCCAGCAAGGCCGGATTTTCGGCGTGGATGAAGACGCCACCGCCGATCCTTTCACCCATCCGCCCGACTGGAGTGTGTTGGATTTTGGGGAACGCGGGCCCGAGCAGATAGACGACCTCTGGCACGCCACAATCAACTCGCGCGGCCAGTTACTGAACGCACAAACCCCACGAGACATAGCCGATCAGTTTGGCGCGGCGCTGGCGAATATCGAATCGCGTACCGGTTCGGCCTCGGCGTTGTCTTTCAACAGCCGTGCGATCTCGGCAGAATCGCGCCTGTTTCAGGCCAGCTTCAGCAGCGGTCGCTGGAGCGGCGATCTGGTAAGTCGATCAATCTCCGACGGCAGCGGCAATGGTAACTGCACGCCATTCAACAACGGCAGCGGTGATGACGTTGGTATTCTGTGTGGAACTGAATGGAGCGCCGCTACCGAACTGGACGAGCGTGGAGCGGCCAATGATAGAACAATATTGACTCGTATAAATGGCGACCCCGCTGCATTTCGTGCCAATTCATTCCCGGCCGACTATGAGGATGCATTAAACCTGTCGTTACTGGAATACCTGCGCGGTAGCCGCAGCCTGGAGCAATCCAGAGCGCCCAACGACGCAGCTGTAAAATATCGCAACCGCGATACGATTCTGGGCGATATCGTAAATTCGAGCCCAGTGTATGTAGGCGAGCCAAGCCGCATCCGCTATCCTGTAGATTGGCGCGACGCTCTTAACGAAGTAGAAGCTACGCCCGAAGATGGCGTAATGGCCTATCGTAATCCCGCCGCCGGGACAGACTTCATTCGCAGCCAGGCAAACCGTACCCCGACGGTCTATGTCGGTGCCAACGACGGCATGCTGCATGGCTTTGATGCCGACACTGGCGAAGAGCGTCTCGCTTTTATTCCAGAAGCTGTGCTCACCAAATTACCTGCACTGGCAGAGCTGGACTACGACCACGAATTCTTTGTGGACGGCAGCCCCATTGTTGGGGACGCCGTTATCAACCGCGGCAATGGCGCGCAGTGGCGGTCGGTACTGGTAAGCGGGCTGCGCACCGGCGGTAAAAGCGTCTTCGCGCTCGATGTTACCGACCCGGAGGACTTCAGCGAGGCCGAGCCGGGCGACACCGTGATGTGGGAGTTTACCGATAACGATGATCTGGGCTTTACCTTCAGCGAGCCCGCCATTGTTCGCCTGCATAGCGGCGGCTGGGCTGCCATATTCGGCAATGGCTACAACAGCGACAATGAAAGTGCGGTGCTATTCGTTGTGGACCTGGCGACCGGCACCCTGATCAAAAAAATAGACACCCGAGCGACTCCGGGCAATGGCAATCCACCTACATCAAATGGCCTTTCCAGCGTATCTCCGGTGGACCTCGATGGCGACTTCCTGACAGATTACGTTTACGCAGGCGACCTGTATGGCAACGTCTGGAAGTTCGATTTAACTTCAACCAACACCAACAACTGGGCGGTGGGCTTTGGCACAGCGGCGGCCCCGGAACCGTTATTTACCGCACGCGATGCCGACGATAACCGGCAACCCATTACTATCGAACCCCAGGTAGGCGCACATCCCTTTGGGCTGGAACAGGGGGTTATGGTGTATTTCGGCACCGGAAAATATTTTGAAAACGCCGACAGTACGCCGCGAACCGACGACCTGAACAGCTTTTACGGTATCTGGGATTTCAGCGTGTTTTCAGTCGAAAACTCGGCTTTCGAAACTAATATCTCCAACGGCTTCCCACGCAGTCGTTTAACAACCCAAAGCATACTGCAAACGGTCGGTGCCAATGGCAGTGGCTTCCGAATCGTTTCCGACAACGTAGTTCAGTACCAGCAAACCGATGATGAGGCAGCCGCAGACAGTGGCGCGAACAAACGTGGCTGGGTGCTTGACCTGTCTGCCAACAGCGGCGAAATGGTGGTCACCGATGCCACCCTGCGTGGCGGCAATGTGCTATTCAGCACACTGATACCCAGTAACATAACTTGCGAAGTAGGTGGCACTGGCTTCTTCATGATTGTGGATGCCGAAACCGGCGGGCGCACCGACTCCCCTGTGCTGGATGTAAACGGTGACCGCAAGTTCAACGATAACGACCGCTTTGATAACGACGGCGAACGGGTAGGCGCCTCCGGGCGTGGGTATATCGGCGGTGCGCCAGGTCAGGCCGGCATCATCAGCACTTTCGGGCTTGATTTCGCAGTATTCCTGCTGACCAACGGCAACGACGCGTCCGAGGTTCTTCCGTCAGGAATACAGGAAGGCCGTCGTACTTGGCAGGAGTTACGTCGCTAATGCCTAAGTCAGATGGCCAACTTGGCTTTACCTTGATCGAGATCATTATTGCAGTTGCCGTGGTGGCTATTCTGGCCACTATTGCATTTCCGTCGTACCTGAATCAGGTGCGTGACTCACGGCGCGCCGAGGGCAAATCGCTATTGCTGCAGAGTGCCAACCGGCAGGAGCGTTTTTACAGCACCACCTCTCCCAATACTTATGCCGGGGACATGACTGCACTGGGTTTTGCCGCAGACCCCGCGCTTGGTGGCGACACCGGCAATGCAGCCGAGGCCTGGTATCAGGTCTCGGTGGTTGCGCCGACTGCGGCCTGCCCGATCGCAAGTTGTTTCGTTCTGCAGGCCGTACCGATCAGGGACCAGGTAAAAGATACCGAATGCGGCACGCTAAGGATTGATTCGCTCGGCCGTCGCTTTGAGGGCGGTACCGGAACCGTGGACGATTGCTGGTAAAACAGTTCAGATGTATTTGCCAGGGTGATAATCACTACTGTTTAGAATAATGTCATCGTCTCGATCGTCCGTGCCGTCGGTAATAATCTTAGCCAGCAAGTATGCGGATGCCGGCGCGGCAACTACACCGTTGCGATGATGTCCTGCATTCACATACAGACCCGTTGTATTCGGAAACTCTCCCACCACAGGCACGCCGCCCTGTGTGGCGGGCCGTAGGCCAGCCCAGTGCTTTTCGATTGATAACCCCGCAAGTGACGGCAGCAACTCACTGAAAGAAGCTTTCAGCTTCGCGGCTATATCGGCATCAACGTCTGTATTAAAGCCGCTATCTTCAACCGTGCTGCCAATCAGGATACGGCCATCCGCTCTCGGGATAACGTAACGCCCATCCTTTAGAAGAATCCGCTCCAGCAAGCCCGCGGTTGCCCGCAGCAACAGCATTTGCCCCTTTACCGGAAAAAAACTCAATTGCGGCAATAGCTGGCTGGTCCACGCCCCGGTGGCGACGATGCCCATCTGTGCGGCATAAAATGCTTTTGCGGTTTGCATGCCCTGGAACTTGCCGGCACGTGAGACTAATGACTGAACGGGCTCAGCTTCGTGGATGATGACCCCTGACTCCATCAACGCGGCTTTAAGTGCTTTACATAATCGCGGGTTTCGGACCTGCGCCACATTAGGCAAAAAAGACACCTCATCGCTTACCGACAGACCCGGTTGCGCCAGATCACCTGAAATTTGCTCCAGCGGCTCGTTATTTGCATCACACCACTCCCGGGCAGCATCCTGCTCGCCCGCATCCAGAATCAGCATTCCGGATTGTCTGTATTCAGTGTCAATACCGGTCTTGTCGAAAAGAGTTGCACATAAATCTGGATAAAGCTGGCGTCCAAGCTGCGCCATGGCCTGCACGGCTTGCGGGTAATGCCAAGCGTATAACGGCCATAGAATCCCGCCACCGGCCCAGGACGCCTGCTGGGCCACCGGGCCTGCGTCGATCAGACGTACGCTAAAACCTTGCTGGTTCAGATAATAGGCAGAAGTCAGGCCCATCAATCCGGCGCCGGCGATTACGATGTCAGTTGATGCCATGAAAAATGTAATCCAATCCGCGTAAGCTGGTTAACTACAAGTAGACTTGGCATGTGTAGAAAACACTTGATATTGCAATACCTGAATTACGCTATCGTCAATAAACTAACATAAATAAATGCAAATAAAGTCAAATAAAGTCAAATTAATGGGCTATGTCACCGAACTATATGGATCGTCATTCCCGCGAAAGCTGGAATCCATATTTCGCGGCACTTTCACTGGATTCCCGCTTTCGCGGGAATGACGTTACAGATAAATAACTTATAGAAAATAACTATTCTTTGGTGACATAGCCAATTAATGACTAGTTTATATCTAACAGAAAACCAAAGTGTTTTTATTATAAAGAACCACTACTGTCCCATAAACTCGTACCGGTCATTCCGGGCGAAGACCCGGAATCCAGTGAGACCTTATAGAACCTGGATTCCGGACGTTCGGCTCGCGAAGCTCGGGCTTCGCACTTTCCGGAATGACGCAAGGAATAACCTGCTGAATAGCGAGAGCGCCGCCATGGGTTGGGAAATCACATTAGGCGGTCCGGAAAACAGCGGCCGAAGTGGAGAAAAATCCTGGCTATGTCACCGAACTATATGGATCGGTGACATAGCCAAAATCCTTCTCCTCACCCGTTACGATTGCCGGCAAGGTTCTGTTCACCAGCTATATTCCGCCGGCTCTGGATGCCAGTGCCTGCACTCCGCAAGAAGGCACAGGGAGGCTATACGCCATAAACCTGTTGAACGCCACCGGCGTGGTTCCCCTGTTCGCGCAGGACGGCGAACCCGGCGATGACGAATCCGTTGATTACGCACGCGCCACCCGCATGGCGGCGGCAGGCATCCCGGCGGATGTGCAGTATATTCGGCCTAAAACCTTCCTGGGCAGCGATTTCGGCCTCATCAATGTGGATCATAAAACCACGTTCCGGACCTATTGGCGTGAACGCGACGGCGAGCGCTAAGCGCTTGGCCCCGAACAGGTTATTGTATGATTGCCCACATTCCAAGGCGATTTCCGGGGGGACTCATTCGTAAAGTTGCGCGCAAAAAGCCCGCAAACTGTGCACGCCATCAACGCGGCTTCACACTTATGGAGCTGATGATTGTGGTGGTAGTCATCGGCATTTTGGCGGCTATCACTTACCCCTCCTACACCAATGTGGTTGTGCGCAACAACCGCGCTGCCGCCAAGGCACTAATGGCGGATATTACTGCCCGCCAGGAATCTTTCTACGCCCAGACCAAGACCTACGCCAGTAATTTGCGTGATCTTGGATTTCCCTCTGCCAATGTGCTGTTGCGCAATGACGGCGGATTTACAGACCAGCAAGGCAAGGCCGCTTACCGCGTGGGTATCCAGGCCGGCTCGGCAAGTAATCGCAGCTACGTTATTGAAGCGGTTCCACAATCCAGCCTGCTCAAAAACGGCGACAAGCAATGCGGCACGCTCACAATCAACGCGCAAGGCGTAAAAGAATCGGAATTTGACGGTGAACGCTGTTTTTAGATTGCCGATCAATCAGCGTTGCGATTTACCCAGATGTCCACAAGCAGCAGCAACGCGCCAATCGTGATGGCGCTGTCGGCCACATTGAATGCCGGCCAGTGCCAGCCGGCGGCGTGTACATCTACAAAATCAATAACATAGCCGCGCGTTGCGCGATCAATCGCATTGCCGAGCGCACCCCCGAGTATGAGCGTGAGTGACAGCGCCACCAAGCGCTGATCATGCGGATGGCGACGCAGCCAGATCAGAATACCCACGCTCACCGCAACACTCAGCGCTACAAAAAACCACGGCGCCGCGCTCGACATCACACTGAATGCCGCGCCGGTGTTGTGCACGTACATCAGATTCAGAAACGGCAGCAGCTCGATCCGTTCAAACAGTGCCATGCTGTTAACCACCAGTTGCTTGGTCACCTGATCCCCGGCAATAACCAGCGCGGATAGCCAGAGCCAGTGCGCGTTCTGATAGTGAAAGGCGCGTTGCGGGCCGGGGTTTTTAGAGTCGCTTGTATTCATTTTTATTTCCAGTACTTCATAAATCTAATTAAGCAATGCCAAAGTCCAGCCATCTGCTTATAACGTCGTCATTCCGGACGTGCTCGCAAAGCGAGTGCGATCCGGAATCCATACGGGTTTGAGGCCCTCTTGATACAACGAATCACAACTCGCGGCTCGCCGAGAGAGATTCCGGATCAAGTCCGGAATGACGTACTATTTGTGCCACCACTCACACTTGGGCACCCACTAACAGCGAGCGCGTCTGTTCAATATCCAGCAGCATTTGCTCGCGCAGCGCATCGATATTTTCAAAGCGGGCTTCGGGGCGCAAGTAGTGGTAAAAATATACGTTCAGGTGCTGCCCGTAAAGGTCTTCCCTGAAATCCAGTAGATGCACCTCCAGCAGGCATTGCTTGCCATTCACTGTGGGCCGCACGCCCAGGTTGGCGGCGGCGGGAAAACGCCGGCCATCGGCGAGTTCTGCTTCTACAGCGTACACGCCGTAGCGCGTTGCGGATTTACGCCGCAGTTTGATATTGGCGGTAGGCACATTCAGCGTGCGCCCGAGTTGCGCGCCCCGGATTACGCGTCCACTTACGTGGTAAGGGCGTCCGAGCAAGCTCTGGGCAGTTTTCAGATCACCCTGTGCCAGCGCGTCGCGCACACGGGTGCTGCTTACTCTCTCTCCCGCCACCTCCACCGTGGGCATAGGTGCTACGTTAAATCCGTTGCGCCGGCCCTGCTCACGCAGCATCCGTACGTCGCCGGCTCTTTCCTTACCGAAACGAAAATCCTCGCCTACCAGAATTTCGCTTACCTTGAGCCGTTGTACCAGCAGGTCATCGACAAATTTCCGGGGTGACAAACTGGCAAAGCGCTGGTTGAATTGCACACATAACAGGCGATCTATGTTCTGTGCCGCGATGTCTTCAACCGTTTCACGCAGGCTGGACAAACGTGCGGGTGCTTGCTCCAGCGCAAAATATTCCATGGGCGTGGGTTCAAACGTCATCACCATGCTGGCGACACCCAGGGCCTCGGCGCGTTCGCGCAAACGCGCCAGCACAGCCTGATGGCCCAGGTGAATGCCATCGTAGTTGCCAATGGTCAAGACACAACCCCGATGTTCGGGCTTCAGGTTATGAATACCGCGAATTAATATCATCTTCTTTTGGCTAGTCATGCACAGGCATCGCAAGATGACGCGGGCGCAAGCCCAGCGTCAGAAGTACGGCAAAGTAAATAGCAGCCCCTGCCCCGATCAAGCCCAGCAGCATGGCCACACGACGGGCCGCCGATAAAACCAGCCAGCCGTTGAGCCCGCCCGCAAGCAGCCACAACGCCACACCCATACCGATGCTGGCCAGCCCCACCTGGATGAACAACCGAGCCCAATTCGCACCGGGTCGATAAACATCGGCCTTGCGCAAATTCCTGTACAGCAAAGTGGCGTTCACAAACGCCCCCAGCGAGGTCGCGAGAGCCAGCCCTGCATGCGGCCCCGGCAGGCTAAAGAGCAGCATAAGCCCGACAAAAGTCAGATTCATGGCCATCGCAGAGGCTACGGAAATAACGCCGCAGCGCACCGGTGTGCGCGTGTCGCCGCGTGCATAAAACCCGGGCAGAAGGATTTTAACCAGAGAAAACCCCATAAAACCGAAGGCGTAAGCCATGAGGCTGTAGCGGCTCATCAACACGTCGACCAATTCAAACGAGCGATAATAGAACAACGTAACGATTAACGGCCCGGCCAGCACGAACAGGCCAACCATGGCTGGCGTGCCCACAACAATCAACAAACGCAGTGCCCAGTCGAGCGTATCTGAAAAAGCCTGCGTGGATTTCTGGCCGTGGCGCGCGGACAGGCTCGGCAGGATTACGGTGGCAATGGCGATGGAAAAAACACCCAGCGGGAATTCCATCAGGCGATCAGAAAAATACAGCCAGCTCACGCTACCGGTGGCCAACGCCGAGGCAATGATCGTATCCAGCATCAGGTTGACCTGCGCCACCGAGGAGCCAAACAGAATGGGCAACATACGATTGATAATGCTGCGCACTTTTGGATTCCGCCAGCCCCAGCGTGGGCGTGGCAACAGGCCAAGCCGGGCAAGATACGGCAACTGAAACCCCAACTGTGCAGCGCCGGCAATAAATACGCCCACTGCCAGGGCCATGATCGGGTCTGCAAAATGCGGCGCGGCAAAAACAGCCGCACTTATCAGGCATACATTAAGCAACACCGGGGTAAAAGCCGGCACCGCAAAGCGGCCGTAGGTATTGAGTATGCCGCCGGCAAATGCGGTCAGCGAGATAAAGAACAGGTACGGAAAAGTAACGCGTAAAAGGCCGACGGCCTGCGCGTACTGGGTGCCCTCGCCCAGAAAACCCGGCGCGAAAATCAAAATAAGCAGCGGTGCGGCCAATACCCCGACCACGGTTATCGCCAGCAAGATCAAGCCGAGTGTGCCGGCTACCACATCCACCAAGGCCTTGACCTCGGCTTCGCCTTGCTGACTCTTGGTCTCGGCCAGCACCGGTACAAAAGACTGGGCAAATGCGCCCTCGGCAAACAGGCGGCGCATGAAATTGGGAATCTTGAACGCCACCAGAAACGCGTCCATACCAGCGCCGGCACCGAATAAAACCGCGAATGCCACATCCCGCAGGAACCCGAGCACACGCGAAAGCAGCGTCATTGCCCCGACAACTCCGGTAGATTTAAGTAGCGATGATGACATGGTCTTTCAGGCGAATAGATCGGCGCGCATCATAGCCTTTCTGGGCGCATGCGGACCACTCGCGAGAGTCTGTAACGCTAACTGTGTAACTGCATTTACCTACTGATTGGCCAGTAGTCTATCGCCATGCTCGATATGGAATCGATTCATGGCCGCT
>JBDNIO010000174.1:0-18176 GCA_041688215.1 Salinisphaeraceae bacterium | reverse complement strand
CTTGTTAGCACCGTGATGCGCGCGCATTTTTTCCTTGGCAGTTTTCCATTCGTCGGCGCTGATTTCACCGTTAGCATCGGTATCGGCTTTATTCAGCATATTGACTTTGCGGGCGTTGAACTCCTGCTTGGAAAGTGTGCCGTTGCCATCGGCATCCAGCTTGTCGAAATGGGCATTGCCGGCAGCGTTGATTTCAGCCTGGCTAATTGTGCCGTTACTGTCGGCGTCCAGCTTCTGGAACCAGTTGCCATGACCGCGTTCGCCTGCGCCCGCAATCGTAGCCAGGGCCAGGGTGGCCGCGCCGAAAATCGGGATAATCGTGCTTTTGATGTTCATCCAACTTCTCCGTGTTTAGGTGATGAGAGACTCAGCCTACGGATGTCCGATGAACTCAGAATGAATAGCCAGCGGCGCTACTCACGCGCTCTGCCCACGGATTCCGCAGTCTGCCTAAACAGCAATTCGAACTCGTTTTCAACCGGCTTGTTACGGCACCGGATTCAAAGCTGGATAGCGGTTCGCCGGAAACGTCATAATCGACACTCGCCGGCATACGGTTATTCGGACTGATTGCCAGAAATTCGGGCTTGAATTGATCGCCTTTAGTTATGTCTATCAGAATTACGCGATACTCCAAGCCGCATTCCTCCAGCATGATGGATATTTCCAGCCGTTGGGCGTGGCCAGTAGCACACATCTATCATTTATCGCCGCCATCGCCGATGGCACCATCGGCCTTGAGTTGTTTGATGTCTTCTTCGCTGTAACTCAATTGGGCGAGCACGGACTCGGTGTGTTCGCCAAGCCCCGGGGCGCCGTAGCGATGTTCCGGGGCGGTTTGCGAGAAATTCGCCGGTGGGCCGGCCTGGCGCAGGCGCCCCGCTTGATGATGCTCTGTTTCCCAGATGATTTTATTCGCCGCGACCTGTTCATGCTCAATCATCTCGCTGCGGGTTAACACCGGCGCGCAGGGCACGCCCTCTGCTTCCAGGCGGTCCAGCCAATACGCGGCGCTGTGGGTTCGCAAAACCTCCTGCGTAGCGCGCAGCCGCTCGTCTATATTCTCCTGGCGCAGGGCCGGAGTGGCGAAGCGTTCGTCTTCCAGCCAATCGGGACGTTGCAAGGCGCGGGTTAGTGCTTGCCATTCGGGGTCGGTTTGAACGGCCGCGCTCATGTAGCCGTCGGTGGTCTCGTAGATCAAATCGATAAATGAGGCAGCTTTTTGCTGATCGAATTCATCACCGATGAAGGTCTGCCCGCTCATGTCGGAGCCCCATAGAAACGCCACAATCGCATCCAGCATGGATACGCTCACGTGCTGGCCACCGCTGCCGCGTTCGCGTGCCAGCAAGGCGGCGGTGATCGCCTGCGCGGCCACGATGCCGGTGAGCTTGTCTGGCAATATAGTGCGTACCAGATGCGGCGTGGCGGTGTCGGAACCGGCTTGTACGGTCGCCAGACCGGATAGCGCCTGCACCAGCGGATCGTAAACCGGCTTTGTCGCGTAAGGGCCGTGCTCGCCGAATCCACTTATCGATACATAAATAATGTCTGGCGCCTGCGCGCGAATCGCAGCCTCGCCGATACCCATGCGCTCAGCCACTCCGGGGCGGAAATTCTGCACGAATACATCCGCTGTGGCCGCGAGCCGTAACAGCGCCTGCAAACCACTGCGGTGTTTGAGATTCAGCGCCACCGAGCGTTTGTTGCGGTTGTTATTCAGAAATGACGCGGAATAACCGTTGCGCCGGTTGGGTGCCAGGCGCGTGTAATCGCCGGTATCGGGTCGCTCGACCTTGATCACATCCGCACCCTGGTCCGCCAGCATCATGGTGGCATGCGGACCCGACACCATGGCGGTGGTATCGACAATCCTGTATCCATTTAACGGGCCAGCCATAAGGGGCTATGGTAGAAGCAAGCGTCGGCTATGGCAAAGCGGCTTTGCGGGTTAGAATCGGCGGTCTTTATTATTTCAGGTACATCCATGACAGTTGCACCTACAAAAGACCAGATAGAAGCCTTTGCGCAGAACGGGCCGGACGGGCCGGTAAACATGCTCAACCTGCTGCGCTTTCGTGAGCACGCCGAGTACCCGCCAAATTCCGGCCACGATGATTGCACCGGCGCACAAGCCTATGCCCGCTACGGCGAAAACATGCTGAAAGTGTTAAAGCAGGTAGGTGGCACGGTGGAAGTGTTAAGCCAGTGCCACGCGCCGGTAATCGGCGAAGCGCGGGACAAGTTCGATCACATGGTGATCGTGCGCTACCCCAGCCGGCAGGCCTTACTGGAAATGTTAAACAGCGAGGAATACAAGCAAGTCGTGGTGCATCGCGCGGCAGCGGTCGAGCACAGCCTGTTAATTCCGATGACGCAATTTGAAACGCCCTTGGGGTCACAAAAATGACTACGCTGGGCACACCGCTATCGGATACCGCCACCCGCGTGCTCATGCTCGGCAGCGGCGAGCTGGGCAAGGAAGTAGTAATCGAACTCATGCGTCTGGGCTGCGAAGTGATTGCCGCCGACCGCTACGCAAACGCCCCTGCCATGCAGGTTGCCCATCGCAGCCATGTGCTGGATATGCTTGATGGCGACGGCATACGCCGGATTGTAGAGCAGGAAAAACCGGCGCTGATTGTGCCGGAAATTGAAGCTATCGCCACCGCGACGCTAATGGAGTTGGAAAACGAAGGCTGGCACGTAATCCCCACCGCACGCGCTGCGCTACTGACGATGAATCGCGAAGGCATCCGCCGACTGGCGGCGGAAGAACTGAATCTGAAAACATCGCCTTATCGCTTCGCCCAAAATGAAGATGAATACCGTCAGGCTGTTACCGATGTTGGCATGCCCTGTGTGGTCAAACCGGTGATGTCGTCCTCCGGCAAGGGCCAAAGCACGGTTAAAAACGAAGGCGATATCGCCAAGGCCTGGGACTACGCGCAGTCAGGCGGGCGTTCCGGCAAGGGACGTATCATCGTCGAAGGCTTTGTAGATTTCGATTACGAAATCACGCTGCTTACCGTGCGCCACAACGGCGGCACCAGTTTTTGCGCACCCGTAGGACACCGCCAGGAACGCGGCGATTATCGTGAATCCTGGCAGCCGCAGGCCATGTCCAACGCGGCGCTGGAAGAAGCCCAGCGCATGGCTAAAGCCATGACCGACAGCCTGGGCGGCCGTGGTGTATTCGGTGTCGAGTTCTTTGTAAAAGGCGAGACCGTCTGGTTCAGCGAAGTGTCGCCACGCCCACACGATACCGGGCTAGTCACCCTGATCTCCCAGAATTTATCGCAATTCGCCCTGCACGCCCGCGCCATACTCGGCCTACCCATTCCTGCCATCCGCCAATATGGCCCCAGCGCCTCCGCTGCGTTGCTGGTGGCGGGGGATTCAACCCGCATGCAATACGGCAATCTGGACAAGGCGCTGGCAGAAGCAGACACCGACTTGCGCCTGTTCGGCAAGCCGGAGGTCAAGGGCGAGCGCAGGCTTGGCGTGGGTTTGGCGCGCGGCGAAAACATGCAACAGGCGCGCGCAAAAGCGCAGGCTGTGATCGACGCAATCGAAGTGACGCTATAGATTTTACTGGGAGACAACAATGACAACCGAAACCACCGTGTTTGTATTGACCATCGGACTGGCCTTTGTGCACCTGCTGGTGGTGGCGCATTTTCAGACTGCTCGATACGGCCTGGGCCCACTAGCCAGCGCACGCGACAATCTGATCAAACCCGATGAAGAAGGCGTGTATCTGGCGCGTGCGCGACGCGCCAACGACAACATACGTGAAACCCTGCCCTGGGCGCTTGGCCTGTTGATCATGGTGCAGCTTACCGGCAGCGCGGGGGCCATCGCGGCCGCCGGTGCCTGGATATATTTCTGCGCCCGCGTGGCTTACCTGCCGCTGTATTTATTCGGCGTTGCCTGGCTACGCACAATAGCGTGGTTTATTTCCCTGGCGGGCCTGGCCACGCTTGTATATGCCGTTATTGCTTAATTTCTGAGCTTAAACAAGGATATAAAGATGCGTAATTACTACAATGATAAAGTCGCCGTGGTCACCGGCGCGGGCTCCGGCATTGGCGAGGCTATCGCGCGTTTGCTCAGCAGTCTCGGTTCCAAAGTGCATTGCGCGGATATCAATCTCGAATCCGCGCAGGCGCTAGCCGCGGAGCTGGGTAACGCCAGTGCGCACGAGGTTGATGTTACCGATGAGAAAGCCGTCGCATCCCTGGCAGCAGATATTTACGCCGAAGACGGCCATGTGGATTTTTTGTTCAACAACGCCGGTATCGGCCACGCGGCGCTGGTGCAGGACTCGACCCTGGAAGACTGGCGCCGTGTGATGGAAATCAACGTGATGGGTGTAGTGCACGGCCTGCACCACTTTTTGCCGCGCATGCTGGATCAGGGTGGCACGGCGCACATCATCAATACCGCATCTGCAGCCGGCCTGATTGCGCTGCCGCGCATGGCGCCGTACTGCGCGTCCAAACACGCAGTGGTGGGGTTATCGCAATCGCTGGCGGCAGAATTGGCAGATACAGATATTCGCGTAACGATTCTGTGTCCTGGAATTATCAATACGCCTATCGTGAAAAACAGCCAGATGCGCGGCGAAGCCGCGAGTGGCCAGGCCCACGCCGTTGAGTTTTATGCAAAAAAAGGCACCTCGCCGGACAAGGTCGCGGCAGATTTGCTTAAAGACGTGCGCCGCGGCCGGCTGTTTTGCGTGACCCCGCGGCTGGAGGTCGGCGGCGGCTGGCTGGCGCAGCGCATCTCGCCGCTGCTCGCGCAAATGATTACACGCGCGGGCTCGAAAGGTATTTTAGGCCTGAAAGACTAGCCTGTTTCCCGGTTATTTCTTTTTCGGCCCAGGCGGCTGCTCTTTCTGGTAGTCGCCGATCAGACCTTTCGCCGGGCATATCTTGAACAGCGCACAACTTCGGCACCCTTTGGCTAAGGCAATGGGGCATAACGTCATGATCACTCTCCGGATGAGTAACGAATGACTACCCTGAGCCTACGCCAGCCGCATGCAAGATGCACTTGTTTTGCATACGCTTTTCAGCGCATGGTATCAATCAGATAATCCGAAATTTTCAAGGAACGCTGGTAGGTTCTCGCCTGACGGGTATCTATCCAGTAGCGTCCGTTCACCCCGAGGCTGGGCACGGTGGTTACACCGTATAACTGCGACAGCAGCGAACCGCGGGTAATTTCGCTGGTAATCTTTATGCTGGAATAGGTGCGGTCAAACGCCGCAGCATCGACCCCGTTGGCTATAAAGAAGGCACGCACCGCTTCATCATTCTGTAAAAACTGCTTGCGCCGATGAAAGCTGTCGAAAGTGGCGGCGTGTAGTTTCGGCAATACGTCCAGCGCTTGCGCGGTATAAAAACTCGTGCGTAGCGGGTGCCGATTTCACCCAGCGGTATCGGAATACGCTTTAGAACGACATCGGCGGGAAGCTGATTTTCCCAGGCCCGCAGAATCGGCTCAAACACGCTGCAGTGTTCGCAGGTATACATAAAAAACTCGACGACCTCGATTCGCTCGCCGGAAAGGGTTTGCACCTTGCCCGGCAAAACCCGGTAATCCGGGCCGGCCTGAAAACGCTCCGCAGGCGACTGGGACGAGGGTGCCTGCGGCGGTGGTGACACAGCACAGGCGCTCAGCCCCAGGATTGCCGCAAGCAATAAACGGCGATATCTGAATTGCAAGACGGGCTATTGCATGGCGTCGTAAACAATGCCGACCCAAGTATCCGGCGGCAAAAATCCCTGCCCCCATTGCTTATCGAACTCTATAGTGGGTTTGGCTGCGATAACCTGCGTCCGGGTTTTGCCGTCGTCGATCAGGGACTGAACCTTGTCGCGTACCTTAACCAACATATCGTGATAAGCCTGCAACTCGGCCTTGGTGGAAAGCGGTCCATGGCCGGGGATAATCTTCGTCTTGCCGTCGGCCAATGCCAGCGCTTTTTCGCAACCCGTGATCATGCCGTCCATGCGCCCGCCCGAAGAGGCATCCATGAAGGGGTACAGACCGTTGAAATATACGTCGCCGGTATGCAACACGTTGGACGATTTGAAGTAGACCATGGCATCGCCGTCCGTATGCGCGGGCGGAACGTGGCTTATGT
This sequence comes from Salinisphaeraceae bacterium, assembly GCA_041688215.1. Lineage (GTDB taxonomy): Bacteria > Pseudomonadota > Gammaproteobacteria > Nevskiales > Salinisphaeraceae > JBDNIO01. The sequence continues at coordinate 12,022 of JBDNIO010000174.1, read as the reverse complement.
TAATTTCGTCGCCATTCAGGTGGAAGCCAATGGCCTGGTCGAAGGTTATGATCGGCAAACCGGCATCCGCGGTGGCGGACACCTTCATGTCGAACGCCTTGATGAATTGCTCGCTACTCAGGCGCTTGCGCACATTTTCATGCGCCACAATAATTGCACCGGACTTGCCCAGCGCCTCGTTGCCGCCGGTATGGTCATTATGCCAATGGGTGTTGATGACAAAACGCAGCGGCTGATCGGTTTGCTCGGCAATCGCGGCTTTGATCTTACCGGACAGGCCGGCGTAGTCGTCATCAATCAGAAACGCGCCGTCCTCGCCCACTGATAGGCCGAGATTGCCGCCCTTGCCCTGCAGCATGAACAAGTGGTCGTTGAGTGCCGTGGTCTTGAACTCCACCGCCTCGTTCTGCGCGTGCCCCACCCAGATTGCGCCAGCAAACAGCAGGAACGAACCTGCGAACAGAACCCGTTGCCAATAATTCAATTTTTTCTTGGCTGAAGATGCCATGTTCACTCCTGTTTTAGTTTGTTACCCATTCAGACCGCAACGCGGCCGTTTGGCTCGCATCCATCGTGCTTAATTCGCGCCTTAGAAATTCAACCGCCTGCCTGACTGCCGCACCATCAAACAAATACGCCCCGACATGGCCACGGAATCGAAGCCGGTACAACTCTGCATGCGCGCCCACCGCATGCAGTGCTTGCGCAAAGTTTTCGGCCTAGCTGATCGGCACCAGCGTATCCCACTGACCATGATAAAGAAAAAAAGGCGGCGATTGCGCGTTTACGTGGGTAATCGGCGAGGCGGCTGCATAGCGTTCCGGCATTTCCTGCCGCGTGCCGCCCAGGAATTGGCGTAACAGGCGCCCACTTTCTTCATACGCCGCAAGATCCGCCGGTGTGCCGCCACTGGCCACGGCCGCCAGACGCGTCTGCTTGCCACCGTACGGCTGGTCGTTTTCATCAGTTGCGCGCATAACACCGAGCAACGACACCAGATGCGCGCCGGCGGAATAGCCAAAACCGCCGATGCGTGCAGCGTCTATTTTGTACTGTTTGGCGTTAGCATGAATCCAGTGCATGGCCTGCTGCAGATCATGCAATTGCCCCGGGAATTGCGTGTCCGGGGCTAACCGGTAACTGATATTTACGGCCACAAAGCCCGCGCGTACCAACGCTTTTGAATGTGATTTCATATTGCCGCGGCTACCGCCGGACCAGCCGCCACCATGTACTACCAGAACCGCGGGGAACGGACCTGCGCCCTCGGGCATGTAAATATCCGCAGCCAGTTCACTTGGCCAGTCATCAGGCGTGTAGCGAACCGACTCTACGACCTCGAAGTCATAATCCGGCACTTGCGCCGACGATTGGTCCGGCCGGAACTCATGTACGGCACAGCCCACGCTCGCCAGACCAACAAGCAGTATAAGCAAACTATTTCGCACGCAAATCTCCCAGGGAATCAAGTTCTAAAATCAGACGCAAGAAAATACTTTACACCAACGGTAACAGTGCTACATTAAATAGGCGTTTCACGGCTTCGTGGATGCAATTTTATTTATCATTGTAAGGAGTACTGCCATGAGCAAGGGCCAAGATGCAAAGAAAAACGATAAGAAAAAACCAGCGCAGACATTGAAAGAGAAACGCGCCGCAAAAGCCGCCAAGAAGAAATAGTATTTTATGCGGCACTCGCGTGCCGCAGGCTGCTGTTTCGCGTATCGTGTGAGCCTGTTTATTGCTACACCAAAATCAAGGAATTTGCATGTCCGAGAAAACACAAAAGACTGACGAACAATGGCGTGAAGAACTCACTGCCGACCAATATTACGTGCTGCGCGAAAAAGGCACCGAGCCCGCGTTTACCGGCAAGTATAACGACACCAAACAGGACGGCGTCTACAAATGCGCCGCCTGCGGCAAGGCCCTGTTCGATGCAGACACCAAGTTCGATTCCGGCACCGGCTGGCCCAGTTTTTACGCGCCCTTGTCCGAAGACAGCGTAGTCAACGAAACTGACCGCAGCCACGGCATGTCCCGCACCGAAACCCTGTGCGCGGGCTGCGGCTCGCATCTAGGCCACGTTTTCCCGGACGGCCCCAAACCCACCGGCCAGCGTTATTGCATGAATTCCGTTTCGCTGGAGTTGGTGGAAAAAGAGTAGTTGCGCCAGCATAAACTCGGCCCATGAAGTATCTTGTAATCCCGGCGCTGCTGTTGCTGGTGCTGTGGCTTGTCAAGCGCAAGATAACCAACCGCATCCGCCGCGCACGCGGTGAGGAAATACCGCCGGAACCCGCCATCCGGCCGATTACCGTCATCAGTGGCGCCATTCTGGTTATCTACGGCGGCTATATGCTCTGGTACCTGATTGGCCACGGCTACGCCAGCGTTGCGGGGCCGTGAATAACGTCGCGGTGCTGCTGGCACTCGGCCTGATCGGGCTGGCCTGGTGGAGTGCGATCGGCGCCCGCAATGGCGCGCGCAATGCGGCTCGTAAGGCCTGCGACCGCGCCGGTGTTTCCTTCATCGACGAACTGGCATTCAAGAAATTGTCGGTGGGGCGGGATCGCCGTGGCATGTTGTGCATCAAACGGCGTTACGGATTTGAGTTTTATGTCAGCGGCAGCCTGCGCTACGCAGGTCAAGTGGAAATGTGGGCACGGCGCGTGGCCTCAATCCAGATGGATCCTTACCCGGAAGCGGGTGCGCAGGATTAGTCTTGTTCCTGGGGCAAAGGCACGGGATTTCTGACAAAACCCAGACGCTGCTGCATATCGCCAGTATCGCAACGGATCACCGGCAACTCAGCTGCAAACGCGTGTAATCGTAGCCCGGTCTTTTCGCCGGAACTCAAAGCCAGCGCCTCGCCAAGCTGCTCCTCTGTTACCGGCGAATTCTCCATCCGCAAACGGCTGAGGCCCCAGCCCAGATCATTATCACTGACCAGTCCCGCGCCATACTCAGTGGCCAATACTAGGCTACCCTCTTCGTCCAGCCAGGCGGTATCAGCAGATTGCACGCGCAGTTCGCTGTGTGTCTGTAAGCCGCCATCGGGCATGCTGCGCAACACGAATGGCGCATAATCCAGGGCGATATAGCCGCGCTGCGGGCCGTTCTGGAAGAACCAGCGGCCCTGTTCGTCGGCGCCGTAATTACGATTAATCACACGGATGATTTTGGGATTGCTGATCAACTCGTCTTTGATTAGCCAGCGGCCGCGCCGGGTCAGTCGCAGCCAGCCGTATAGCGCGGGAACATCCGGCCATTTAGCTAGCGCCCGCTTAACCCACTCATCCATAAAACCTCCGCATCACTACTGTGCTTGAAATCTTTGCCGGAAGCCGTGCTCAAAATCCTCACGTATTACAACATACGCTGCGGTTTCTGCGCGCCGCTGTCCGCAAACCTTTCTGCGCTCATTACGCAATGCGAAGGCTTTATATTCAAGCGTCCCGGCACATGAACAGGTTCATGGCTTTCATCTTCATAACCACTTCGTCGTGCTGATTTTTGACTTCGATGTAGGAACGCACCAGGCCACGGTCCGGCTTGCTGGCGGAGCGCCGCGCCTCGATGACGGTAATCCGGGCGGACAGGGTATCGCCAGGGCGCACCGGCTTTTGCCAACGCACTTCGTCTACACCGGGGGACGCAAGACTCGCCACGCTGGACAGATAATTATCCACAAAGAGGCGCATCATCACGCCGGCCGTATGCCAACCGCTGGCGATCAGTTCGCCAAATGGGGTGTCTTTGGCCGCCGTCGGATCGGTATGCATGGGCTGGGGATCAAAGCGTTTGGCGTAGTCTATTATTTCCTCGGCGCTTAACCGGATTGAGCCAAATTCCCGGGATGAGCCAACCACGTAATCTTCGAAATAGCGTTGATCTCTAGGTTTGGAAAGCCAACTCATCAAAAGCACCTAAGCCTGGCGAATAAAATGTTTGCTCAACGCCAAACCCTGGCGCTGATAGGAAGAATCCAGCGCGCCGCCGCCATAAAGTTTATCGGGATGCGCGGTGAGCTGTTCGTAGATCAGGCGCCCAACCGTCTGCCCATGCTCGAGTACAAACGGCACTTCGTAGGAGCGCACTTCCAGTACCGCGCGCGCTGCCATGCCTTCGCCATGGCCAAAGCCCGGATCGAAAAACCCTGCGTAATGCACGCGGAACTCACCGACTAGCGTGTCGTAGGCGATCATTTCGGCGGCGTAATCCGGCGGTATCGAAACCGCTTCTTTCGACGCCAGAATATAGAACTCGCCGGGGTCCAGCACTAGGCCATGCTCGCCCTGGGCATGCACCGGCTCCCAGAAATCGGCGATACGACAATGCTGTTTCTGGTCGATATCAATTAACCCGGCGTGCGCCTTGGCGCGGTAGCCTATCAGGCCGGCATCGGCATCTCCACGCACATCCACAGTGATGGGGATAACCCGGCCGTTACTCATTTCTCCGTCTGCCAGGCGGGTGATTTCCGGCTGTATTTCGCCGCCGCGGCGAATGCGTAGCTGACTCAGACGCGAGCCCTTGCGCACCAGAATACTGAAAGTACGCGGCGCGATCTCGGCATATAGCGGCCCCTGATAGCCCTTACGTACACGGTCGAATTCGCTGCCATGGTCGGTAATCAGGCGGGTGAATACGTCTACGCGGCCGGTGGAGCTTTTCGGGTTGCCTGCGGCGCTGATTCCGGCGGGCAGTGCCAGACTTTCCATCAAGGGCACGATGTAAACACAGCCCTTTTCCAGCACCGCGCCGTCGCTGATGTCCATTTCGTGCATGGCGAAATGGTCCAGTTTGTCGGCCACTGTTGATCGCTCTCCAGGCAGGAAACTGGCGCGTACACGGTAAGCGCGGGCGCCCAGGCGCAGATCGATGCTGGCGGGTTGAATCTGTTCGTCGCCAATCGGCTCGGAGGCGCAGAGTTCGCCACGCTCTATCATTTGCGCCAATGCCTGACAGGGCAGTATGCCCGCGGTGTCACTCATGAATAATGTCCGTTTTGCTCAAAACCTGTGATTCTCCGGCAAATTCAGGTTATTAATTTTGGTTTTGCCCAGAATTTTTAACAGCATATTGCGGCAAAATCGCAGCACTGGGTATAACAGGCGAGATAAGACTCGCGACCGAAATACCCACGCGTTAATCCAGTTGAACACGCCAGACCCGCTGCTGATAAGCGCAAGCGCATGCATGGCATCCGCGCCGTAGTATAGGTTGTCGCCCAGCTTGAGCACCATGCCCTGATCTATATCCAGGCCGCGTCCGGTGATTTCGTCTTTGATGCCCGTGTTCTCGCGCGCATCAATCAGGCGCAGGCTGCCCACCGACTTACGCAGGCGCAGCATGCGGCAATAGTTGGCGCAAAGCGGGCATTGGCCATCATAAACCAACAGTGCTTCCTGGTCGGCCATCTACCCCAGCGTGGCCAGTGCGTGTTCGGCGATCATATCGGCCAGTTTCGGGATCAACACGGGCGGTAGGTCGTGGCCCATGCCGGGGATCACTTCCAGACGCGCACCGGGAATGCATTTAGCCGTGTGCTCGCCGTTGCCCAGCGGCACCAGCGGGTCGGCGTCGCCGTGGATGACCAGACTGGGGCACTGGATTTTTGCCAGCAGTTTTTCGCGGCTGCCACTGGCCATGATGGCGAGTAACTGGCGCGTCGTGCCGGGCGGATAATAGGAGCGCGCCACCCCTTTACGGATTTGCGCGGCCCACTGTTCACGACTTTTCTGAATGTCGGGACTGCCAATCATGCGCATGGTGGTTACCAGATGCTGAACAATCGCCTCCGACTCTTTGGACGCCGGCCGCTTACCCAGCCGCCACAACACCTTGGGTTTGCCTTGCGGCAATCCGCGCGCGCCGGAAGTGGACATGATGGAGGTCAAACTGGCCACTCGCTCCGGATTTTGCGCGGCAACCGTCTGCGCAATCATGCCGCCCATGGACGCACCCACGATATGTGCTTTTTCCAGTTTCAGCGCATCCATCAAACCCAGGGTGTCCGCGGCCATATCGCCGAGCAGATAGGGGCCGTTGACCTTCTTGCCAAGAAACGACTTAACAAAACCCCAGCGCGGCGAGTCGTAATCGCGCGCGTCTTCAATTTTACTGGACAACCCGACATCGCGGTTATCAAAGCGAATCACCCGCAGGCCGGCACTCGCGAGCTGGGCACAAAACTCATCCGGCCAACCCGTCATTTGCGTGCCCAGGCCCATGATCAATAAGAGCGGCGGTGCCGAGGGGTCGCCGAATTCCTGATAACAGAGTTCCAGACCGTTCGCCTTTACAAAGGCTTCGGCGTTTTGTGTGGGCGGTGCTTGCGTCATAATATTCTTCTGATTTTGTGGTTATGTACTAAACGCAGTGAGAGCCACTTCTACTCTAGGGAAAGCGACACGCTTGCCCTAGAATGTGGCTCGACATCACACTGATAGCTACTTTACGCGTAGCCCACGCTAGCCTTTACCCACTATCGAACGCGCAATAATCTCTTTCATTATTTCGGAAGTACCGCCGTAAATGCGTTGCACGCGGGCGTCGGCAAAGGCCCGGGCTATGGGGTACTCGCGCATATAACCATAGCCGCCGAATAGCTGCAGGCAGCCGTCGGCCACCCGACATTGCATTTCGGTGCTGGCCAGTTTGGCCATGGCCGCGGTTGGCACATCGAAGTTGCCAGCCTGGAAATCACGCACACACTGATCTGTAAACGCGCGGTTTACCTTGATGTCAGTCGCCATCTCCGCCAGTTGGAAACGGGTGTTCTGGAAGGTGGCAATGGACTGGCCGAAGGCCTTGCGCTCGAGCACGTATTCTTTCGTCAATTCGAGCATGCCTTCGGCGGCGGCCACCGCGCCCACGGCCAACGCCAGACGTTCGCGCGGGAGTTCATCTATAAGGTGAATAAAACCCTGGTTTTCGCGGCCCAATACGGCGTCTGCAGGCAAACGCATGTCCTCGAAAAACAGTTCGGCAGTATCGCCCGCGTGCTGGCCCAGCTTTTTCAGGTTGCGGCCACGCTTGAAACCGGGCAATGAGGTATCCACCAGAAACAGGCTGGTACCACGCGAGCCGCCTTCGGGTTGGCTGCGGGCGGCGACTATCACCACATTGGCGGCACCGCCGTTGGTGATGAATATCTTGGAACCGTTGAGCACCCACTCGTCGCCATCGCGTTTGGCCTGGGTGCGCATGCCCTGCAGATCGCTGCCGGCGCCGGGTTCTGTCATGGCGATAGCGGCCACCGCTTCGCCGGTAATCATCTTCGGCAGCCAGTGCTGCTTCTGCGCGTCACTGCCTAAATGCAGTATATAGGGCGCGCAGATATCCGAATGTACGGATAAATTAGTCGCCACCGAGGCCATACAGGCGCGCGAGAACTCCTCCAGAACCGCGGCAGACATGGGAAAATCAGCGCCCGCGCCACCGTATTCTTCCGGCATATCCACGCACAACAGGCCGGCGTCGCCGAGCTGTTTCCAGAGTGCGCGCGGGGCGCTTTCGTCCTCTTCCCACTGCTCATATTGCGGGGCGATTTCGGACTCGATAAAACGGCGGATATTATCGCGAAATAGTTCGAGTTCGGCGTTTACGGCTTGGGCTTGCTGGTTCATGGTGTCTCTCTCAATGGCATTTGCGGCCGCAAGAATAACATGCGCGGGCGATTGTTCAGCAGGGTTAAAAGCCTATGATCACATGATTGAATGCCCGCTCATAAAGCCAGAGGGCAGCGAGTACTGCCGCCACCAGTGAGCCGCCGCGCAAAATCACCCAGCGATAAAACGGAGTGTCCCGCAGCATATAGGCCATCGGAAACAGCAGGGCCACCACCGCCATCTGCCCCAGTTCTACGCCCACGTTAAAGCCGAACAACGACACCGCCAGGGCGCTGCCGGTTAAACCCAGATCCATCAGCACGCTGGCAAATCCAAACCCGTGAATCAGCCCAAACGCAAACGCCACCATCCATAGCGAAAGCGGCAGTACGGGCCGCAGGTTATTGAGCGCAGTGACGAGGATGGAAACCGCAATCAGCGACTCCACCAGCCGTGTCGGCAGGGCGATAAACCCCAACACGGCGAGCCAAAGGGTAATTGAATGCGCGATGGTGAAGGCGGTAACGATTTTGAAAATATCGATCAGCGCCGGTCGAAAGCGCGGTACCGGCTGCCAACGACCGTTTCGCCGCAACAATACTGCGGGCAACATTAACGTCAACAGAAACAGCAAATGATCAAAGCCATTCCAAATATGCCAGACACCGTCGATTACGAAATCTTTCAGGGTGGCCCACAGACTCCCCTCGTTGGTGTAAATAGTGAGTTCGCGATCGTCCGGTTTAATTATGTGGGTGCTGCTTTTCCCAGCGTCGCGGTAAAGCACCAGCCCGCGGTGGGTGGGGTCACGATCAAACAGCAGGCTGTATTTGATGACGAGCTTACCGGCATCGCCGGGGCAATCCAGCGCCAAATCCAGTACCGCGTAAGCGCCGTCGCTGTGCTGGTCTACCAGCAATTCATTCAAGCTGGCGGGGCAAGATTGTCCATCGGCGCTGATTTTCAGATATGCAAGCGCGTGCTGGGTTACATCCGAGCGCCTGGACTTGAGTTCGCCCCAGGTAATCTCGCCATTGTGGTTGGCATCCAGGCCCACCAACATTTCCAGGTCTTTGAGAGCGATATCCCACTGGGCGCGTAGCTGTGGCTCACCGCCGGTAATGGTCAGATAACTGTCGCTGGGTTTGTGCGCGTTGGCCGCCGAGGCTGTGACCAGCAACAGGAAACCGAAAATAATGCGCTGCAGCACTACAAGGCCTCGATTTGTTCGATCAAACGCTGCATCGCCACATCCTGCGTCTGGTTTTGGCGCAGAAACTCAATGGCTGGGGCGGCGGCGTCCGGGTCTTTGGCAGCGAGTGCGGCTTCCAACAGATTGCGGGTATCACGTGGCTCTTTTTGCAGTGCCCAATTTGCACGCGCCAACTGCAAGGCCTTTTCGGGATTGTGCTTTAATTCAAGTTCGAAGCGTGCTTCATAGCGCCCGTGCGGCGTATCGCCACGCAGGCGGATTTCATCGAAACGGCTTTGCAGTTCCTGTTTGTATTGCGCTGCACGCTTGTCCCCCGCAATGTCCGCGGCAATCGCCGCGCGCAGCAGGATACCGTTGTCTTGTGTGTGGTCCTTCAGCACGCTCAGAACTTGTTCGGCTTCGCCTTGATCCAGCATAAAATCCGCATAGGCGCGGAGTAAATAAAGGTCATCAGGCACCAGCACCATGCCTGCGAAGTAATCCCAACGTGCCAGGTCCGTATCGCCCAGCGCGGTGGCAATTTCGGCCATAAGTATCCGATTTGATACAACCAGCGCCGGCGCATGACTGCGCGCCCAGGGCAGCATGTTCCGCAGTGAATCGTAAGCCTGATCCGCCTTGCCGGTAAGGGCTAGCAGCGGATCCCGGCAAATCTGGAAATTCTTATCGGCTGCCGAATTCGCCAGTGGCGCACAAGCTTGCTGCGCCTTTTCATAATGGCCTTGCACGCGATAAACATTGGACAAATCCAGGCGCGCCTGGGCGTTGCCGGGCTGCGCGGAGAGTAGCGTTTGGTAATCCGCCACGGCCGGGTCATAGGCGTGGCGTTTCTCGTGCAATTTGGCCCGTAGATACAGAATATTGGTCGGCGGTTTTTTCAATTCCCACCAAGGCTGCAATACCGATTGCGCATAGCCCCAATAACGCGGGTCTCCCGTACTGTTACCGAGCTGCAAATACTGCTTGGCCAGAATCGCTGCGCTTGCCGCGTCTTTGGGTTGCTCATCCAGGCGCTGGCGCAATGCAGTCACGATGCTTTGATCCGCAACCAGACCACGCGGCAGGGTTTCCAGCACATCGTCGTCGCTGGCGGGAATATACGGCTCGGCGAACGCGGCAAGACTGATGCCCAGACTGAGCATCACAAAAAAGAGCTTTATCACTACTTGAAGAGATTTACGCCTGTGTCCGCCCATCGACGGGGCGGGCACCGGCTACGGAATTATTTTTTCGGCTTGATAAATTTCAGCGTCATGCGATCAGATTCACCGATGGCCAGATATTTGGCCCGATTTTTATTTTTTAAGCGCAAGCTTGGTGGCAGCGTCCACACGCCTTCGGGATGCTTGTGGTTATCCGCTTCGTTGGCATTTATTGCGATCTCGTCCGCCAATTTGAAACCGGCTTTTTTCGCCAATTCCATTACATAGGCTTCGGTTACATAACCGGTTTTTTTCATGTCCTTCATGCTCGCGCCGGTGTCAGCACGATGCTCTACCAGGCCGAGCATGCCGCCGGGTTTCAGCGTTGTGAAAAAAGTATCGAACATTTTTTGCTCGAAGCCGCCCTGCATCCAATTATGTACGTTACGGAAAGTGAGCACCGCATCCGCACTGCCAGCCGGTGCCGGCGCCCAGTTTTCGGGAGGGCCGAGCGGGTTGAGAATTACCTTGTCGTAAAGCGCGGCCTCGGCTTTGAGCTTTTCTTCATAATTTTTTTGATAACGCTTGCGATAGTCAGGGGTGTCCGGCGAGTCCACCACAAACCCGGCGCCATAGTACTTGCCGTTATCGCGCAGATAAGGCGCGAGAATTTCCGTATACCAGCCACCGCCGGGCCAGATTTCCACAACGGTCATATCGGGTTCGATGCCGAACCATTGCAGCGTTTGCACGGGATGGCGATATTCGTTGCGCGCGCGATTATCCGCACTGCGGTGTTCGCCCACAGAATACTTCTGCAGCGCGGCGACATCGACCTCGGCTTGCGCCGCAAACGGCAAGAGTAAGGCGAGGGCCAAGGTGGTGACGACGGTGGTGGCTAAACGCATGAAATTCTCCAAAAGAAAGCTTATCTGGTTGAGAGTAGACCGGGCGCGGGCTGAATAGTTTACGTACTCACCGCCCGTAACGGTTGCACGCTCAACCTTGCAGAACCTCAAATTTCATTCCTGCATTATTTTCTAGACGCTTGATCAGCGGCTTGCCCAGCGCCACGGCGGGGGTCAGGATGCCGCCGGATTTGGGCAACTTGTCCAGCGCCAGACACAACGCGGATTCGCCCAGCATTTTGGCGGTATCGCCATAACCGGGATCTCCGCCGGAGACTTGGGTTTGCAACTTGGTGTTGCCGGCTTGTGCCAGAAAACGCACCTTGAACCAGCCTTTAGCGCGCTGTTCCGGCGTAGGGCCTTCGCCCTGACCCTTTACCGACAACAGCAATTTACGCGTCGGCGCAAACTGTGCGCCAGCTACAATACCGGCCATGCCCGCACCACAAATAAGCAAGGTGGCCGTACGCTTAATCGCCATGAAATGCCCGTATTTGAAATCTGGGCCGTATTTTTTCAGCGCCCGTGCGGAGCGTTTAACCACTTCCGGATCAATCGTGGGAAACGGTACGGCCCAGGCGCCGATTTCGGGTTCTTTATGAATTTTCATAGGCATGGATCCGATTTTCCTGCCCTTGGGGTCAGGCTCGCGACCGCGCGCCTTGCGTCGCTTGCTATGCTCACGCATACGCGACATGGCGTGGATAGCCGAATGCCAGGTGCCGCCCGAGAAGGTGCCGCCGGCGCGTACAAAACCCTCGATTTTTATGGGCTCGTCCCTGAGCGATTGATTCTTGCGTAATTGCTCCACGGTATAGAGCACGCCCAGATCATGCGGGATGCTGTCGAAGCCACAACAATTAACGATACGGGCGCCGCTTTTGCGGGCCATTGCGTCGTATTTATCGATTATAAGATCAACAAATTCGGGCTCGCCGGTCAGATCAACATAATCGGTGCCCGCTTCAGCACAGGCCTTGACCAGTGGTTCGCCGTAATGGATGTAGGGGCCGACGGTGGTAATGATTACGCGCGCCTGTTCCACCACTTTTTTGAGCTTGGCGGGGAAATTCACATCGATCTCGATCAGGTCGATATCCGCGCAATCCGGGTTGATACCGGCAAGGCGGCTACGCACGCCTT
>JBDNIO010000173.1:0-28945 GCA_041688215.1 Salinisphaeraceae bacterium | reverse complement strand
TGCCCAAATGCAAGAGTTTTGGTCGTTTCAGAGCAAACTTTGACGGTAACCCGTAAAAGGCATGCATTGTATGTGTGGCTGCGATGAAAACAGGGCAGAGTGTTACGATCAATCTGAAAAATATGTCCGTTTATGGATGGGCACTAGTTAAACACTTCGGAGCCGGCGCCAAATGAAACGCATTCTGTTATTCCTGGGTACCAACATCGCCATACTGCTGGTACTCGGCATCATCCTGCGGCTACTGGGCGTCGATCGTATTCTCGACGAGCAGGGCGTGGGCTGGATTACAAGGCGCTGATTATTTTTTCTGCCGTTTTCGGCATGGGCGGTTCGTTCATATCGCTGGCGATTTCCAAGTGGATTGCGAAGAAGAGCACCGGCGCGCGGGTTATAGAAAAGCCCTCCAACAGCATGGAAAACTGGCTGTTATCCACCGTGCAGCGACAAGCCCGGCAAGCGGGCATCGGTATGCCGGAGGTGGCGATTTATGAATCCGCGGATATCAACGCCTTCGCCACCGGCATGTCGCGTAATAATTCGCTGGTGGCGTTAAGCACCGGTTTGCTGCGCTCCATGAAACAGGATGAGGCGGAGCCGTACTCGGCCACGAGATCAGCCATATCGCCAATGGCGACATGGTTACCCTGACGCTAATCCAGGGCGTTGTGAACACCTTCGTGTTTTTCTTTGCCCGCGTTATTGGGCATGTGGTGGATCGCGTTGTGCTCAAGAATGAACGTGGTCACGGCATCGGCTATTTCGTAACCATGATTTTCGCGCAGGTCGTACTCGGCATTCTGGCGAGCATGATCGTATTCTGGTTCTCGCGCCGGCGTGAGTTCCGCGCGGATTCCGGCGGCGCCTATCTGGCCGGCAAGAATAAGATGATCGCTGCGCTCGAGCGCCTGAAAATGGGCCAGAACGATACCGACCTGCCCGATCAGATTGAGGCGCTCGGCATTTCCGGGAAAAATCGACCGGCTTCAAGCGGCTGTTCATGACGCTTCCACCGCTGGAAGAGCGCATACAGGCCTTGCGCGACGCCGCTACTTGAGGGCTAAGGGAGCAGCCGAAAAACGCAGTTTTTGTGTTCTTTCGATGAAAAATTCCAAGGATGGATATTTTCATCAACTTATTTAGGCTACATTCAGGTCGGATTTGTGGCTGCTGTCCGATTCCTGCACAAAGTGGCCTTGTACGTAATGAACGCCTGATTGCCACAGGCGCGCCATACTGTTGGCATCCTCAACCTGGCTGGCGATAATTTTAGTATCCCCGTCCTTCACGCTCTGCACCATGTCTGCAAAGCGCTGGTTGTCTTCAGGCGCAATCAGCGACTCGGTAAATAACGGGTCCAGCCGAACATAATCGGCGTTGACCAGTTCGAGCAGTTGCAGCGAGTTGGCACTGTTTCCAAAGCCGTGCACGGCAAGTTTCAAGCCCATTGATTTCAGCGTCTGCACCACGGATGTGGCTTTTTTGACGTTGAATTGCAGGGTTTCTTCATCGAAGGCCACGGCGATATCCGCCGTGTCGATCTCATACTCCGCAATCTGTTTCTGCAGCCAGGGGATGAAAGCATCGCTATTGTCTATCGCCGCCCGGGAAAGCTTGATGAACATCAGGCTGTGCTCTTTGCGACCCCGCTGGCGATGGGCAAGCTCGAGCACTTGCCCCACAACCCACTGGTCTATCATGGGCATGAGCCCGTGACGCTGGGCCGTAGGCAGAAACTCCCCGGCGTGAATGCCTTCACCTTTTTCACCCACCAGGCGTAACTGCACTTCACTGAGCTGGCGCGACTCGCCTTCAAGACTGTTTATGGACTGAAATGCAAGCGCGAAACTGTCGCCCTCCAGACCGGCCTTGATGCGGGTAAGCCAGGCATGGTCAGAGTCCTGCGAATTTGAGGGCTGGTCTTCATCCGCAGTTGCCATGACCACGGTATTGCCATCGCGCACGGAAGTTTTGCGCGCCAGCCGCTGCGCCTTGAGCAAGCGCGGGATGTTACCGCTGTCCTCGCTGGCAAAAGCGACCGCAATGCTTGCTGTCAGTGGTGAGGACGCGTGTTCGTCGCCAAATACCTCAGCGTCAATTGCAGCGCGAATCTGCTCGGCGCTTGCTTTTATGTCGGCGCTGCTCTGGCCTGACACAAGCACGACGTATTCGCCTACATCGAAGCGAAAGCTCTGATCCGCGTCGCTCAGGTTTGCCAGCAGAAACAGCGATACCTCGCTCATGATCTGGTCAGCCGCGTACAAACCCATGCGGTCCTGCAGGTTTTCCAGATCATCAATACAAATGAACACGATGCCCAGCGCGCGTTCTTTCAAACGCAGGGCTTTAACCTCTTCGAGGGTTTCGTACAGGGCAATTCTGGCTTCAAAAGGGTTGGTCGGGGGCGGCGCAATAGTGCTGGATGCTTCCTGGAAAACCATGACCTCGGTTTGTTTCTCGCCTTCCATGCTCACCGGGCGGCAGCGCATGTTCAGGGTTATGTTGCTGTCGTCAGCGCGCTGGGCTACAAAGCGCTCGGGGTCTGGTTTTTCATCGGGTTTGGCGGCGCGGTTGAGCAGTGCTTTGATCGAGTCACGCGATTCCGGCGCTACCAGATCCATCAAGGGAACGCCTTCGAATTCAGCCGGGTCGTCGAAACCGAATAGTTTGACGTAAGACTGGTTCAAATGCGTGTGAATGCCGTCGTGTACGTAGGCGAGCGCTTCCGGGCTTTCGGCGACAATAGCGCCGAGCTGGCGCCGCAGGCCACTAACCTGCCGGCGGCTGTATTTGAGCTTGTCCTGCAGGTTTACCGATTCAAGCTCGCGCTCCAGGGCGCGTGTCATCAGCACCTTGTGCTCGGGCGACACCACCTGCGCCGCACCGGCTTTCAAGAGGTCGGCCGAGCGCGCCGGGTCCAGGGTTGAGACGACAGCAATCACAGGAATCCCGGGTGCGATGTTCAGGCACAGGCCGATTAAGCGGTGGATGTCCTGCTCGCCGGATTGTTCATGATAACAGATTAGCCGTGGCAGCTTGCTTTGCAGTGCGTCGGCCACATTTTCCGGTTTATCCAGCCAGGTGGCGTGCACGTTATGGCCGGCGTCGCGTAACTGCGTTTGCACCACTTCGGCCGTGTCTTGCGAGGGTGAAATCACCAGGAGCTCAATACCCTTGAACTCTGCAGCCTGGTCATCGCGGTCCGGTATGCGCTTACTCCTCATTGTTGTTTATGGAGCCTAGCAACGTTTTGCTGGCAGCGCCGGATTGTTCCCGAGCCAGCTTGGGCACCAGGTAGCCGGGTAGGCTATCCGCCATATCCTGCCAAAGCTTCTTCGCTGTCTTTTCGGGCATGTCGAAATGTGCCGCACCTTCAACTTTATCCAGTAAATGCAGATAGTAAGGAAATATACCTAAATTAAATAGTCGGATGCTTAAATCGGCCAGTGTTCGCGCATTGTCGTTAACACCCCGCAACAATACCGACTGGTTCAAGAGCGTGGCGCCGATACCCGCCAGTTTCGCCACCGCCGCTTCTACTGCGTGATCCAGTTCCTGCGCATGATTGGCGTGCAGGACAATAACAACCTGCAATCGGCTGTGTTGCAACCAGGCAAGCAGGCTGTCATCCACACGCTCGGGCATTACAATGGGTGTGCGGGTGTGGATGCGCAGTCGTTGCAGGTGCGGTATTCGGTCGAGTCCCTGGCTTAATTCAGCCAGACTCCTGTCGGACAAGGAGAGGGGGTCACCGCCTGAGAGGATAATTTCGCTCAAGCTGGTGTCCGCTGCGATTTCAGCCAGCGCATCCTTCCAGGACGCGCGCCCGGCGTTGATTTCGCTATAGGGAAAATGCCTGCGAAAGCAGTAGCGACAATGCACGGCACAAGCGCCGGTGGTAATCAGCAGCGCCCGGCCCTGGTATTTTTGCAGGATGCCGCCCGGGCGCACACTGTGGATATCTCCGACCGCATCGTGCACGAATCCGGGTTGCTCTAGCGTTTCATCTTCCAGGGGCAGCACTTGCCGCAGCAAGGGATCGTCAGGGTTTCCAAGCTGCATACGCGCCACATAACTGCGCGGAACGCGCAGCGGGAACAGCGCAGCCGCGCGCTGTGCCGCCGGTAACAGTGTGGGCGATAACTGCAGCAGGGCCAGCAGTTCTGCCGGGTCGCGGATGGCCTGACGCATCGACTGCTGCCAGTGCGTTTGGGTTTGCGCTAGACTAACGGCCGTTTCGGATGCGGAGCTTGACATGGCGCTACTATAGCGGCCGCGAGATAGTCCGTAAAACTGGGAAGATATTTCTTTCAAGCAGAGGCGATATGGCCACGATCAGAACTAATCAGTTCAAGGGCGGCGTAAAGATTATTCTCGACGGCGACCCGCATAACATTGTCGAAAATGAGTTTGTTAAACCCGGCAAGGGTCAGGCCTTTAACCGGGTCAAGATACGAAACCTCAAGACCGGGCGCGTTGTCGACAAGACCTTTCGCTCCGGCGAAACGGTAGAAGCCGCCGATGTCGTGAATCTGGACCTGCAGTATTTATACGAAGACGGCGAGTTCTGGCACTTCATGGAACCCAACAGCTTCGAGCAATACCAGGCCGGCGAAGCCGCGCTGGGCGACGCCAAAAAATGGCTCAAACCACAGGACAAATGCGATGTTACCTTGTGGAATAACACCCCGTTGCAGATTGATCCGCCCAATTTTGTAACCCTGACCGTAACCGACACCGACCCCGGTGTGCGTGGCGACACCTCCGGCGGTGGCGGCAAACCGGCCACGCTGGAAACCGGCGCCGTGGTGCGTGTGCCGCTGTTCATTGAAATCGGTGAGTTGCTGAAAATCGATACCCGCAAGGGTGAATACGTTTCCCGCGCCAGCGAGTAAAACTATGCCCGCCGGTGACTGGCAACCCAGCGCTAGCCGCGAAGTTCTGATAGAACGGGCACACTTATTCGCCCAAGTCAGGCAGTTTTTCGCCGAGCGCGGCGTGTTGGAGATCGACACGCCAGTGCTGTCTCAAGGCGCTGCCAGCGAGCCTGGGCTGGCAAGCTTCCAACTTGCGCAAGACCCGAATCGCTGGTTGATCACCTCGCCGGAATTCGCCATGAAACGCGCGCTGGCCGCAGGCAGCGGGCCGATTTACCGCCTGGGCCCGGCGTTCCGCGCCGGTGAAGCGGGGCGCTGGCACAACCCCGAGTTCTGTATGCTCGAATGGTATCGACCGGGCCTTGATTATCACGAACTAATGGATGAAGTTGCTGCGCTATTGTGCGCGGTTGCTACCAACGCGCCCGAAAATATACCGCGTTACAGCATTGCGGATGTTTTCTCCCAGGCCGGCCTGCCAGACCCACATACGGCGAGTGCCGAAGCGTTACGGGCCGCCGCCGAGCAACGTGGCTGGGCGCCGTCCAAGAGCCCGGCAAATGATGCTCCCCAGGCGCGTGATTTCTGGCTGGATCTGGTTCTCGGCGTGGGTATCTCCGATTGGCTGGCCGATTCCGGCGCCTGTTTTGTAACCGATTATCCCGCAAGTATGGCGGTGCTGACCCAAACCCGGAATGGCACGCCGCCGCTAGCCGAACGCTTCGAGTTGTATTGGCAGGGCGTGGAACTGGCTAACGGTGGCAATGAATTGCTGGACCCGGATTTGTTACAGCAACGCGTAGCAGCAGACATCGCAATTCGCGTCGCCAATGGCCAGCAAACCCAGGTTGGCGATGCACGCCTGATTGCGGCGCAGCGCCAGGGCTTGCCTGCCTGTGCCGGGGTGGCGCTAGGCGTTGATCGCTTGCTTGCGCTGGCCTTGGGCTTTGTTGCTATAGCGCCGGTGTTACCGTTTGCCTGGGAGCGCGCTTAGCTGCCGGGTTGAATAGTCCCCAGACCCTGGCCGAGCCGCAGTGTTTGGCCTGTCTCCAGGTGGCCCGCCCAGTTCACCGCGTCCGGCCCGCATAGCAGTATTACCGTGGAGCCAAAATTAAAGCGTCCCATTTCGTCACCGCGCTGAAATGATAAACAGGACGTGCCTGCTGCCGGAAAGGATTCGTGGCGCGCACCGCGCCGGTGGGGGGGTGTGATTTCGCCCGCCCAGGTGGTGGCAATGCTGCCGACGAAAAACGCACCTACCAGTACCAGCGCCATGGGGCCGGCCGGGGTGTCGAATAACGCGGATACGCGCTCGTTGCGGGTAAACAGCCTTGGAATAGCGCGTACGCTTATGGGATTTACGCCAAATAACCTGCCCGGTAGATAACTGGTTTCGCGCAACACGCCCGCCATCGGCATGTGGATACGATGATAGTTATAGGGCGCCAGATACAGCGTGGCGAATTGCCCGCCCATGAATGCGGCCGCCAGATCCTCGCGCCCGCCGAGCAATTCGGTTACGTCATAAGCCTGGCCCTTGGCCTGGACTAGCTTGCCGGTAGTGATGTTACCGAATTGGCCGAGGATGCCGTCCACCGGTGATATGAGGGCGGATTCGTCGCTGGGCATTGGGCGCGTATCGGCGCGCAGGGCGCGGGTGAAAAATTCATTGAAACTGTCGAAACGTTTCGGATTTTGTATCTGCGCCTCACCCAGGTTTACCTTGTAAAGACGGACAAAGCAGTTGATCAGGGTCTGCTTGAACCAGCGCACGCGGATGCGGGCAATACGGTGCATGCCGCGTGAAAGCAGGTGCGTGGGCAACAGCATTTGCACAGCGGCGAACAAACGATCAACCGCGGAGGCGTTATCACTTTCCATTAGATTAGTTTCATTCTGAATTGATCACGGCCGCTAATTGCTGCGCCAGTTTCTGCGGTTCGTGTGGTGGCGTGAAGTAAACCCGGGCCTGCGCTTTCGGGTTGACCAGCACCAGCGCGGCGCTGTGTTCCACGGTGTACCCGCCATCGGGATTGTCGGTGGTGGCAAAGGGCAGATACAGCGCCTGGGTCAGCTTTTTGATTTCTTCGATCTCGCCGGTGACGCCCACAAAGTCCTTGTCAAAATAGCGCACGTATTCATGCAGGGCTGCCGGGGTATCCCGGCGCGGGTCTACCGATACAAATATTATTTTCAGCGGTGGGATGTCGCCATCCTGTTTCAGTGCGCTGTGAACCGTATTCAGTATGCCCAGCGTGTTGGGGCAAATATCCGGGCAGTGGGTGAAGCCGAAAAACAGCAGCGACCAACCGCCGCGCAAATTATCCAGCCCGAAGGGTTTCGCTGTGTCGTCCACCAGGGCGATTTCTGGTAGTGGACGTGGCGGCTCAAGCAGCGTGATATCGTCGGGTACCGCGCCGCCCGGGTTAAGCAGGAAATGTGCCGTGAGCATGCCGACGGCTGCGGCGACCACTATGCACAGGGCGACCAGGAGGGTGGTTCTGGAGAGAGTTACGGTAGACATCCGGTAAAATTATCTCATACTGTTGCGCTTTGCCGGGCACGTCCGGCGCTATTCAACTCCTGTTCTAAAACGCTTGAATTATGGCCGATAACATCCACGTTGCCGAAACGCTGCAAACACCGCGCGATCTCATCCGCTGGGGTGCTACGCAATTCAATGCGCATGAACTGGCGTTTGGCCACGGTAATGACAACGCTCTGGATGAGGCAGCGCAACTGGTGATGTTTGCCCTGCATCTGCCGTACGACCTGCCCGAAGCTTACCTCGATGCGCGGCTGATGCATGACGAACGCATGCAGGTGCTTAGCCTGTTCGAACAACGTATAGAGCAACGCCGCCCGGCGGCTTACATCACCGGCGAGGCCCTGTTTGCGGGCTTGCGTTTTACCGTAGACGAACGCGTGCTGGTACCGCGTTCGCCTATAGCCGAGATTATTGTGCGGGAATTTCAGCCCTGGATCGGCGGCCGCGAACCGCATGCGATCTTGGACTTATGTACCGGCTGCGGCGCCATCGCAATCGCCTGCGCAATGGCATTTCCAGATGCTGAAGTGGTCGGCACGGATATCAGCGAGGGCGCTCTGGAAATCGCCCGCATAAACGCTGAACGCCACCAAGTGGATATGCGCGCGGAAATGCTCAAGTCCGACATGTTCGCGGGGCTGAATGGGCGCAAATTCGATTTGATCGTAACCAACCCGCCCTACGTGGGGGGCGAGGAAATAGCCGGACTGGCAGCAGAATACAAGCACGAGCCGGAAATGGCTTTCGCCGGCGGTGGCGATGGCCTGGATATGGTGGCCGACCTGATCATGGCCGCGCCCGACTATTTAACCGCGGATGGATTGCTTGTTCTGGAAGTAGGCTACAGCGCCTATTTCATGGAACAGCGCTGGCCTGACCTGCCCATTACCTGGGCGGAAATGGAACACGGCGGCGTAGGCATCGGAATTCTGGAGGCCGAGGACCTGAGCGTTTGGCGCGACATGCAAATAGAAGAAGCCGCAGTGAGCGCTGAACATGGCCGGTAATACCTGGGGCAGGGCCTTCACCGTAACCAGCTTTGGCGAAAGCCACGGCCCGGCCATCGGCTGCGTAATCGACGGCTGCCCGCCGGGGCTGGAGATCAGCGAGGCGGAACTGCAGATCGACCTGGACCGGCGCAAACCCGGTCAGTCGCGCTTTGTAACTCAGCGCCGCGAATCCGACAGCGCGCGGTTTTTATCCGGCATTTTCGAGGGCAAAACCACCGGTACCCCAATCGCCATTCTGATCGAAAACGAAGACCAGCGTTCGCGCGATTATGGCAAGATCAAGGACGTATTCCGGCCCAACCACGCCGACTATACGTATACGCAAAAATACGGCATCCGCGACCATCGTGGCGGCGGGCGCTCGTCGGCGCGCGAAACCGCGGTGCGGGTGGCGGCAGGGGTCGTTGCCCGGAAATATCTTCGCGAGCGATTAGGAATAACCATCCGTGGCTATCTGGCGCAGATGGGCGAAATCAGCCTCGAATGCAAGGACTGGGATGCGGTCAATACCAACCCGTTTTTCTGCCCGGACCCGGACAAAGTGCCCGAACTCGAAGCCTACATAAACCAGCTGCGCAAGGACGGCGACTCCATCGGCGCCCGCATTAATGTGCAGGCGCAAGGCGTGCCGCCGGGCCTGGGCGAGCCGGTATTCGAGCGTCTTGATGCGGATCTGGCCGCTGCGTTGATGAGCATTAACGCGGTCAAGGGCGTGGAAATAGGCGATGGTTTCGCCTGCGTGACCCAGCGTGGCTCCGAGCATCGCGATGAGCTCGCGCCTGACGGATTTCTGGCCAACCATTCCGGCGGTATTCAGGGCGGAATCAGCTCCGGTCAGACCGTTACCGCGAGCATTGCATTAAAGCCGACGTCCAGCATCATAATCCCCGGGCGTACGGTGGATACCCAAGGTCAGGCCACCGAAATGCGCACCACCGGACGCCACGACCCCTGCGTTGGTGTGCGTGCTACACCCATCGCCGAGGCCATGATGGCCATTGTTTTAATGGATCACTGGTTGCGCCATCGCGGGCAGAATGCGGATGTGAAACCGCCGCTGGCGCCGATTCCAGGTGAGCGCGACTAAATTGTATGGCAAGTCTGTGACTTGCCCGAGCGCAGCGAGCTGAGCGTAGCGAACCGCGACACGCTTGCCCTACAGTTGGCCTGCCTCGCTCAGGCGGCTACGCCATAGATGAGCGTTGTCGAGAATCGCCTCCAGATCCAGTCTCGTCAGCTTGCGTTCACGCAACAAACGCTTTCCCGCCACCCACACGTCACTGACCTGCTCGCGCCCGGCCGAGTAAACAATCTGCGAGATCGGGTCGTACACCGGCTGGGTTTCCGGCGCGCTTAAATCTATCGCGCATAAATCCGCCCATTTGCCGGCCACCAGCGAGCCGGTTTGTTCTTCCAGGCCCAGTGCTCTGGCACCGTTTAGTGTGGCCATTCGCAGAACGGCGGCGGCGGGCAGGGCGGCGGCGTCATTCGCGGCCAGCTTGCCGATGAGTGCGGCCGTGCGCATTTCGCCGAGCATGTCGCTGTCGTTATTGCTGGCGGCGCCGTCGGTACCCAGCGCTATGTTAATGCCGGCGTCCAGCAGTTTTTGTACCGGACACAGGCCGCTGGCGAGTTTCAGGTTGGACTCAGGGCAGTGCAGTACATTAATGCCGGCTTGCGCGCAGTCCTCAATTTCGGCGTCCGTCAGCTGCGTCATGTGCACGGCCAGCAGACTGGGCGTAAGCAGGCCGAGTTCTTTCAGGCGAGCCAGGGGGCGTTTGCCGCTGGTTTTCTCGGCCTCGGCAACCTCAAATGCGGTTTCATGCACGTGCATGTGGATGCGCAGGTCCATTTCATCCGCCAGCACGCGGATCTTTTTCAGCGGTTCGTCGGAGACGGTGTAGGGCGCATGCGGGGCGAATAGCGTGGAGATAAGCGGGTGGTCGCGATATTTATCGCGCACCGTCAGGCCTTTTTCGATGTATTCGTGCGGGTTTTGTGCCCATACGGTGGGGAAGTCGATCAGAATCATGCCGACGCTGGCGCGCATGCCGGCCTTGGCAGCTGCTTGCGCGGTCACATCCGGGAAAAAATACATGTCGTTGAAGCAGGTGGTGCCGCCGCGCAGCATCTCGGCCATCGCCAGCTCTACCCCGTGCGTGGCGAATTCGCTGGACATATACTGGCCTTCCGCTGGCCAAATGTGGCCTTCCAGCCATTCCATCAGCGGCAGATCGTCGGCCAGGCCACGCATGAGGCTCATGGCGGCGTGGGTGTGGGCGTTGATCAAACCGGGGATGAGCGCGTGATCCGGCAAATCCACTATTTCGCGGGCGCTAAACCGGGCCTTGGCTTCACAGGCAGACAAAATCGCGGCGATGCGGCCGTCGTCAATGGCCAGTGCGTGGTTTTCCAGCACTTCGCCGGGTGTTTCCACCGGGATTATCCAGCGCGGCAAAATCAGGGTGTCGACTTCATTCATCTGGGCATTCATGCGGGCACTCATGGCTATGGCGATCTCGACGTTCTTAGTGAGTTTTGGGGTGAGCTTTGGGTAGCGTCAGACTATAGCAAAGCCGGTGTTTCCGGGGGCCGCCACGCCGCGGGATTTATGTTAAACTTGTCGCTTAGCCGGGCGCGTTCAGTACGCGCCTTTTTCCGTCCCGAAGTGGCCTTTGTGTTGGCTGTGTATTGGCTATCCTGGCCAAGGCCGTGCCATTGGGCAAAAGCGTATAAAAAATATGGCTGAAGTCGCGAAAGAAATACTGTCCGTAAATCTCGAAGACGAGATGCGGCAATCCTATCTGGATTACGCCATGAGCGTAATTGTTGGACGGGCTTTGCCTGATGTAAGAGACGGGCTCAAGCCCGTGCACCGGCGTGTTCTGCACGCCATGCGCGAGCTGGGCAACGACTACAACAAGTCGTACAAGAAATCCGCGCGTGTTGTTGGCGACGTGATCGGCAAATACCACCCGCACGGCGACACTGCCGTTTACGACACCATTGTGCGCATGGCGCAGCCGTTTTCGATGCGCTACGTGCTGGTCGATGGCCAGGGCAACTTCGGCTCGGTAGACGGCGATTCGCCCGCTGCGATGCGTTACACCGAAGTGCGCATGTCCAAGCTCGCGCACGAATTGTTGGCCGATATCGACAAGGACACGGTCGATTTCGTCCCCAACTATGACGAGTCGGAGACCGAGCCATCGGTCATGCCGACGCGTCTGCCGAATCTGCTGATTAACGGTGGCACCGGTATCGCTGTGGGCATGGCCACGAACATTCCGCCGCACAACCTGACCGAAGTCGTGAACGCCTGCATCGCGATGGTGGACGATCCTGACATCACCATTGAAGGCCTGATGCAGCATATTCCGGCGCCGGATTTCCCGACCGCCGCGTTCATCAACGGCACGCAGGACATGCGCAATGCCTACGAAACCGGCCGCGGCAGCGTCATCATGCGCGCGCGCACCCATTTCGAGGATATTGACGGTAGCGACAAGCAGGCCATTATCGTCACCGAACTGCCGTATCAGGTGAACAAGGCGCGCTTGCTGGAAAAAACCGCCGAACTGGTCAAAGAGAAAAAGATCGAAGGCATTACCGCCATGCGCGACGAGTCCGACAAGGACGGCATGCGCATGGTTTACGAGCTGCGCCGCGGCGAAACCGCCGAGGTGGTGCTGAACAATCTCTACCGCCAAACGCAGATGCAGACCTCGTTTGGCATCAACATGGTGGCGCTGGACAACGGCCAGCCCAAGACCATGAGCTTGCGCGACATTATCGTGGCCTTCCTGCGCCATCGTCGCGAAGTTATTACCCGGCGTACACAGTTTGAACTGGCGAAAGCCCGGGCGCGGGCGCATGTCTTGGAAGGCCTGGCCGTTGCGCTGGCGAATATCGACGAAATCATCGCCTTGATCAAGGCATCCGGCAGTCCGGCTGAAGCCAAGCAAGGCTTGCTGGACAAGCTGTGGGCGCCCGGGCAGGTGACTGGAATGCTTGGTCGTGCGGGCGCGGATGCCTCCCGGCCGCTGGATGTGGCGAAGGAATTTGGCCTGGGAGACAAGGGCTACAAGCTCACCGAAACCCAGGCCCAGGCGATTCTGGATTTGCGCCTGCATCGGCTGACCGGCCTGGAGCAGGACAAGATCATCGAGGAATTCGAGAGTCTGCTGGTCAAGATCTCTGAATTCATGGAGATTTTGTCCAACAAGGCGCGTTTGTTTGAAGTGATTCGTGAAGAGCTGGTGGCGATTCGTGATGAATACGGCGACGAGCGCCGCACGGAAATCATCAACGACAAGCTGGACCTGACCACCGAAGACCTGATCACGCCGGAAGACGTGGTGGTTACGCTTACGCACGAAGGTTATGTGAAATCCCAGGCGCTGGATGTTTACCAGGCGCAGCGGCGCGGTGGACGCGGCAAGTCGTCGACCAAGACCAAGGACGCCGACTTCATCGACAAACTATGGGTTACCCACACCCACGATACGCTGCTGTGTTTCTCCAATTTCGGTAAGGTTTACTGGCTGAAGGTCTACGAATTGCCAAGCGGCAGTCGCGGATCGCGCGGCCGGCCCATTGTGAACCTGCTGCCGCTGGAAGCCGACGAACGCATCAGCCAGGTCTTGCCGATCAAGGAATTCGATACTGGCGAGAATGTGTTTTTCTCCACCAAACTGGGCCGCGTCAAGAAGACGCCGCTGGTTGATTACTCACGTCCGCGCTCGAACGGCATTATTGCGATTGATATTCGCGACGGTGATCGCCTGATCGGGGTCGATTTAACCGTGGGCGATTCCAGCATTATGATTTTCTCGGACGCAGGTAAAGTGATCCGTTTTGCCGAGGAAGACGTGCGCTCCATGGGCCGCGGCGCGGCCGGTGTGCGCGGCATTCGCCTCAAGGACAAGCAATCTGTAATTGGCCTGATCGTTGTGCGCGACGGCCATATTCTGACTGTCACAGAAAATGGTTACGGTAAGCGCACGCCAGTAGACGATTACCCGCTACGTGGCCGCGGTGGCCAAGGCGTGTTGTCGTTGAAGCAAAGCAAGAAAACCGGCGCGGTGGTCGGCGCCACGCAAGTAGCCGAGGATGACGAGGTCATGCTCATCTCCAACACCGGCACCCTGATCCGCACCCAGGCTGACGGCATTAGCATCGTCGGGCGTAATACCCAGGGCGTGCGCATCATCAAGCTTGCGGATAACCAAAAACTGGTTGGTTTGGACCGTATCGTGGCCGATGAGGATGACGACGAGGAAGTTTCTTAAAAGTATTTAACCGCAGAGGACGCAGAGGAACCTATCAATAAAAATTGTTTTCTCTTCCCTCTGCGAACTCTGCGTCCTCTGCGGTTCAAATTTTCTTAACTAAGGTTAAATATGTCACGTATTTATAATTTCAGCGCCGGCCCCGCAACCCTCCCGGAAGAAGTGCTAGCCCAGGTCCGCGACGAAATGCTGGACTGGCACGGCGCCGGCATGTCGGTGATGGAAATGAGCCATCGCGGTGATGAATTTGTTTCCATTGCCGAAACCGCCACGCAAGACCTGCGTGATTTAATGGCGATTCCTGATAACTACAAAGTCTTGTTCCTACAGGGCGGCGCCAGCGGCCAATTTGCCGCGATTCCGTTAAATATCGCCCAGGCCGATCAGCGTGCGGATTATGTAGTTACCGGTTCCTGGAGTAAAAAGGCGCATAAAGAAGCGCAAAAATATGTCTCGAATTCGGTGGTGTCCGCCAAGCCGGAAAACGGTTTCACCAGTATTCCGGCGGTCGACACTTGGGACCTGGGTTCGGATTCCGCCTATGTGCACATCACCCCGAATGAAACCATCGAAGGCGTGGAATTCCACGATATACCCGATACCGGCAATGTGCCGCTGGTGGGGGACATGTCTTCCACCTTCATGTCGCGTCCGATTGATGTATCGAAGTACGGCGTAATTTATGCCGGCGCACAGAAAAACGTCGGCCCCGCCGGGTTGACTATTGTTATCGTGCGTGACGACCTGATCGGTCACGCACAGGAATCCTGCCCCATGGTTTTCGACTGGAAGCAACAGGCGGACGCCGATTCCATGTTGAACACCCCCGCCTGTTTCTCCTGGTATGTCAGCGGGCTGGTTTTCAAATGGGCCAAACAACAGGGCGGCCTGGAGGCCATCGGCAAAACCAACGCGCGCAAGGCCGCAAAGCTATACGACTATATCGACAACTCTGCTTTTTACAGCAATCCGGTTGATAAAGACGTGCGCTCGCGTATGAATGTATCGTTTCTGCTGGCCGATGACGCCAGAAATGACGACTTCCTGAAACAGGCCGAAGCCGCAGGGCTGACTACCTTGAAAGGCCACCGCTCGGTCGGCGGTATGCGCGCCAGCATTTACAACGCCATGCCTGAAGCTGGCGTAGACGCGCTGATTGAGTTCATGCGCGAGTTCGAACACAAGAATGGCTAACCACAGAGGAACAGGGGAACAGAGGAAGATAAAAGACGTTGAAACCGCAAAGTCACAAGGAACACAAAGGGCGAGAAGAATGACTTTGTGTCCTTTGTGATTTCTTGATTTTTAGCTATTTTTTCTCCGTTTCTCTGTTCCTCCGTGGTTATATTCTGATTTAAAAGGTTTTTTATGACTTACAAGATTCAAACGCTAAACAATATTTCCCCGCTGGGCCTGGATCGCCTGCCGCGTGAAATGTATGAAGTGGCTTCCGAGATGAGTAACCCGGATGCCATCATGCTGCGTTCCCACAATATGCACGACATGGAAATTGCCGAGTCCGTGCGCGCGGTCGGGCGTGCCGGTGCCGGGGTCAACAATATTCCGGTCGACAAAATGAGCAAACGCGGTGTGCCGGTGTTCAACGCGCCCGGCGCCAATGCCAACGCGGTTAAAGAGCTGGTTTTGGCAGGCTTGTTCATATCTGCGCGTAATATCGTGCAGGCTTGGGATTACGTGCAAAAGCTCGAAGGCACGGACGAAGAACTGCACAAGCAAGTGGAAGCCGGCAAGAAGCAATACAAGGGCATGGAATTGCCGGGCCGTACGCTGGGCGTAATCGGCCTGGGCGCAATCGGTGTGCAGGTGGCCAATGCCGCGCGCGATCTGGGTATGAATGTACTGGGTTATGACCCGCAGATAACAGTAAGCAACGCCTGGCGCCTGCACGCCGGAGTTGACCAGGCGCTTTCCGTGGATGAATTACTCTCTCGTTGCGAATTTGTAAGCATCCACGTGCCGCTGGTTGAGGACACAAAAGGCCTGATCAACGAGCAACGCTTAAAAGTAATGCGCAAGGGCGCGGTGTTGCTTAACTTCTCACGCGACGCCATTGTGGATGAAGCAGCCGTTCTGGCGGCGCTGGATTCCGGACATCTGGGTAGCTATGTTTGTGATTTCCCAACCAAGGTATCCAAAAACCATCCTAAAGTCGTGGCGCTGCCACATTTGGGTGCGTCAACCGATGAAGCCGAAGACAATTGCGCGATCATGGTCGCCGACCAGCTGCGCGATTATCTGGAAGTTGGCAATATACGTAACTCGGTGAATTTTCCAGAGGCGATCATGCTGCCCACCGATAACGCGCATCGCATCTGCGTGGTCAACGCCAACGTGCCGAACATGGTCGGTCAGATCACCTCGACCCTGGCAAGCCACAAGCTGAACATCGCCGACCTGCTGAACAAATCCAAAGGTGATATTGCCTATACCCTGGTGGACGTGGATTTCGCCTGCGCGGAAAAGGTGCTGGCAGAGTTACGCAGTATCGCAGGCGTGCTTTCGGTGCGTTATTTGTCTGCGGTAGGCGCCAACGCCTAGTTTTTACGTGATGAGCGAAGACGCACTCAAGGCAGCACGCGCGCGCATCGATGCGCTGGACGCGCAGTTGCAAAAGCTCATCAGCGAGCGTGCGGAAATCGCCGGTGATATCGCAAAAATCAAGGCAGACAACGGCGACCACGGGGATTTTTACCGCCCCGGCCGCGAAGCAGAAATTCTGCGCGCGGTAGCCGAGCGTAATACCGGCCCACTAAGCAATGAGACGATTACGCGCCTGATGCGCGAGATAATGTCGGCCTGTCTTGCGCTGGAGTCGCCGCTGAAAGTCGCTTATCTGGGCCCGGAAGGGACTTATACCCAGGCCGCCGTCTACAAGCATTTCGGACATGCGGTTAGCTCATTGGCGCTTGCCGCCATTGACGAAATATTCCGCGAAGTCGAAGCCGGTAACGCGGATTATGGAGTGGTGCCGGTGGAAAACTCCACCGAGGGCGTGGTCAGCCACACGCTGGATCAGCTGGTTGGCAGCCCGCTGGTGATTTGTGGGGAAGTCTCGTTGGCTGTGCATCATCATCTGTTATCCAATGCTTCTGAATTAGGCCAGATAAAAAGAGTAGTCGCGCATGCGCAATCCCTGGCGCAGTGCCGCAAGTGGCTGGATGCGAATTTGCCCAATGTGATGCGTGAGGCCGTGGCCAGTAACGGCGAGGCCGCGCGTCTGGTCAGCGAAGAAACGCAATCCGCAGCGATTGCCGCGCGTGCCGCATCCGATCTTTACAGCGTGCCGGTCATGGCCAGCAATATCGAGGATGAACCCAATAACACCACGCGCTTTCTGGTGCTCGGCAAGCAGAAGGTGCCGGCTACCGGCCATGACATGACGTCCATCATGGTATCCATCCGCAATGAACCCGGCATGTTGCATAGGTTGCTCACGCCGGCGGCGGAAACTGGGGTGGATTTATCGCGCATTGAATCACGGCCGTCACGGCGCGCGGCCTGGGACTATAATTTCTTTATAGATCTGGAAGGCCACGTGGAAGAAGAGCGCGTGCGCAAGGTAATAGACCAGATCGAATCACAAGCGGCATTCCTGAAAATTCTCGGGGCTTATCCCAAGGCCGTGAATTAAAGGGGAACGGGAGCTTAAACAAAGATTACTAAACCACAGAGAAACAGGGGGAACGGGGAAGGTAAAATGAAAATCAATACCACAAGGTACCCAACGAGAGCGGGAGATTATTTAATTTCCCGTCCTTCGTGTTCTTTGTGTCTTTGTGGTTTTAAAACTTATTTCTTCCCCCTGTTTCCTCTGTTTCTCTGTGGTTAGATACTTTTTTATCGAAAACTATGACAGCTAATTTAGTAGATCTAGCCAATGCCGGCGTGCATTCGCTGCGTCCCTATGAGCCGGGAAAACCCGCCGAAGACCTGGAGCGCGAGCTGGGCGTAACCAACGTCATCAAGCTGGCCTCAAATGAAAACCCTTTGGGTCCGTCTGTTCTTGCTCGCGAGATTTTGCAGCAATGGTCTGGCGATCTGGCGCTATACCCGGACGGTAACGGTTTTAAACTGAAACAGCGGCTGGCCCAAATCCATGACCTGGACCCGGCCTGCATTACCCTGGGCAATGGTTCGAACGATATTCTGGATCTGATCGCGCGGCTGTTCCTGGGGCCGGGCCGGGCATCGCTGTTCTCGCAATATGGCTTCGCCATTTACCGTCTGGTTACCTTGGCGGCCAATGGTGACGCGCGTGAAGTGTCCGCCTATCCCAAAGATAGTGAAATGCCGCTGGGGCATGATCTGGAAGCCTTTACCAAGGCGCTGGATGACGACGTGCGGGTGGTATTTATCGCCAGTCCCAATAACCCCACCGGCACCTGGTCTGGCGCCGCTGCGCTGGAAAGCTTCCTGGAATTGGTGCCGGGTAATACCGTCGTGCTGCTAGACGAAGCTTATCGTGAATATCTGCATCCTGATTATCAACCGCCAAGCCGCGAATGGCTGCGGCGCTTTCCCAATCTGGTCGTTACCCGCACCTTTTCCAAAGTGCATGGTTTAGCGGGATTACGGGTGGGGTATGCCATGTCCTCCCCCGGACTCGCCGATTTGATGAACCGCGTCCGTCAGCCGTTCAATGTAAACGCTCTGGGACTGCTGTGCGCCGAAGCCGCCTTAGACAACGATGAACACGTAGCCGCGTCGCTGGATTTGAATAACAGTGAGCGCGATAAACTGCGCACCCAACTTGTCGGGATGGGCCTGGACGTGCTCCCGTCACAGGCTAATTTTCTGAGTTTCCATTGTGGTGGCCCGTCTACTCCAGTGTACGAAACACTGCTGCGCCACGGTGTGATCGTGCGCCCGTTGGCAGGTTACGCGATGCCGGAATACCTGCGCGTAACCATTGGTTTGCCTGAACAGAATCAGCGTTTCATCAGCGCGCTCGAAGCCGCGCTCGGCCGATGATGTTCAAACGCGTAGCGATAATTGGCGTTGGTCTGATCGGTGGGTCGCTTGCACGCGCCCTGCGCATGCATGGGTTGGCAGCACATATTGTTGGCACGAGCCGCAAAACAGAACATCTGGAAGTGGCCCGCGAGCTGGGCGTCGTCGACGAGATTACAATTGATCTCGCCGCGGCGGTTACCGGCGCCGATCTGGTATTTGTTGCCGTGCCGGTGGGCGCCATGGCCGCGGTATTTGCAGCGATCAAGCCGGCGCTATCCGCCGATGCAATCGTCACCGATGGTGGCAGCACCAAGCAGAGTGTCATTAATGCCGCGCGTGAAGGTCTGGCTGATCTTTTCCCCCGATTTGTTCCCGGCCATCCGGTTGCCGGCACCGAGCGGATCGGGGTGGCTGCGTCGTTTGCGGAATTGTTTGAAAACCGGCGGGTTATTCTGACCCCCACCAGCGAGACGGATAAACAGGCCACAAATCAGATTCAGATAATGTGGCAAGCTGTGGGCGCGCAAGTTACAGAAATGGCAGCGGATCATCACGACAAAGTCCTGGCCGCTACCAGCCACTTGCCCCATGTGCTGGCTTACGCCCTGGTAGACAGCCTGGTGCGCATGCAGGAACGGCGCGAAATATTTGAATATGCCGCGGGCGGCTTTGCGGACTTTACCCGTATTGCTTCATCAAGTCCGGAAATGTGGACCGACATCGTCTGCTCGAATGAACCGGCCTTGCTCGCGGTGCTGGACGACTACATTCAGGATTTACAAACCCTGCGTGGAGCCATCGCGAATGACGACCACGATGCGATCAACCAGTGTTTCAAACGCGCCAAGCAGGCGCGCGATGAATTCACCGCGCGTGCAGACAGGAAGAAAGTATGAGGCGGGATTTTGTCGTTAGCCCGGGTGGCTCGGTGCAGGGCCAGATATGCGTGCCGGGCGACAAATCCATATCGCATCGCAGCGTTATGTTGGGCGCGCTGGCTGAGGGTGAATCGCGCGTTAGCGGTTTTCTCAATAGCGCGGATTGTCTGGCCACCATGCGCGCGTTTCAGGCCATGGGCGTGGATATTCGCCAGCAGCAGGACGAACTCAGAGTAACGGGTGTCGGGTTGCGAGGACTCCGGGCCGCAGTCAATGCCCTGGACGTGGGCAACTCCGGCACTTCCATGCGCCTGTTGGCGGGCTTGCTGGCTGGCCAGCCCTTCGATTCCACGCTGACCGGTGATGCCAGTTTACGCAAACGCCCGATGTCGCGGGTAATAGAGCCGTTAACCCGAATGGGTGCGGATATCAGCGGTGAAGAGGGCGGCACGGCACCGCTTTTGATACGTGGAAAATCCAAACTGAAATCGCTTGATTACGCCATGCCGGTGGCCAGCGCGCAGGTAAAGTCCTGTTTGCTGCTGGCGGCGTTGTGTGGTGATGCTGAAGTGAATCTGAGCGAACCCGGTCCCAGCCGCGATCACACCGAACGCATGCTGCAAGCCTTTGGTGCGTCGGTAAAACAGGGCAATGCCAGTGTGGGGTTGTCCGGTAGCCAGCGGCTGCGGGCTTGTGATTTTTCCGTGCCCGGGGATCTATCCTCGGCCGCATTCTTTCTGGTCGCAGCGGCGATTACGCCCGGTGCCGAGTTGTTGCTGGAAGGCGTGGGCGTGAACCCGACGCGCGCAGGAGTCTTGAATATACTACGCGCCATGGGCGCAGATATTGTGTTGCTGAATCAGCGTAATGAGGGTGCCGAGCCCGTTGCGGATATTCAGGTGCGCGCCAGCGACCTGCGCGGTATTGAAATTGAACCCGCGCAAGTGCCGCTGGCCATCGACGAATTTCCGGCCCTGTTTATCGCCGCCGCCTGTGCGAATGGCACTACCGTGTTGCGTGGCGCGCAGGAACTGCGCGTAAAAGAAAGTGATCGCATTGCAGTAATGGCCGAGGGTTTAACGCAGCTGGGAATACACGTCGAGACTTTTCCCGATGGCATCAGCATTACCGGCGGCGCGGTGCAGGGCGGCGTGGTCGACAGCCACAGTGACCACCGCATCGCCATGGCCTTTGCCGTTGCCGGGTTACGTGCACAGGCGCAGATCACCATACACGACTGCGTAAACGTAGACACATCGTTTCCCGGTTTTGTGGCCACAGCGCAAAAAACAGGTCTGAAAATAGCGGTAAGCGAATAGCCAGCTCATAGCCATGCAAGCGCCACACGCCTTATGCCTCACGTAATCACCTTCGACGGCCCCAGCGGCTCCGGCAAGGGCACACTCAGCCGCGTGGTCGCGTCACAACTCGGCTGGCATCTGCTGGATAGCGGCGCGTTATATCGTCTGGTTGCGTTATCCGCAAAGCGTGAGAATCTTGACCCGGAGCAAGCAGAGGACATGGCCCGCGCCGCGGAGTTGGCCGGCCGGATGGAGATAGAATTCCGTGTGAATGACGCCGCCGAATCGCATCAAACGTTTTTGTTCGGGGAAGATGTAAGCACCGCTATACGTAGCGAAGAGATCGGAAATCTGGCGTCTTACTTTGCGATTTCACCTGCGGTAAGGGCGCAATTACTGCGCTTGCAACGCAAGTTTCGTCAGCCGCCAGGCATGGTTGCCGATGGTCGTGACATGGGCACCGTAGTGTTTCAGGATGCCATATTAAAGATTTATGTTACCGCGTCGGCTCGGGAACGCGCCGAGCGCCGTCACACGCAGTTGTCGCAAGCAGGCGTGGATGCTAAAATCGACCGGATTTACTGCGAGATTCTGGCGCGAGATGAACGGGACGAAGCCCGTACCCACTCCCCGCTGAAGCCCGCCGAGGACGCGGTGGTTATTGATACCACCGAACTGGATGTTGATGCAACGCTGGCCCGTATCAACGATTTGCTTGAAGACCGAGGGCTGGCGACAGGTAAATAAATATTTAGGTCCGTATTCGAGCGCAAGGTTCGCATACGGTTATTCACAAACCCATCGCCCAGGCATCAGTTGGCCAAACAGCGGTGATTATTTAAATGCGGCACACGCCGTTAGGACTATACAACCCATGAGTGAGAGTTTCGCCGAACTATTCGAGAAAAGCCTCGAAGGTCAAACCATGACCCCCGGCGCGCTGGTTAATGCCACCGTGCTGGAAATCAAACCCGACGTGATCATTGTAGACGCCGGGTTAAAGTCGGAAGGGGTTATCCCCATCGAGGAGTTTTTCAACGAAAAGGGCGAAATTACCATCGTCGTGGGCGACAAGGTAGAAGTCGCGCTGGAAGCGGTTGAAGACGGCTTTGGCGCCACCCGTCTGTCCAAGGAAAAAGCCGAGCGCATCCGCACCTGGGACTTCCTCACCAACGCTTACGAAAAGAGCGAATCCATTTCCGGCCAGATCAGTGGCAAGGTCAAGGGCGGCTATACGGTGGACGTGGGCACTATCCGTGCGTTCCTGCCGGGTTCCCTGGTAGATGTGCGCCCGGTGCGTGATACCACCTACCTGGAAGGCAAGCCGCTGGAATTCCGCGTTATTAAACTGGATCGCATCCGCAATAACGTGGTGGTTTCGCGCCGCGATGTGCTGCAGGAAGAGTACAGCGAAGAGCGTAAGCAACTGCTCGATACCCTGCAGGAGGGCATCGTCCTCAAGGGTGTCGTCAAGAACCTGGTCGAATACGGCGCTTTCGTCGACCTGGGCGGTATCGACGGCTTGCTGCACATTACCGATATGTCGTGGAAGCGGGTCAAGGACCCCAGCGAAGTCGTGGAAGTGGGCGCGGAAATTGAAGTCAAGGTGCTCAAGTTCGATCGCGAGCGTACCCGCGTATCCCTGGGCCTGAAACAACTGGGCGACGACCCCTGGGTCGATATTGCCCGCCGTTATCCCGAAGGTACCCGCCTGTTCGGTGCGGTTACCAACATCACCGATTACGGATCTTTCGTGGAAATCGAAGAGGGCGTGGAAGGCCTGGTGCATGTTTCCGAAATGGATTGGACCAACAAGAACGCCAACCCCGGCAGCGTGGTTTCCGTGAGTGACGAAGTTGAAGTCATGGTGCTGGAAATCGACGAAGAGCGCCGTCGTATTTCGCTCGGTATGAAGCAATGCAAGGCCAACCCCTGGGACGATTTTGCGCAGAATCATCAGAAAGGTGACAAGGTTACTGGCCAGATCAAATCCATTACCGATTTCGGTATTTTTGTTGGATTACCGGGCGACATCGACGGCCTGGTGCATTTGTCGGACTTGTCCTGGAGCGACCAGGGCGAGGAATCCGTGCGTGATTTCGCCAAGGGCGACGAAGTGGAAGCCGTGGTGCTTTCCATCGACGCCGAGCGCGAGCGCATTTCTTTAGGCATCAAACAGATGCAGCAGGATCCCGTCTCTGACTTTGTGGTTGCCAATCCCAAGGGCAGCATCGTCAAAGGCGTTGTCGAGGAAGTGGACGCCAAGGGCGCGTCGGTCAAACTGGCCGAAGAAGTGCTGGGCTACGTGCGCGCTTCCGACATCGCACGAGATCGGGTTGAAGACGCCCGCACGGCGTTGTCGCCCGGTGACGGAATCGAAGCTCGCTTCATGGGGCTGGATCGTAAAAACCGCATGATCAGCCTGTCCATCAAGGGCAAGGAAGACAAGCAAGAGAAAGAGGCGGTACGTGAGTACGCCTCCTCCAGCGAAAGCTCTGGCACCACTAACCTGGGCGATATTCTGAAAGAGCAAATCCAGGCCGACAAAGATTAGGCTTGCGATAATCAGAGCCAGGGCATTCCTGTATTGATGCCTGGATGAGTTAAAAAAGGCGCCGTCCATTGCTGGATGGTGCCTTTTTTATAGCAGGCAGTATAAAAAACGCTTGCGGCTTTCGCGTTATTGGTCTAGCCTGAACGCACGGTAATTGCTGCGTTTGGCAGGATTATTCCGTTTTACTTGGGGGAGTGATATGACTAAATCTGAACTGATCGATAAACTGGTCGAGCGTCAGGCGCATATGTCGCATCGTGACGTTGAGCTGGCAGTAAAGCTGCTTATAGAAAATGTAAGCGATGAACTCAGTGATGCGGGCCGTATAGAGATACGCGGCTTTGGCAGTTTTTCGGTTCACCACCGTCCGGCGCGCGTAGGGCGCAACCCCAAGACCGGTGAATCGGTACAAATTCCCAAAAAATTCGTACCGCATTTCAAGCCGGGCAAGGAAATGCGTGAGCGGGTCAAGGAGAACAACGACCGCTCCCAGTAACTCCTGGGATAAAGGCAGGTGGTCCGTGCGTGTATGCCGATGCCGCGTGCGGCATCTGGTTGCCGCAGTGTCGGTAACATGGCTGGCTTTTTAGCCAAGACTCTGTCTTGAGGCCCTGCTACAATTGCTGCACGCTCCATTCACGTCAATCGAGATAGCCAGTAATGCTTCGTTTTATTCGTAATCTGCTCATTGTTGCTGCATTGGCGCTGGGTATTGCTTTTGGATACGTGAATTTTCAGCAGGTGACGGTGGACTTTCTCTGGTCTGACGCACGCGTACCGCTGGTGATTATTCTGGTAACAAGTTTCGTGGTGGGAATTGGCCTGGCACTCCTTTTGCTGCTTACACGTCTGGTGGGGCTGCGTACTAGCCTGGGCAAAACTCGCCGGCAACTCAAGGATGCGCAGGCGGAGATCCGCAACCTGCGGAGTATGCCTATCCACGATGCTTGAAGGCGGCTTGTTGCTGCTGCTGTTGCTGCTGCCGGTTGCAGCAGCTTCGGGCTGGTATTTGCGCGGCCGTGCGCAAGCCCCGGAAGAAGCGCCGCCCAGCGTTCATCCGGATTACCTGCGCGGTATAAGCCATCTGGTGAACGAAGACGCAGACAAAGCTATTGAAGTCTTTGTGCGCCTGCTAGAAGTAGATAACGAAACGGTCGAAACCCACCTGGCGTTGGGCAATTTATTCCGCCGGCAAGGTGAGGTCGATCGTGCATTGCGCGTGCACCAGAACCTGGTGGCCCGCCCCACGCTAAAACCCGTACATCGTAACCAGGCCCGCTTTGAACTGGCCCAGGACTACCTGCGCGCCGGCGTTCTGGATCGCGCTGAAAACCTCTTCCGTGAGCTGGTGGAGCAGGGCATGTTTCTGGACCGCGCCTTATCCGGCCTGGTGACTATTTATGAACAGGAGCGGGATTGGGAACAGGCAATTTCTACAACCCGCACCCTGGAATCCATTAAGGGCTACAGCCTGCGGCCGATTATCGCGCAATATTATTGTGAACTGGCCGACGAGGCCTGCCTTTCAAAGAATACAGAGGCGGCACAAAAATTCCTTAAATCGGCGCGCTCGGAGTTTCGGGAGTGCGTGCGTGCCAGCCTGATTACGGGTGAGTTGGCCGAAGCCAGGCAAGACTGGCGCGCTGCCATCAAAGCTTA
Organism: Salinisphaeraceae bacterium; assembly: GCA_041688215.1. Taxonomy (GTDB): domain Bacteria; phylum Pseudomonadota; class Gammaproteobacteria; order Nevskiales; family Salinisphaeraceae; genus JBDNIO01. The sequence goes on along the minus strand of JBDNIO010000173.1, from coordinate 3,853 downwards.
TCAACAGGTGGTAAAGCAGGATATAGAATTCGCGACCGAAATACTGAAACCACTGGAGCGTTGTTACAGAGAACTCGGTGATATGCAGGGCTACCAGCAGTTTCTGGAAAACCTGAGCAAGCGTTACGAGGGTGCGGCGCCACACGTGGCCCTGGCGCAGTTGTTTCAGCGTCAGAATGATAACGACGGCGCCATCATGCATCTGTCGGATTACGTGCAGGAAACACCCAACTGGATCGGCTTTTATCATCTACTGGAATTAACCTGGGCGGATGCCAAAACCAGTCTTTCCGGGCCGCTGGACAGCCTGCGGGAATCCCTGCGACAGGTGATTGAACGCCAGGCTACCTATTTATGCGGTCAGTGCGGATTTTCCAGCCGTTACCGCCATTGGCAATGTCCGAGCTGCAAGCAGTGGAACACGATTGCGCCGGTGCGAGATGTGAGCCCGGCGCGGTGAATACTCCACCGGCTTATAGCCGGTGGCTTCGTTTTACGGCCCATAAAATAACTCAAGGGCCGGATCGGTCGGCCGACTTTCCCTCTCCCCGCTTGCGGGGAGAGGGGCAAAACTTGCCAGCACCCCTCATCCTAACCTTCTCCCCGAGCAACGCGAGTTGAGCGCAGCGATGGGGAGAAGGAACATATTAAATAGACGCCTGAAGGCGGGGGTTACGGATCCCGAATTCATCGTTCTAAACGCGCAGCTTAACGTCGCCCAATAACGCGCTCAACGCTCTCACGGCAATCGCGTTCTGTATATTGTGCCTCGCATTCCTTGCGGTAACGGCTTAGGGCGGCGATTACCCGGGACTTGTCCTGACTCGAGATATCCGGTATCTGCAGGGCGCTCTGTAGCTGATGCACTGCGGCTGGGTATTCCCCGCGCAAATGATAATACTCGGCCTGACGGTAGTAGGCTTCGGCCGGGCGACCCAGCTGGTCTGCGGCCAGTGCCAGCAAGCGATGCACCTGGTCGTCACGGTTCAATAACTCTGTTCGCTTCAATAAATAAGCGCGGGCATTCCCGGCCTGTCCGTTGTCGATCAACGCCTGCGCATAGGCCAGATTCAGGGGCCGGTAAGTGGGGAATTTTGCTTCGATACGGCTAAGCGTGGTTAGCGCACCATCGACATCGCCACTGACGGCGCGCGCATCGGCCAGCGCCAGCGCATAGTGAGGATGGTCGGTTGGCAACTCATCGAGTTTTCTCAAGATTTCTATGGCGGGCGCCACGCGGCCTACGCGCACCAGCGCCAGGGCATGACCATATTCTAGCGCCGGATTGTTTTTCTGATTGCTTAGTTGTTGCTCGTAGAAGCGCACGATTTCACTGGGCTGATTGGTGCTGAGTACGCGGGTGCGGGCGCGCATCAGGGCGAAGTCGTCAAACTCGCGGATTTCTACGTCCTTATAGTTACGCGCGCGCGATTCAGCCTCGGAAATACGCGTGGTGCTGATCGGGTGGGTAAGCAGAATTTGCGGCGGACGGTTGCCGTACAGGCGCGTACGTTTTTCCAGATGCTCGAAAAAGCCGGCCATGCCGTTGGGGTCGTAATTGGCCTTGGCCAGGGTGCGAATGCCCAGGCGGTCGGCCTCCAGTTCGTGGCTGCGGGTAAAATTGATTTGCTGCTGCCCGATGTTGGCTGCACCCAGGGCCACCGCTGCCTGGATTACCGCGGGGTTGCCGCCACCGGCAATGATGGCTAACAGCGCTGCGGCAGCGGTTATCCAGGTCAGGCCCTGGGTGGCCTCAATCTGGCGTGCAATGTGGCGTTGGGTGACGTGTGCAATTTCGTGTGCCAGCACGCCGGCAAGCTGGCTTTCGTTGTCCGCTTCCAGGATCAGGCCCGCATTGACGCCGATATAGCCGCCGGGCAGGGCGAAGGCGTTAATACCGGTGTCGTCGATCAGGTAGAAATTGAAATCTGTTGGCGGCCGGTCGGTGCGCGTGGCCAGGCGCCAGCCAATTCGGCTGATGTACTCCTTGATTTCCGGGTCTTCCTCGATGAGCCCGCGTTCGAGCAACTGCGAGACCACGCGCTGGCCGATTTGCTTCTCCTGCGCGGGCGAGAGTACGTTGTCCGCCGGCTGGCCTATACTGGGCAGGCCATAGTCATCAGCCGCAGCCGCGGTACACAGCATAAACGCTGCCAGTGCTAGGGTTTGGGCAATATGGCGCAAGATGACTCCGGGCGGCGGCTAGGCGGGCTGTGCTAGCGTGTTAGACGTCTGTTGTATATTTCGGTTCAATCCTACCCTAGTTTGCGCCAGAATTGGGGTACACACCTTTAATTTAATGTACGCACAAGAGGGCGTGCGGTATGAATATTGTCCGCGAGTGGTTCCACCGAAATCTGTCTGACCCGCAAGTGGTGTCGCTGGGTATTATTCTGGCGGGTGTCTTGCTGCTGGTCATATTCTTCGGGGGGCTGCTGGCGCCGGTGATCGCGGCCGTGATTCTGGCCTATTTTCTCGAGGGGCCGGTACGCAGCATGGAGCGCCTTAGGCTGCCACGAGGGCTGGCTGCCGGATTGCTCGCTATCGCGTTGTTGGTGGGTGTGATTGTTGTGTTGTTTGCGCTGGTGCCGCTACTGACCCGCCAGGCTGCGCAGGTGTTTCAGGAGATTCCCTCGATTATCGCCAACGCTCAGGCTTGGCTGCTGGGCCTGCCGGAACGCTACCCGTCGATGATTACCACCGAACAGGTGGAAGCGCTGTTGAGTGCGGTGACCAAGGACATCGGCTCTATGCGGCAACTGGTGGTTTCCCGTTCTGTGGTGGTCGGTGTTGGCCTGATTTATATGGCAGTTTATCTGGTGCTGGTGCCGCTGATGGTGTTTTTCTTTCTGCGCGACAAGCAGGCGATTGTGGCCTGGATGCTGCGTTTTGTGCCGCGCAACCAGGACCTGGTCCGCAGCGTATGGTCGGAAGTGGATGGCCAGCTGGCCAATTACATCCGCGGCAAGGTAGTAGAAATTCTGCTCGTCTGGATCGCGGCTTATTTACTGTTCACCTTGCTGGGCTTGCAATATTCGATGCTGCTCTCAGCGTTGGTGGGCCTCTCGGTGCTGGTACCTTATCTAGGCGCGCTGGCAATGACCCTGCCGATTGCAATAGTTGCCTATGCGCAGTGGGGTTTTGAGCCGCACACGTTTTACGTGCTGGTGGCCTACACCGTGCTGCAGCTCATCGACGGCAATCTGCTCGTGCCGCTGCTGTTTTCCGAAGCGGTCAACCTGCATCCGGTGGCAATTATTGCCGCCGTGCTATTTTTTGGCGGGATATGGGGCTTCTGGGGGGTGTTTTTCGCCATACCGCTGGCAACCGTGGTGCATGCGGCAATCAATGCCTGGCCGCGCAGATCGCATCCGCAAGCGCCGCCCCAGGGCTTGCCCCAGGCACAAATCGACGACCAAGCAGTCAGCTAGAGATTCTGCGAAGCGAAATCCGCCAGACGCGAGCGCTCGCCCCGGGCCAGGGTAACGTGGCCGGCGTGCGCCCAGCCCCGAAAGCGGTCTACGACATTCGTCAGGCCGGAGGTGGTTTCGGTCAGGTAGGGCGTATCGATTTGCGACAGATTGCCTACGCACACAATCTTGCTGCCGGGGCCGGCGCGCGTAATCAGCGTTTTCATCTGCTTGGGCGTTAGATTCTGGGCTTCATCGAGAATAATAAATCGGTGCAGGAAGGTGCGCCCACGCATGAAGTTTACCGAGCGGATCTTGATGCGCTTGGAGAGTAATTCGTTGGTGGCGGCCCGCTCCCAGTCGGAGCCCTGCATGGTGTTGGTCAGCACTTCCAGGTTATCCATGAGCGCGCCCATCCAGGGGGTCATTTTCTCTTCTTCGGT
>JBDNIO010000172.1:0-7022 GCA_041688215.1 Salinisphaeraceae bacterium | reverse complement strand
GATTTACTCCAGCATCAAGACTGGCCGGGCAATGTCCGCGAACTGCGCAATGCGATTCGCCACGCGCTGGTGCTGAATATGGATCAAAACGGCATGGTTACCGCCGATGCGCTCACCCAACACTTCGGGCTGTCCGGGTTGGCTCAGGACGATGACCGGGGCTATCCCCGTGACCTTGGCGCAACACCCACACCGCAGACTTCCCATAGCTTGTGCGACGCATCGTGTCCGCTCCACCCGAACGCCTTCCCGCAAGGGCCGGACGGACAGGTTCCGTTTAAGGATATCATCGACGCGGTACGCCACTCTGTGGAACGACAGCTATTGTGCCGGATGTTGGAGCAGACAAATAACAACAAGGCATTGGCCGCACGCCTACTTCAGATCGATTACAAGACGCTTCGCAGTAAATTGAAGTTTCATAAGATTTTAGGAAAACGCGATGCTCCTGTTTAACGTACGACATAGCCATTGAATTATTCCATTTTTTTTTGCTGAGCCGCATACCAGAGTTTCTCAAATTTACTCTCGTATAAAAGAGCCCTTCAAATTTCTTCCGAATCCGAATCCAAACGTAAACACATAAAGGAATTTGCCATGCGATTGCTTATCCTAGTCCCCATTATTCATACCGAGCAGGACATGGGGTCCTTCTCCGATCAAGCCAAACAGGAGTACGTGCAAAAGTACGGCTTGGCCAAATGGGAGCAACATCTGGAGGTGATTCACGGACTCTGGACTGGCATTCGCCAGTTGATCTGGCAGTTGATCGAGGCCCTGGCTTTGCCGTACGAGAGAATTCGCCTTTACCAGGATGGCTTGGCTGAATGCGGACGCGAAGAAGAGCTCGTGAAGGAGGTGGCCGGTCGCGGCAGCAAGAACCATCAATTGCTGCTGGACCTGATGCAAAAAGGGGCCACGTTGATGGGAACCGAATCCCCGGGGTTACTGATGCAGGAGCTCACATTGGTCCGCGCCGGACTGGCGGCCCCGCCTGTGTCCGAGAAAGCCGATGCCGCGGCAGCGATCGACGAGGGCCGCAAACTCCTGGCCGAACGAGATCATTACATTGCCCAACGCATCAACGACACCTTGTGCGCTGACGAGATCGGTTTCCTGTTCCTGGGCCTGGCTCACTCGGTTGAAGCGCTCTTGCACCCGGATATACAGGTAAAGAACCTTCTGCCATCGCTTAGCGCCATGGGTGCCTCACCAAAGTCAGAGTGAAACTCCTAGGAAACATTTACCTACTTCTAGGTTAAATAGGTAGGCACTTACCTATATCTCAAATTCGAAGCGTGAATGCTTATCCCTCTCCCCGTGCTCAGTCCCTTGGGGTACAAGCACAGCGCCCTCCCTGAGCTTGCTGAAGAGATTGTAGCAAGCTATTGATTTTCAAAGTCTTATGCTTAGCCTGGCTCGACCCGAACGGACTTATGCAGACCTTCCCTAATGCGTAAATCTCCGTTTGAGAGAGAGGGGGCACATTTTGGTACGCAATTTGCTTGTACCAAATGCTACCGGAAGTTAACCCCATTCCGGTAGTAACACATGGGTCTAGGCCCTTCAGGGGGAAACTTTAGGAGCTATATAAATGGCGAATGTACAAAAATCAACAGACTCATCGAGTCTGGCAGAAGTGGTTGACCGTATCTTGGACAAGGGCGTCGTCATTGATGCTTGGGTCAAAGTGTCCCTGGTCGGAATTGAACTGCTGTCGGTCGAGGCGCGTGTGGTGATTGCGTCGGTCGAAACTTACCTCAAGTATGCGGAGGCCATTGGCCTCACAGCCAGCGCAGCAGCGCCGGCGTAAAGTCGTTCTCTGACAGTTGCCCGGCCGAGAGAGGGACTTGAGTTCTCTCCCGGTTGGGTAATTTATGAGCATCAAAATCTGGATACGGAAAAATGGGAGTGTTTTGTCATGAGTAGAGCAAATGATTTGGCGCGACTGCGTGAGGAGACACAAACTGGACACCACGAGCGCGTGGAGTTCGTTACCGGCATAACGCGCAGGGTCACCGAGCTGAGAAAAGCAAATCAGGCAGGGAACAAGAAACGGCGGCACAACGTCCTGGACACTCTCGCGGCGAACGAGGCGAGGCGGAAGCGCGAGGCGAATGATCAGCACAAAGAGCGCATTGTGTTCGTCGCCGACCTGGGGCGAACGGTCGCCAAGCTGAGAAAAGAAAATCAGGCTCAAAACACGGCCGCCCATGCTGCCTGGTGTGGCCCGGCTCAGTCCGTCAAGCGTGGCAAAAACTGGGTCAGCCAAGCTGAATAAAACAGGAAACAGAATCAGCACCCGGGTAAAGGTGTCACTGGAGGAAGAGCATGAGTCGAGTTGAGGATTTGGGGAGACTGCGCGAGGAGATACAAGTTGGGCACCGCGACCGCATGGAGTTCGTTACCAACCTGAGGCAAACGGTCGCCGGCCTCAGAAAGAGTTTCGTGGACGAGAACCGGGCCGCCCATGTGGCCTGGTTTGGGCCCACACAGGCGCAGGTTAGAGCCTCGGAAAAAGCGGCACAAAGAGCCTCGGAAGAAGCGGAGCGTACCGCCGCGAAGGAAGCGGCACAAAGAGCCTCGGAAAAAGCGGAGCGTACCGCCGCGAAGAAAAGAGGGAAACCAAAGAAATGATCGATGTCGTTAGGCGACCTTGCAACGTCAGGTAAGTCTTGAGGTGGTGATGAAAAATGAACTTGCAGTCACGATGGAACATGTTCGCTGCGCTTTTTGTCGAGGCAAGGGAAAGGACCCCTTCGGGATCATGTCCTCTCTTTCCACGTGTTGCGTCTGCTCGGGAAGAAAGGTCGTGCAGGTGCAGGTTCCCTACGTGCGGTGCGCACACTGTCAGGGCAGCGGGGCGATCAAAACTCTTACCTGCACGGTCTGCCGCGGCGCAGGGGTGATTCCCGCACTGGCCGGGCCCACGATGGTCTGCCCGGAGTGCCAGGGCACGGGCGACGATACCTCGGCTCCGGCGATGGACTGTCTGACGTGTCGTGGCCGGGGAAGGGTCTCTGTGGCCGGGGAAGGGTCTCTGCGGAATGAGCAATGCGAAGGCGAAAGGGGTTAAGAGCCAATATGAAGTACAACAAATAGAAGGCAAGCGATTTTGCCGCCAGATATGCGAAGCCACTAACAAAATGAAAGGACAAGCATGAAGGAGAATATGTTGAGAGAGATGCCGACGGAGACCGTGAGGGTCCAGACAAGTGACGATACCATCCTGCCCGAGGCCAGCGAGGAATTCGTCTTAACGCCATACGTCCAGAATCTGGCTGAGCACGCCTTGGCCTATCTGGAGGCGGGGTATGCGGTTCACTTTGCCGGCCCGGCGGGAACGGGGAAGACGACACTGGCGTTCCACCTCGCCGCGAAGCTTGGTCGACCGGTCAGCCTCATCCATGGGGATGATGAGTTCGGGAGTTCCGACCTGATTGGCCGTGAGGCCGGCTACCGAAAGCGTAAACTGGTCGACAACTTCATCCATTCCGTGCTGAAGGTCGAAGAGGATGTGCAGAGCCAGTGGGTGGACAACCGGCTCACCACCGCCTGCCAAAACGGGGATACCATGATCTACGACGAGTTCACCCGTTCGCGTCCGGAGGCGAATAACGTGCTCTTGAGCATCCTGTCGGAAAAAATCCTCAACATGCCAAAGCTCCGCACCTCTGGGGAGGGGTACATGGAGGTGCACCCGGAATTCCGGGCCATCTTTACGTCGAATCCGGAGGAGTACGCGGGCACTCACAAGCTCCAGGACGCCCTGATGGACCGGCTGATCACCATCAGGATGGGCCACTACGATCGAGAGACGGAGATACGGATCACGATAGCCAAGTCGGGCATTGGAAAGCCGGACGCCGAAGCCATCGTGGATATCGTGAGGGAGCTGCGCGGCGTCGGCGTGAAGAACGAACGCCCGACGATCCGGGCCTGTATCGCGATTGCGCGGATCCTCGTTCTGCGCGGGGCGCATGCCCGGTGGAATGACCCTGTCTTTCAGTGGGTCACCCGGGATATGCTTATCGATGTGGAGACGATCAAGGTCACCCATGAGGGCGAGTCGTTCATGCCCCAGAAGCTGGTTGAGGTGATCCAGAAGGTTTGCGGGCCTGGACGGAAAGGACGGAAAGTCGGCAAGAAGGCTTGATGGCGATTATCATCTGCGAAGCGAAAGGAGCGAAGCATGACCATACCCCGAAACAAGCCTCGAAGAGGATTGCAGGACATCCTAACGCCGTCGAGTTTGGTGACGGAGACGAGTAACCCGCAACGGAAATTCATGAAGCTCGCGATACTGGCGATGGAAAAAGTGCGTCGAGGCAAAGAGAGAGCGGGTGCGCAATACCGCATTGACGATATTGACGAACGCATGGCGGAAATCGAGACCGAAACGAAAGATCTCTTGCAAGTGTGCAACGCCGGTGGAAGCAGCAAGCTCAGCGAGACCCCGACCCTCGAGGGCAAGGCTTCGCCTCGCCGGGCCAAAGGCGGGTTCACGTTCAAGTACTAAACTAAAAGGAGCGCGCGATGCTTACAGTCAAGCGTATGAAACATATCCGCCAAAGCCGAAACGTCAAGAGTTTCCGCTCGTGCCCGCACGCCACGGGAGTGTCGTCGGCACTCCATGACACACGGCGACTTGGCCGTGAAGAGGCGAAGCTGATGGTGCGAAAGGCGCAGCGCCTCTGGCTCAACGAGCAGTGGTGTGAGCATTTTGGACGTGCGGCCGGTTCATTACGTGTGCTCCCGCCCGCGGCGCGCGGCCTACAGGCGAAAGCGAGATAGCCAAATGGAATACGTCAAGGCAATTTTGGCCAAGTTCGCACAACTCCAAGGGAGTAAGTCGATAAAGTCCCGAAACAAGCGCTTCGTGGACTCGGTCCCCTGCGCCTACTGTCGCGGCAGCGGCGTGGACCCGAAGTATGGTAATTTAAGCCGCTGTCCCGTCTGCGGCGCCAGTGGCAAGCTCACGATGACCCCGCCCGTGGTGACCTGCCTGAAGTGTGGCGGCTCTGGCCGCGAAGGCGGCGGGATGAGCTGTCTGGCGTGCAAAGGGTATGGAGTGGCGTCCGTCTCCAAGGATGCCGGCACCTGCGGGAAATGCAGGGGGACGGGCAAAGACGGGGTTTTCTACTGCACCCCCTGCAAGGGGCAGGGCATTGTTTGAACGCTCAAGTAATCGTCCGAGTGGGTAAATGGGTAAATGGGCAAGGAGGAAGTTTCCAGCATGACGAAAATTCTTGATAGCGTCACCATGGCGCAACCGGTACAACAGCGTACAGGTGAATCTCAATCGGAAGGCCGCACGCCGCGCATCGGAGAGGTTCAACAGGCGGTCTACGAGTTCTTGATGCAGCAGCCGGATGTGCGGGAGGTGCGGGTGACAAAGCTGGTCCAGCTTGATGCCGAGACGGGAACCTGGGAGGCGGAAGCGGATGTCTACGTGCCGAATGAATCCATACGGGCTTTAGCATTACCGCTACAGAAGGTAGTGTTCGACTGCAAAGCATACCTGGTTAGGGTAGACGGTGGGCTCAGCATCGTCGCCTATGGCCTGCGAGGCTTGGTGGAGGAGAGAACGGTGGAGGAGTGACCATGAGCGTCTGGCTTGCGGGCACAGCATGGGCCTTGATGAAGCCTACGACGATTTTGCGGGCGAGGAGCGTGCCCAGACCAGCATCGAAAAAAGTACGAGTTGAGCCATACAAGCTTAGGAAGTTTCCGACATGAACATCGTTAAACCGCCCACACCACAGCGGTACTTGTACGCCATTACCGATGCCAGCCAAGCCGGCAAATGGGGAAATATCGGAATCAACGGCGCGCTCGTGACAACGATCATCAAAGGCCCGGTTGCAGCAGTGGTCAGTGGCATTGCAGCTAAACGCGTGCGCCCCGAGCGCGCCAACTTGGCTTCTCACAATGGCGTGATTAAACTGCTAATGCAGGAGAGCACCGTACTGCCGGTGGCTTTTGGCACTATTGCCGACCGCCACCAGGCGGTGGAGTTTCTTCTTTCCAAGAACCGCGCGCTCCTCGTCGAACAACTCTACAGCCTGAGGGGAAAGGTAGAGATGGGGCTGCGCGTGCGCTTCGATGTGCCGAATATTTTCGAATATCTAGTCAACACTCACCGCGACCTGAGGGACTCGCGTGATGCCGCGTACGGGGGGCTGCAAGAACCCAAGCGCGGGACCAAGATCGAGCTGGGAGGTCGGTTCGACCGTTTGTTGACCGAGGAGCGGGAGACCCATACGGCAACTGTTCTGCCGGTGCTGAGTACCCGCTGCGTGGAGATCAAATCCAACCCGCCGCGCAATAATCTGGAGGTGATGAATCTAGCCTGCCTGGTCAAGCGCGAAGACCTCAAAGCATTTGAAGACGCCGTGTTGGCGGCGGCTGGTCAATTCGACAATAACTTCGCTTTCGATTTCACCGGTCCTTGGGCCCCGCACAATTTCGTCCATATCGAGATCAATATGAAGCGCGGCCATGTTACTCGTCGATAACATTCTGCTCGCGCCGTTCAACGGCCTGTTTTGGATGTTCAAGGAAGTCCACAAAGCGGCGCAGCAGGAAATTGACGGAGAGGCCGATAACATCGCCCATGCGCTGAGCGAGCTTTACATGCAGCTCGAAGTCGGGGATCTCACGGATGAGCAGTTTGCGGCTGAAGAGAAGCTGCTGCTTGACCGGCTCGATGAAATCTGGGAGCGCGACCAGGGTACAGCGGATGCGACTGAGCAGATGGATGAATTCGAGGGCCATGAACCGTGACGATTAGCACCGCTCATTCCTTGCCTGGTTTCCTTGGCGACGAGGGCTTGCGCCTGCTTCTTTTTGGCGGCAAGGGCGGGGTGGGGAAAACCACCTGTGCGGCTGCGGCTGCGCTCCACTTGGCCGCGAAGCATCCCACACGCTCGTACTTGCTGGTATCAACCGACCCGGCCCATTCTCTGCTTGACTGTCTGGCTGGCGGCGCGTTGGGCCAAAACCTGACGCTGCGGGAAATT
>JBDNIO010000171.1:0-3430 GCA_041688215.1 Salinisphaeraceae bacterium | reverse complement strand
TACAAGCCGTTGACGATGCGCGCCTGTGCATCGTCATCAACCAGAGTGACAAAACCGAGAGGGAACAAGCGGCCCGTGTTATTGCCCAACAGACATTGCACCAGTGTGGGAAAATCGAGCGCGTGCTGCTCACCTGTTTACGCACCCAGCCGCGCATAGTGGATTTAATCCTGCCGCGCACTTCAGAATAGCCGCTTATGAATATTCAGGCGCACTTACAAAAGCTGAGTCAGACCATTTCGCAAATTACGCCGGCCCAAGCACTGCAACTACAGCGCAGCGGCGCGGCGTTAATCGACGTGCGTGAAGCCGATGAACACGCCCAGGGCCTGGCGCAAGGGGCGGTGCCGATTGTGCGCAGCCAGCTGGAATCCGAGATTGAACAAGCTGTACCCGAGCGCGAACGCACAGTATTGCTGCTGTGCGCGCATGGGGTACGCTCCCTGCTGGCTGCCGACACCCTGCAACAGATGGGCTATCGCAACCTGCATTCGGTGGCCGGCGGCTTTGTCGACTGGCAAAACCACGGGCTGCCCTGGTCGGTTCCGGACGCCCACGACCCGGCTGCCAACGAACGCTATACCAGGCAAATGCGCCTGCCTGAAATCGGGCTGGCGGGGCAGCGGAAACTGGCCGCGGCGCGGGTGCTGATCGTAGGTGCAGGCGGACTGGGCTCGCCGGCTGCGTTGTATCTTGCCGGCGCCGGCGTCGGCACGCTGGGCCTGGTGGACGCGGATCACGTCGAACTCAGCAACCTGCACCGTCAGGTGTTGCACACGCAGGCGCGTATTGGCGAGCTTAAAACCGAATCGGCTCAGTCTAGCCTGTCTGCTTTTAATCCAGACATCAAAACGCCCATTCATTCCGAAAGACTGACTGCGGAAAACGTCGAACGCATTTTTCAGGATTACGATCTGGTGCTGGATGGTTCGGATAACTTTCCCACGCGCTATCTCGTGAGTGACGCCTGCCAGAAGCTGGGCAAAACCAATATATCTGCCGCGGTGCAGGGTTTTGAAGGCCAGCTTGCGGTGTTTGCCCCCGGTGGCCCTTGCTACCGCTGCCTGTTTCCCGAACCGCCCTCACCCGAGTTGGCGCCTTCCTGCGCCGAGGCCGGCGTGTTGGGGGTTGTGCCAGGAATCATGGGGCTGTTTCAGGCGCTGGAAGCGCTCAAGATTATTATTGGTTTCGGTGAATCTCTGACGAGCCGCCTGCTGATTCACGACGCCAAATCCGGCCGTCAGCGTCAGTTAAAACTGAATCGCGACCCTCAGTGTGCCTATTGCGACAGCGACTCGCCGTTTCCGGGTTACATTGATTATTCAGCGTTCTGCGCCGGGCCTTGCGATGCCACCCAGGATTAACCGCTTCCAGATTGCCGGCAGTATTCTGGCCGGCGGCGCAGGCCAGCGTATGGGCGGCGTGGACAAGGGCCTGCTGGAACTTGCCGGCAAACCGATGGTGGCCTGGGCAATCGAGCGGCTGGCGCCCCAGGTAGCGCAAATCATGATCAACGCCAATCGCTCGCGCGAGCAATATCTGGATTATGCGGGCGATGTCGTGGCCGACGCCAGCTACAGCGAAGAGACTTACGCTGGGCCGCTGGCCGGATTCCTCGCCAGCATGCGTGCCACCGATGCCCCCTACTTGCTAACCCTGCCCTGCAACGCGCCGTTCGCGCCGCCTGATCTGGGTGCACGTCTGGGTACTGCACTCCAGGAAAGTGGCGCACGCATCGCCATAGCTCAGGCCGGCGGCAGACTCCATCCTGTACACGCACTGATATCCACATCGCTGCAGAACAATCTAGCAGAGGCCCTGGCTGCTGGTGAACGCGGCGTAGCCCGCTGGTGCGAAAGCCAGAACTGCGTGCGAGTCAATTTTGATGATGTGGCTGACGCCTTCATCAACGTAAACACGCCGGACGAGCTCGAAATGCAGTCGAAACGCCTTTCCCGGCAGCAAACGATATAACGCCGGAAACCAGCAATCCAAAGCAGGCAGAAATCTCGTTACAGGAGGCACGACAACGCGTGCTGGAGGCCGTAACCCCGGTGGCCGAAACCGAGAACCTGCCCCTCACCGAAGCCCTGGGTCGCGCCCTGGCTGTGCCTGCAATTGCCAGGGTAGACGTACGTGCCCGGCCACGACAATTCCGCGATGGACGGGTTTGCCCTGCGTGCCGCCGACGCCGGGCGTGAGCAAACAAAGTTACGTCTGATCGGTGACAGTTTTGCCGGCCGCCCGTTTTCCGGGTCGCTCGGCCCGGGCGAATGTTTACGCATTATGACCGGCGGTGTCATTCCCGAAGGCGCCGACGCGGTGGTCATGCAGGAGCGCACCGATCTTGCAGATGACGTTGTTAGCATCTCACGCCCTGTTACCGAGGCCGACAACGTGCGTCGCGCGGGCGAGGATTTTGCCCAGGGCGAGCATGTGCTGAGTGAGGGCCAGCATCTGGCACCGGCGGATTTAGGCGTGCTCGCGTCGGTGGGTATTGCAGAAATCGAAGTCTGGCGGCGGCCGCGTATTGCTTTTTTCTACCGGTGACGAACTACGTGGGGTCGGCGAAGCACTGGAACCCGGCCAGATTTATGACAGCAATCGCTACAGCCTGCTCGGCCTGATCCGCGAAATGAACTGCGAATTCGTCGATCTCGGCGTGGTTGCCGATGATCCAGATGCGCTGGAACACACGTTGCGCCACGCCGGCGAAACCTGCGACGCCATCATAACCACCGGCGGTGTCTCGGTAGGCGCCGCGGACTATGTGGTTCAGGTACTCAAGCGTATTGGCGAGGTAGGCTTCTGGCGGGTTGCGGTCAAACCCGGCAACCCGTTTGCGTTCGGAAAAATTGGCAACGCCCTGTTTTTTGGTCTGCCCGGTAATCCCGTTTCGGCCGTGGTGGGTTTTATGCAAACCATCCACCCCGCGCTGGTGAAACTCGCCGGCGGTACGCCGGCGCAGCCACTACGATTTGAAGTCGTTACTACCCGGGACATCCGCAAGAAATCGGGCCAGATGGAATTGCAACGCGGCAAGTTCATACAACACGACGGTGCGCTTGCGGTGGAACCGTTTGGTCATCAAGGCTCCGGGGTCCTGCGCTCCATGAGCCGTGCGGATTGCTTTATTGTGCTGGACGCAGATTCCGGCGCCGTCGAACCGGGTGGAAAAGTTATAGTCGAGCCTTTGACACAGCCGTTGTGGGCCTGATGTTGCAAATTACGGTGGAATGTTATGGCGTATTGAGCGAGTTGTGTGGCCCGCAGATTGAACGCTACCCGGTAAAACGGACACAGGAATTAAGCGGCAGTTGCCGCTTGTTCGAACTGCTCAGGAGAGCAGTAGTGCAAAGTAGCATGTAAGCGTGTTCGATTGTAAAAGCCTTCGATGAATCGAAACAGCTCAGTGCGCGCGTGTTGCCGG
>JBDNIO010000170.1:0-19947 GCA_041688215.1 Salinisphaeraceae bacterium | reverse complement strand
TCACCAAAGAATAGTGATATTCTATAAGTTATTGATCTGTGACGTCATTCCCGCGAAAGCGGGAATCCAGTGAAAGTGCCGCGAAATATGGATTCCCGCGTTCGCGGGAATGACGATCCATATAGTTCGGTGACATAGCCATGTTTTTACATTACAACTGGAGCATGACTGATGAGGATTTATTGACGAATATTTGCCAATTTGAACTCCGAAACTTGAGTTAATCAGTTTGCGCAGAGTAACGGAGTCATAAAACCTGGTCATGCGATCCAGCATCTTAGGACAGGCCCTCGATTAGAAGTCCCCTGCAACAACGCCGCGGGCCCACCCTACGGGCTCCCGGTTCTGCTCGGATTTTCGCCAAACACCGCGAATGCCGGTGCCTCCCAGCCACCGCCCGAACCCGCAGGCGCCGCAGGCATTTGCGTACTGCCGTAGATCACGCCGCCGCCGGTCTTTTGATAGGTCTGCCAGGTCACGGTGGGCTGCTGGCTGACACCGGGTTTGGAGAAGTCGCAGACACCATCGGGGAAGATGTTCTGCATCTGTTGCCATTGCGCGTCGGTGAAGGGAACCGGGCCGTAGTTGTCGCTGCGATCCAGCGGCTTCAGTTGGCACTTGTTGGCGTCGGTGGTGAGCGCATCGCCGGCCACGGTGCGTGGGGTGCCGTAGATGGGCACCACACCCACGTTCAGAGCGGGCGGCGTGCCGGGGACTGAGGCCCCTGGGCACAGGTCATCGCTGACCTTCTGCCCGCTGCCGTTATAGCAACGGTCCACGAGATCGGCGGGCTTGTTGGCGGTGAGTTTGGCCGCCAGCGGCGTGTCGCTGACGTCGGCCTCCACCGCCGCCATCCAGCGGTCCATCGCCTTGAAGCTGTTCAGGCCGCAGGCGGTATCGCCTATGATCTCGACTGGGCCTTCCCAGATGAGCTGGTTGTCGTGGTCGCCGTGCTCACGGGCCAGGCGCGCGCGCATGGCAAACGCACGGTAGGCATCGTGGAAAGCGCCCGGATCCGGGCCGCGGCAGTCGATGATGGCGGTGCGATCCAGGTTGTTGGCCTCGTTGATCATGCCGCTGCGGTAGGCATTCGACAGCGCCGGTTCGGTGGCGATAGTGCGTTCGGGCGCCATGTTAGCGTCGTAGTCCACGCCGCCGATCTTCGCGTTCAGGTCGATAAAATCGGCCGCGGTAATGGTGCCCCGCTGCAACACCTTCAGGCCGTACTGCACGCCGACGTTGTCCACCGGAAAGCCGGCGAAGCCGTGCCCAATCTGTTTTTCCTGTGGCCCCCAAAGTTCCGGCGGACGCGGGCCGAACAGGTTGATGGCCGCATCCTGGATGTCACAGCGCACGCCGCCCTGGTTGTTGTCGGGGTCGTGGCGCTGCTCGTCGCTGACGCCACTGCAATTATCGGTGGGTACGGCGACATGAAATTGCGCCTGGTCGCTGACCTCCGAGTTGACGATGGTGATATGTCCCTGCACGTCCGCCATCTGCGTAGGCGACCAGACGACCCCCGGCCCCATTGTGATGGGTCGGTAAAATAGGCCAGCGTTAAGTGGTAATCAAGGAACTGGGTGGCGGTGCTCCAGACGTCTGGAAAGGAGCAGGTAGGCACAATGCCCTGATAGATACCGGGGTAGGCGTTGGAAATCCACTGCATCGCCAGCGAGCCGCCCGAGCAACTCTCGCCGATGGTGTAGCGTAGGGTACCGTACTGTTCAGCCACGCGCTCCTTGGCCATTACCAGCGACTCGGCCTGCAGCGCCAGGTTACAGTTATGGCCGCTGTAATCCAGCGCCGTGGACATCACGACAAAACCTTGCCCCAGCGCATACTCGGTCGGGTCACCGCCCACCACAGGGGTTCCTGCCCCGGTGACATCGGCCGGATTGTAACTAATCACGCTGGGCACGGAGCGGGTCTGGTAGTCCACGCCACAACTCACGCCACAGCTCACGCCGTGGTTAACGACCATCCTGTGGTTGAACTGTGGCTGCGGCGCAACAGCGCTCCAGGGCATGCCCGGTTGAATCGAGCGGCAATCTGGTACTGGTCGCGGTCCTGGTAGCCGGTCTCCACCCTTACGATGAAGGGCACGGTGGTGCCGTTGTCAGTGGTGGTGCTGGCGACATCCGAGGGCGGATTGTCCGGGTCGTAAGGCTGCAGACCGGATTGGGTCGGGTCGGTGGATTTATAGAAAAAGCCGTATTCCGGCGGCTGGTTGCATTTGTCATCCACCGCCGCGTCATTGCGGCAGGTCCAGGGCTGCAACTGCGGCCCGGAGAACACCGGCCCGCCATTGGGGTGGTTGATGATCTGGGCGGTGGCATCGCCTCCGGGCAGGCTGGCTGTGATCGTGTTCTTGCCGAGTTTCAGGCCGTTGACCAATCCCAGCAGTTTGCCGTCGCCGGTGCGCTGGAAATCATCGCTCACATCTTGGCCGTTGAGTGCCATGCTCACAGTGGAACCGGCGGGCGCCAGCACCTCGATCAGGGCATTGTTGTCGTTGATCAGATCGGCACGGTTGGAGAGCACGCGCACCTTGGATGAGCTACTCGGGTTGCCGGGCGAGTTGCCGGGCGAGCCGGGCGGGTTACTGGCCACCTGTGACGATGCCGAACCTCCGTTGCAAGCGGAAAGGGCGAGGGTAAAGATGGCAATCACGATCAGCAGTCGACGTTGGATAGGACTCGGGAGCATGCCTGTTTCCTCGTTATTGTTGTAAACTTCAACGGAACCGTTTTAGTTGAATGGATAACGAACTTCCGTTAAGGGACACTAGCTTCGTCTGTGAGCTACTACCTCCTGGCCCGCTTTGATCCAGATCAAGCGGGGTTACGGCGCAACTGCTGGGCGAAGGTAGCGAGGTGATGATCACCTTCTTGGACAGCAGCAGCCGGATCACGTCGGCCGCGCCGCGCTCCACGACGATCTACTGCAGCAGAAAGTTGGCCGAGCGCAGGTGGTCGCCATAGCTGCATTTGACCCAGATCAAGTAACACTCTCATCATAGCAGCGTACCCTTGAAATTAATCGCCAAACTGTGGTTCCATCCGTGATCGTTACACAACGTCAATGCCATCTGTGAACACATCCGTTGTCGGCGATGCCGACACCCCACTGGCCTTGCTGAACCCAGCCTATTTCGGCCTGGTGATGGCCACAGGCATCGTGTCGCTGGCAGCCTGGAACCTGGGCATGGCCGGGCTGGGTCGAGTGCTGTTCTGGCTCAATATTCCCTGCTACGGCGTACTGGTTGGCATGTATTTACTGCGTATCTGGCGTTTTCCGCGGATGTTTCTTGCCGACCTGCTGGACCATAGCCGGGCCCCCGGCTTTTTTACATTCGTGGCGGGTTCCTGCGTGTTGGGCGTACAGGTGCTCGTAATCACCGGCAATGCCGCGGTTGCGCAGCTGCTCTGGTGGGTGGGCGTGGTTGCCTGGGTGGCGCTGACCTACACCATCTTTACAGCGTTCACGGTCAAACGGGACAAGCCGAGCCTGGAGCAGGGTATTAACGGCGGTTGGTTGCTCGCGGTAGTCGCCACCCAGTCCATCGCCGTACTGGCGACGCTGCTGGCGGCCCGCGTCGAACAGCCGGTGCGTATCGAGATGAACTTTCTGGCGCTGTCCATGTGGCTGTGGGGCGGCATGCTTTACATCTGGATGATGAGTCTGATTTTCTACCGCTACGTCTTCTTCCCCTTCTCGCCTGACGATCTGGCACCACCCTACTGGATCAACATGGGGGCGATGGCCATCTCTACGCTGGCCGGCTCGTTGCTAATCGAAAACGCCTCGCCCCAGGCACCGTACCTGCTCTCGCTACTACCCTTTTTGAAGGGCTTTACCGTATTTTACTGGGCCACCGCAACCTGGTGGATTCCAATGCTCGTGGTGCTGGGCTTCTGGCGCCACGGTTACCGGCGCCATCCTTTCACCTACGATCCACTGTACTGGGGTCTGGTGTTCCCGCTGGGTATGTACACCGTTGCCACGCTACAGATGGCGGCAGCGATGCAGCTCGACTTTCTGCGGCCGATTCCGGAATACTTCGTCTATGTGGCTCTGTTGGCATGGGGCTGTGTATTCTTCGGATTGCTGCGACGTGTCCTGGGCAGCTTACGCCCCGCCCATCGCTGAACCCACTTACCCTTTTCGAAAACAGGATTAATCCATGCTGAGTGAAGACCAATACCGAACCGGTGCTGCCTGGCGTCATCTGGGCGCCAACACCTTTGCCTTTGCCGTGTGCTTTGCGGTATGGACTATCTTCTCGGTCATCGGCCTGCGCATCCAGCAGGAGTTGGGCCTCAACGACAGCGAGCTCGGCCTGCTGCTCGCTACGCCGATTCTTACCGGCTCGGTCAGTCGCTTTTTTCTGGGCATGCTCACCGAGCGCTTCGGCGGCCGCATCGTCTTTACCCTGGTCATGCTGGCCAGTGCGGGTTCAACCTGGTTGTTGGCGAGCGCCGACAGCTATCTGCTGTACCTGCTAGCGGCGCTGGGCGTGGGCCTGGCCGGCGGCTCGTTCATCGTCGGTATTGCCTATACCTCGGCCTGGTTCGACAAGGCCCGCCAGGGGCTGGCGCTGGGCATCTTCGGCGCCGGCAGCGTCGGCGCCGCGGTCACCAACTTCGTGGCGCCGTTCCTGGTCGTGGCGCTGGGCTGGGAGCAAACCGCCCGCATCTATGCCGTGGTCCTGGCGCTGACCGCGATTGTCTTCTATGTTTTTACCCGCACCGAGCCGCATATCCTGGCGCGCCGCGCCGAAGGCGGCAGCGCCACGCCGCTGGCCGAGCAACTCGCACCGCTGAAGAAGCTGCAGGTCTGGCGCTTCGGGCTGTACTACTTCTTCGTATTCGGCGGCTTCGTGGCGCTGGCCTCCTGGCTGCCGCGCTACTACACTGGCAAATACGAGATCGGCATCGAGTTGGCCGGCGTGCTGGCGGCGGCCTATTCGCTGCCGGCCTCGGCATTCCGCGCCTTCGGCGGCTACCTGGCCGACCGCTTCGGCGCCCGCAGCATCATGTACGTGGTGTTCAGCACATCCCTGGCCCTGCTGCTGGTGCTGTCCTATCCCGAGACCCACTACGCGGTCCAGGGCATCGACCGGACCCTTGAGTTCTCCTTCGGCATGCCCCTGGCCGGCTTCACCGCCACCACTGTCCTGCTCGGTTTCTTCATGTCGCTGGGCGCCGCCGCGGTCTTCAAGCACATCCCGGTCTACTACCCGGACCACGTCGGTACGGTGGGCGGCCTGGTGGGCATGATCGGCGGTCTCGGCGGCTTCTTCATGCCGCTGGCTTTCGGCGTGCTCAACGATGTCATCCACGTGTGGACCAGCTGTTTCATGCTCATGTTCATGCTGGTGGCCGTGTCGCTGACCTGGATGCACTTCGCCGTCCGGCGCATGGAGCGCAGGCGCTTCCCCGAACTGGAACAGGACGAGCGTCAGCGTGACCTGCCGGAGCTGCAGCCCGACTACCGTCCGCAGCAGAAATGACGTTACAGTGAATCGCCATCTGGATGCCGGAAATTGATGCAGGTCAAGAATCTGCTATTGATTTGTGAGTAGACTCGCACCCGACGCCTCGAGCCAAGGCCAAACAACGGAGCAACACGATGAGCCATTTCCTTGATCGCATGCGTTTCTTCAAGCGAGTCACCGGCGAGTTTGCAAACGGCCACGGCCGCACCACCGACGAGGATCGCTCCTGGGAAAAGGCCTACCGCCAGCGCTGGCAGCACGACAAGATCGTGCGCTCCACCCACGGCGTGAACTGCACCGGCTCCTGCTCCTGGAAGATCTACGTCAAGGACGGCCTGGTTACCTGGGAGACGCAGCAGACCGACTACCCGCGCACGCGTCCGGACCTGCCCAACCACGAGCCGCGCGGCTGCCCGCGCGGCGCCAGCTATTCCTGGTACATCTACAGCGCCAACCGGCTCAAGTATCCGATGGTGCGCGGAACCCTGATCAAACTGTGGCGTGAGGCGCGTGCCGTCCATGCCGACCCAGTGGACGCCTGGGCCTCCATTGTCGGCGATGAGGACAAACGCCGCAGCTACCAGAAAAGCCGCGGCCTAGGTGGGCTGGTGCGTGCCGATTGGGACGAGGTCAATGAGCTGATTGCGGCAGCCAACGGCCATACCATCGAGCGCTGGGGTCCGGATCGCATCGCCGGATTCTCACCGATCCCGGCCATGTCGATGATCTCCTACGCTGCTGGTACCCGCTATCTATCGCTGATCGGCGGAGTCTGTCTGTCCTTCTATGACTGGTACTGTGATCTGCCGCCATCCTCGCCCATGACCTGGGGCGAGCAGACCGACGTGCCCGAATCGGCCGATTGGTACAACAGCAAATTCATAATGATGTGGGGTTCCAACGTACCGCAAACACGCACTCCGGATGCCCATTTTATGACTGAGGCGCGTTACAACGGCACCAAGATCGTGGTGTGCTCGCCGGACTACGCCGAGGCCACCAAGTTCGCCGATCTGTGGCTCGCGCCCAAGCAGGGTACCGACGCCGCGCTAGCGATGGCGCTGGGTCATGTGATTCTCAAGGAGTTTCACATCGACAGTCCTACCCCCTATTTTCAGGACTATTGCCGTCGCTATACCGACATGCCCATGCTGGTTCGACTAGATGAGCACGAGCACGGCCGCGTGCCGGGGCGCTTTCTGCGGGCGAGCGAGCTCACTGGTGAGGCGCTTAAACACGGTGATTGGAAGACGCTGGTCTGGGATGAAACCACCGACACACCGGCAGTTCCGCAGGGCTCAGTGGGTTTTCGCTGGGATGAGAGTGGTCGCTGGAATCTCGAGGAGGTCGACGGCGTCAGCGGCGCGGCCATTGCCCCGAGTCTGTCCTTTGTGGAGCATCACGACGAACTGACCAGTGTGGCTTTTCCTTACTTCGGCGGGGTCGTGCACGAGTATTTTGACGGCAACGACCAGCAATCCGATATTCTGCTGCGCAAGGTACCCGTCAAGCGTCTGAGACTAGCTGACGGCAGCAGTGCGCTCGTGGCCACCGTGTTCGACCTGATGGTGGCGCACTATGGCGTGGATCGTGGCTTTGAAGGTGACAGTTGCGCCAAGAGCTACGCGGACGACGTGCCCTATACGCCTAAATGGCAGGAGGCTATCACCAGCGTATCAGCAGACAACGTGATCCGCGTGGCCCGCGAATTCGCAGAGAACGCCGCCAAGACTCATGGCAAGTCCATGGTTATTCTTGGCGCGGGAATTAACCACTGGTATCACATGGACATGAGCTATCGCGGCATCATCAACATGCTGGTGATGTGTGGCTGCGTGGGGCAAAGCGGGGGCGGCTGGGCGCACTATGTGGGTCAGGAAAAGCTGCGGCCCCAGACCGGGTGGTTGCCGGTGGCCTTCGCGCTGGACTGGGCGCGTCCACCGCGCCACATGAACGGTACCTCCTACTTTTATGCGCATACCGATCAGTGGCGTTACGAAAAACTTAAAATCGAGGAAATACTCTCACCGCTGGCTGATCCAAAGGACTGGTCCGGCAGCCTGATTGATTACAACGTGCGCGCCGAGCGCATGGGCTGGCTGCCTTCGTCGCCGCAGCTGAACCGCAACCCGCTGGAGATCATGCGCGAAGCGGCGGCCGCTGGCCAGGAGCCCAAGGACTATGTGGTCGAGCAGCTTAAATCCGGGAATCTCAAGATGGCCTGTGAGGATCCGGACGCACTGGAGAACTGGCCGCGCAACCTGTTCATATGGCGCTCCAACCTCTTAGGCTCCTCCGGTAAGGGCCACGAGTATTTCCTCAAGCACCTTTTGGGCACCGACGATGGCGTGCAGGGCAAGGACTTGGGTGATCCGGGCGAGCAGCACGCTGAGGAAGTGACCTGGCACGAGAAAGCGCCAGAGGGCAAGCTGGATCTTCTGGTGACTCTGGATTTCCGCATGTCCACCACCTGCCTGTACTCGGATGTGGTACTGCCCACCGCCACCTGGTACGAGAAGGATGATCTCAATACCTCGGACATGCACCCCTTCATCCATCCACTTTCCGAAGCGGTCAACCCGGCCTGGGAGTCGCGCTCGGACTGGGAGATTTTCAAGGGTATCGCGGAGAAGTTCTCCGAGATCGCCGGCCCCCGTCTGGGCGTGCAAAACGATCTCGTCACCCTGCCGCTGTTGCACGACACAGCAGGTGAGATGGGCCAAGCGTTCGACGTCGCCGAGTGGAAAAAAGGTGAATGTGAGCCTTTGCCAGGCAAGACCATGCCCAATATCCTCACCGTGGAACGCGACTACCCGGCAACCTACCAGCGTTTCACGTCGGTCGGCCCATTGCTAGAAAAGCTCGGCAATGGCGGCAAGGGTATTAGCTGGAATACCGAACACGAAGTGGACTATCTGGGCCGGCTTCACGGCCGCCAGACACGCGAGGGTGCGGGCTATGGGCGGCCGCGCCTGGACAGCGCCATCGAAGCTTGCGATACCGTAATGGCGCTGGCGCCGGAGACCAACGGCGAGGTCGCGGTCAAAGCTTGGCAGGCGCTGGAAAAGTTCACCGGTCGCGAGCACGCGCATCTGGCACGGGCCAAGGAAGACGAGAAAATCCGCTTTCGCGACATCCAGGCGCAGCCGCGCAAGATCATCTCTTCACCGACATGGTCGGGTATCGAGTCCGAAAAGGTGTGCTACAGCGCCGGTTGGACCAACGTCAATGAACTCATTCCCTGGCGGACCCTAACCGGTCGTCAACAGATCTATCAAGATCACAAATGGATGCGTGGCTTCGGCGAAGGTTTTGCCGTCTACCGCCCACCGATCAACACCAAAACCTGGAAACAAATCAAGGGAACCCGTCCTAACGGTCATCCCGAGATCGTGCTCAATTGGATCACCCCACATCAAAAGTGGGGCATCCACAGCACCTTCAGCGATAACCTGCTGTTGCTCACACTGTCGCGTGGTGGGCCCATTGTGTGGCTGTCAGAGACCGACGCCGCCAAGGTCGGTATCGAGGATAACGACTGGATCGAGATGTTCAACGTCAACGGCGCGGTGGTCGCGCGCGCGGTGGTCTCTCAGCGGGTGCGCGAGGGCACAGCGATGATGTACCACGCTCAGGAGCGCATCGTGAATACGCCAGGCTCGGAGATCACCGGTAACCGCGGCGGCATCCACAACTCAGTAACCCGTGCCGTGGTCAAGCCCACCCACATGATTGGGGGCTACGCTCAACAGAGCTACGGCTTCAACTACTACGGTACGGTCGGCTCCAATCGCGACGAGTTCGTGGTGTTGCGCAAGATGGACCGCGTCGACTGGCTGGAAGGGGATGACGAATCCATTCTCAAACAGGAATATGTGCGATGAAAAGGCTGACCGTCTGCCGCCGTACCCGGAATCCTGACATGGAGGTTTCAGCATGAAAATAAGAGCCCAGATCGGCAAGGTGCTGAACCTGGATAAGTGCATCGGCTGTCACACCTGTTCGATTACCTGCAAGAACGTATGGACTTCGCGTGAAGGTGTGGAGTACGCATGGTTCAACAATGTCGAGACTAAGCCAGGCATCGGCTATCCCAAGGAATGGGAGAATCAGGACCGCTGGAAAGGTGGCTGGGTGCGCAAGGATAACGGTGAGATCGTACCGAAACAGGGTGGCAAGTGGCGCCTGTTGGCTAAGATTTTCGCCAACCCACATCTGCCGGAAATCGATGATTACTACGAGCCGTTCAACTTTGACTACCAGCGTTTGCACAACGCGGCCGCCTCCAAGGCTCAGCCCACCGCCAAGCCCTATTCGGCGATCACCGGCAAGCCGATGGAGAAGATCGAGTGGGGACCTAACTGGGAAGAGATTCTGGGTGGCGAGTTTGCCAAACGCAAGCGCGACTACAACTTCCAAAATATACAGAAGGAGATCTACGGACAGTTCGAGCACACCTTCATGATGTATCTGCCGCGCTTGTGCGAGCACTGCCTGAACCCAACCTGCGTGGCGAGCTGCCCGAGTGGGGCCATCTACAAGCGCGAAGAAGACGGCATCGTGCTGATCGACCAAGACCGCTGCCGCGGCTGGCGCATGTGCATCTCCGGCTGTCCGTACAAGAAGATCTACTACAACTGGCAGTCCGGCAAGTCGGAGAAGTGCACCTTCTGCTACCCGCGCATTGAGGCCGGCGAGCCCACCGTATGCTCCGAAACCTGTGTCGGGCGCATCCGCTATCTCGGCGTGCTGCTCTACGACGCCGACCGTATCAAGGAAGCGGCGAGCGTGGCTAACGAGGAGGACCTGTACCAGGCCCAGCTCGATATCTTCCTGGATCCGCACGACCCCGCGGTCATCAAGCAGGCGCGCGCCGACGGCGTGCCCGATTCCTGGCTGGAAGCAGCAAAGCGCTCGCCGGTGTACAAGATGGCGGTGGACTGGAAGGTAGCCTTCCCGCTGCACCCGGAATATCGCACCCTGCCGATGGTCTGGTACGTACCGCCATTGTCGCCGGTACAGGCTGCGGCCGACGCAGGCAAGCTGGAATCCGACGGCTTGATCCCGGACGTGGAATCCCTGCGCATCCCGGTCAAGTACCTGGCCAACATGCTCACCGGCGGCGACGAGCGCCCGGTCATCCACGCCCTGCGCCGGCTGCTGGCGATGCGCGTGTTCAAACGCTCGCAGACCGTGGAGGGCAAGCCCAACTACGCCGTGCTGGAGCAGGTGGGCCTGAACGAAACGCTGCTTGAGGACATGTACCAGACCATGGCCATCGCCAACTACGAGGATCGCTTCGTAATTCCCACCAACCATCGCGAGCTGAGTACGCCCGATCCCTACGGCGAGCGCAGCGGCTGCGGCTTTTCCTTCGGCGACGGTTGTCATACCCACGGTGTCACCCGCACCAACCTGTTCGGCAGTAAGGGCCCGTACCAGCGTGAGCACGCCGCGCCGCGGCCCACGGCGGAGAGCAAAAAGTGAGCCGCGCGACCGATGACAACAAGCTGGCGCCGGCGCTCAAATCGCTGGCGCTGCTGCTCGCCTACCCGGACGCCGAGCTGCGCGCCCACGCCCGCGAGCTGGAGCCGGTTTTTGCCGCCTGTGCCGAGCTGGATGCCGACGACCATGGAGCGCTCGCCGCGACCATTGCCTGGCTGAGTGACAGTGAACTGTTGGAAGCCCAGGCGACGTTCGTGGAAACCTTCGACCGCGGCAAGAAGGTGTCGCTGTACCTGTTCGAGCACGTCTACGGTGAATCGCGCGACCGCGGTCCGGCCATGGTGGAACTGGGCCACGCCTACCGTGAGCAGGGTCTAGAAATTGATTCGCGCGAGCTGCCGGACTACCTGCCCATGTTTCTGGAGTTCACGGCGTTGCTGCCGGAGGTTGAAGCGCGCACTTGGTTGCTGGATGTGAGCCAGGTTTTGCAGCGTATTCATGTACGCCTGGCGGCCCGCCAAAGTCCTTACGCGGCGTTCTTCCGAGTTCTGCTGAAGCTATTGGCGCTGGAGATCATACCCGAGGAGATGGGCCGCATAGTGGCTACGGAGAAGCGTGATGACACGCCGGCGGCGTTGGATAGTGTGTGGGAGGAGGCGCCAGTCAGTTTCGGGGCGGAGCAACCGCAGTCCCAATGCGGTACTACGCGTCAGGCGCCATCGGGGGCTGTCGTAGAACAGCCACTCATACGTATGGATGGGCAGGACGCCGCATCAGGCCCGGGAAACGGTTAGCAAGGAGAATGTCGGCATGAATTTTATCGATCAACTGCTATTTCAGATCTATCCCTATATTGCCGGTACGGTATTCCTGTTCGGCAGCCTGGTGCGCTTCGACATGAGTCAGTACACATGGAAGACCAATTCCAGTCAGCTACTGGACAACTCGCCTGCATTTCAGATCGGCAGTGTGCTGTTTCACGTTGGCGTGATCTTTCTGTTCTTCGGCCACCTCGTCGGCCTGCTCATGCCGCACTGGCTGTATCCCTACTTCGGTCTGACGCCGCACAGCAAGCAGATTCTGGCCATGGTTTCCGGCGGCCTGGCTGGGACTGCCGCCATCGTCGGCGGCAGCATTCTGCTGCATCGGCGGCTGTTTCATCCCAAGGTACGGGCACAGTCCCTGCGCGGGGATATTTTCATCCTGGTGCTACTGTATGTCCAACTCATCTTCGGCATGGCCACCATCCCGATTTCCTACCAGCACATGGACGGCGCCGAGATGCTGCTGCTGGCCGACTGGGCCCAGCACATCGTGACCTTCCGCCCTGGTGCCGCCACCTATCTGGCCGGCGTGAACTGGGTCTTCAAGGTGCATCTGTTCCTGGGGCTGACCGTGTTCCTGGTGTTTCCCTTCACCCGCCTGGTGCATATCTGGAGCGCACCGTTCTCCTACGTTACGCGCCAGTACCAGGTCGTGCGGCAGCGCCGCGTATGAGTGTGCTGGCGCAGGTTAATCAGGTTCTGGTTCCCGAAGAGCAGATCAATCTGGAATCAGGCAGCATCGAGACCGGCAGCATCGAGGAAAAACGCGCCGAGGCCGCGCGCCGGCTGGCGATCCGTGAACTGTTGCGCCAGCGCGCCAAAATACTGGGCATCGACGTCCATAACCGGCTGGATGCGGCGATCGACGAACTGCTGGAACGCGAGGTACAGGTGCCCGCAGCCGACGAGGCTGCCTGCCGGCGCTACTTCGACGCCAACCGCGAACGTTTCGTCACCCCCATAGAAGTGGAGGCGCGCCATATTCTGCTGGCCGCCGCACCGGATGACGGCCCGGGGCGCAGCGCCGCCCGCGATCAGGCGGAGCAGATCGTCAAGACGCTGCAGGATAAACCGGAACAGTTTGCCGAGCTCGCGAGTCAGCATTCGCGCTGCCCCTCGGCCAGGAACGGTGGCCGGCTGGGCATTGTTACCCGCGGCGCCACCGTGCCGGAGCTGGAGTCCGTCATCATGCGCCTGCCGGTCAGCCTGGCCGCGCGGCCGGTGGAAACCCGCTACGGCTTTCACGTGGTCGAGGTGCTGGCCCGCGCCGGCGGCGAGCTACTGGGATATGAAGCGGTAGCCCACCTGATCGCCGACTACCTGCGCGAGCGGTCCTGGAGGCACGCCGTAACACATTACCTGCAAGTCATGATCGCTGACGCCGAGCTCGTCGGCATCGACTTCGAGACCAGCAGCGGCCCGCTTTTACAATGATCGAAACCTTTGACGACCTGGTAACCATGGCCGCCACCGAGTCCGAGCCCAGCAAGCTGCTGGTGGTGCTCGTCGGCGTGGAGGCCGCCCACAGCCGTGGCCCCGACGGCGGCACGGTGGCCCTCGACAACGAGGGCAGCCTGACGCCGATGATGGTGCGCGATCTGGACTTGAAGCCGGATCTGGAACTCGACGAGGTGGTGGCCGCGGCAGATACTACCGGCCAGCCTTGGCGCTTTTTGCTGCTGGCCATCTTGCCAGGGCAAAACGGCCGCGCCCCCAGCCGCGACGAATGCGACACCCACCTCAAACGCATGGCCAAGGCCTTCCTCACCGGCGGCGACCTGTCCCGTTACGCCTGCTTCGACCGTCAGGGCGAACCCATCTTTATCGACAACCCGCTGGTATGAGCGATCTACTTGCTGTGAGCCAGGCCAGGCAGCGCCTGCTGGCCGGCGTGCGGAGCGTGGATACCGGCAGCGAGCAGGTGCCGCTGGAGGCGGCGCTGGGCCGGATTCTGGCCGGCGATGTGGTCGCTGAAGTGGCGGTGCCGCCCTGGGCCAACAGCGCTATGGACGGCTACGCGCTGCGCGTGGCCGACCTGCCCGAGGCCAGTGAAGCCGTCTTGCCGATTTCCCAGCGCCTGCCCGCAGGCAGGGCGCCCCGACCCTTGCGACCCGGCACCGCCGCGCGCATTTTTACCGGCGCACCGATTCCCGAGGGCGCGGACGCGGTGGTCATGCAGGAACACTGCAGCGAAAACGAACACGGCGTGGTCATCCACAAGCGCCCGCCACCGGGCAACAATATCCGCGCGGCGGGCGAAGACATCAAAGCGGGCAGCGTGGTGTTGCCCGTCGGCCGACGCCTGCGGCCGCAGGATCTGGGTCTGTCCGCTTCTATCGGCGTCGCAAAACTCGAGGTCAAGCGTCCGCTGCGGGTGGCCGTGCTCGCCACCGGCGACGAATTAGTGTCGCCGGGGCAGCCGCTGCCGCCGGGGCATATCTACAACTCCAACGGCCCATTGACCGCGGCGCTGCTGCGCCGACTGGGCGCCGAGCCGCTGGCGCCGGTCACGGTGGCGGACACGCCGCAGGAGACCCGCGTGGCCATGGCCGCGGCCGCCGCCGAGGCGGATCTGGTGCTCTCCAGCGGCGGCGTCTCAGTGGGTGACGAGGATCACGTCAAGGCCGCGGTTCAAGCACTGGGGTCACTCGACCTGTGGAAGGTGGCGCTCAAACCGGGCAAGCCGCTGGCGTTTGGCCATATCGGTGAGACCCCCTTCGTCGGCCTGCCCGGCAACCCGGTTTCCCTGTTCGTGACCTTCGTGTTGTTCGTCGCGCCGCTAATCCGCCACCTGCAGGACAGGGCGGAGGTCTTTCCATCCCCACTTCCGCTCCCCGCCGACTTCGGCCGCGAGCGCCCCGGCACGCGCGAGGAATATCTGCGGGTACGCCTTGAGGCCGGTCGTCTGACGGCCTACCCCAACCAGGGCTCCGGCGTGCTCAGCTCGGCCGCCTGGGCCGACGGCCTGGCGTGCCTGCCTGTCGACGCCACTGTCGCGCCCGGCGATGCGCTCGACTACTATCCCATGGCAACACTACTGGATTGATTTCATGTCCCGATCCCTTGGCGACAAACCGTTCCAGCCGCTGCGCATCGCGGTACTCACGGTCTCCGACAGTCGCACCGCCGCCAACGACACCTCCGGTGACCTACTGGCCGAAAACCTGCAGGCCGCCGGTCACACGCTGGCGGGGCGGTGCCTGGAGCCGGATGACATCTATCGCCTGCGCGCCGTGGTCTCGGCCTGGATCGCGGCGCCGGACGTGGATTGCGTGCTGATCACCGGCGGCACAGGTATCACCGGCCGCGATCACACGCCTGAGGCGTTGCGGCCGCTGCTGCAACGCGAGATTCCTGGTTTCGGCGAACTATTTCGCTACTACTCGCTGGAGGACATCGGCCCAGCCACCATCCAGTCGCGCGCCTTCGCCGGCGCCGCCAATGCCACGCTTATCTTCGCGTTGCCTGGCTCTACCGGTGCCTGCCGTACCGCATGGGAACGGATTCTGGCCAGCCAGCTGGACGTGCGCACCCGGCCCTGCAATTTCGTTTCGCTAATCCCGCGCCTGAGTGAGCACTGAGGCAGTCCACGCTTAATCCGTGAGTTCTCGAAGTCCGTGGATCATTCATCAATCGCCGCCAGCACCGAACACCAGAGCGGCATTGGTGCCGCCAAAGCCAAAGCTGTTGCTCATGACGTAGGGCAGATCCACGCCATCACGGCGCTCGCGCACGATTGGATAGCCCTCGGCCTGAGGATCGAGGTTGTCGATGTTGACCGAGGGGGTGATGAAGCGCCCCCGCTGCATGATCATGGCGTAAATCGCCTCATGCACGCCCGCACCGCCCAGGGCATGGCCGGTCAGCGGCTTGGTCGAGCCTAGAGCCGGTATATCCTCACCGAAGACCTGCCGGATCGCCTCCAGCTCAACGATGTCGCCGGCCGGCGTGCTGGTGCCGTGGGTGTTGATATAGCCGATCGGGCCGTCGCACGTGGCCATGGCCTGACGCATGCAGAGCACTGCGCCCGCGCCCGAGGGCACCACCATATCGGCACCGTCCGAAGTCGCGCCATAGCCGGCGATCTCAGCGAGAATCGGTGCCTTGCGCCGCTCGGCATGCTCTAGCGCCTCCACCACGACAATACCGCCGCCACCGGAGATGACGAAACCGTCGCGGTCTCGATCATAAGTCCGCGAGGCTTTTTGTGGCCGGTCGTTGTACTTGCGCGACAGCGCCCGCATGGCGTCGAATAACACCGACAAAGTCCAGTGCACTTCCTCACCGCCGCCGGCCAAGACGATGTCCTGGCGGCCGCTGCCGACTTGCTCGGCGGCGTGGCCGATGCAATGGGCGCTGGTCGCACAGGCTGAGGTGATGCTGTAGTTAATGCCGGTAATGCCGAACGCCGTGCTCAGTGAGGCATTGATCGAACTACCCATGGTGCGGGGCACGCGAAACGGCCCAACGCCGCGTAACCCACGCTCACGCTGGGCGTCAATCGCTTCCATCAACTGCGAGGTTGAGGCACCACCGGAGCCGGTGATCAGGCCCGTACGCTCGCTGTGCAGGTCGGCGTCGGTCAGCTGTGCGCCCGCAATAGCCTCGCGCGCGGCCAGATAACAGTACGCCGAGGCTAGTGACATGAAGCGGTAGAGCTTACGGTCGATGAGCGCGGCCGGATCCAGCCGGATCTGCCCGCAGACGTGGCTGCTGAGTCCGGCGGCCTCGGCCTCCTCGGAATAGCCGATGCCGGAGCGGGAGCTGCGCAGGGACTCGGTGACCTCGGCGACGTTGTTGCCAAGGCTGGAGACGATGCCCATGCCGGTGATGACGACGGGTCGCATGATGTGTTTGTTCCTCTGTCAGTACGTGGCGCTCAGAAACCTTCGGTGTGGGCGAGCAGCCCGACCCGCAGCCCCTGAGCCGTGTAGATTTCGCGCTCGTCCACCGACACCGAACCGTCGGCAATACCCATGACCAGCTTGCGGTTAATGACCCGCCGGATGTCCAGGTGGTAGCAGACTCGCTTGGCATCGGGCAGAACCTGGCCGAAGAACTTGACCTCACCTACGCCAAGTGCGCGGCCGTGGCCCTGGCCGCCGCTCCAGGCCAGGTAGAAGCCCAGTAGCTGCCACAGCGCGTCGAGACCCAGGCAGCCCGGCATAACCGGGTCGCCGGGAAAGTGCACGCGGAAGAACCACAGGTCTGGGCGGATGTCAAACTCCGCGTACAGCTCACCGTGGCCGTACTTGCCGCCGCTGTCGCTGATGCGGGTGATCCGATCCACCATCAACATCTCATCGATGGGGATGCGCACATCCGGCCCGAACAGCTCGCCGTGGCCACAGGCCTCGAGCTTTTGCCGGTTGTAACTGGTCTCTTTGTTGTGCAACGGTCAATCCTCAGTCATTTTCAAGGGAGCAAAGTATCTCGGAGATCGCGCAGGATATCTTGATCTTGATCAATGCGTGCAAACTTTATCGCGTGAGGCTTGTCCTAGCGGTAGCGGCGTCGACCGGTGTGCCCACAAGACGCTATACAAGGAACGCTCTGGGCGTCACCGCGGCCAGGTGCAGACGTGTCTTGATACAGATCAATGCGTCCTACCACGTAGAGAGAGAGAGTATGCGCCCGGTACATTGCCATGGAGCCAAGTTATGTCCTCGACCCCGGAGGAGTTCCACATCGAGCGTGGCGCGGATGGTTATGAGTTCCGCGTCGTCTATCTCGTGGACCAGACGCCGCAGACGGTCTGGTCGATGCTGACCGAGGCTGACAAACTGTGCGAGTGGCTGGCGCCAGGTCACGTCGAAGCACATACGGGCGGTCGTGCCTGCATCGACTTTCAGGACAGCGGCATTCCCATCGACAGCATAGTCAGTGTGGCCGAGCCACCGCGGCTACTGGCCTATTCTTGGGGTGATGCTAACGGGCCGGAGCGGCCACTGCGCTGGGAGATCGATCCGGTGGGTGATGGCGCACGGCTCGCTCTAAACCTGCAGCTGCCGGCGGACGAGGACGCCGCCAAAGCCTGCGCCGGCTGGGACGCGCACCTACAGATGCTGCTGGCCAGCCTCGAAGGCGTGTCGATCCATTTTCCGGTGGACCACTTCCTCGCTGTCCGCGATCGTTGCCGAGCGGACCTGTCAGGCTAGTGCCTGTACACCGATACCCGATGTGCAGGCATAGAATTTATGCCGTACGCGTCGCGGTCCTGACCGCAGCGCTGTAGCCACCCAATTTTTTATCTGGAGTACAGGTGCGCGTTATTGTTATCGGAGCCGGTCTGCTGGGTACGAGCACGGCCTATTTCCTGGCGGAGCGCGGTCACGAGGTCGTGGTTCTGGATCGTGCTCAGAACGCTGCCGACGAGACCAGTTACGCCAACGGCGGCATCATTCATGCCAGCAACGCCGCCCCATGGAATGCGCCTGGCGTTGTCGGCAAGATTCTGCGCTGGAGCGGGCGTGAAGATGCACCGATCACGGTTCGTCTCTCGGCCCTGCCCGGACTCGCCGGTTGGGGTCTGAGTTTTCTGCGCTACAGCCGGCGCGGTCACTTTGAGCGCTCACTGCGGGCTAACGCCCGCTTGGCGGTGTACAGCCTGAGCGTCCTGCACGATCTGCGCGCACGCGTGGACCTTGATTATGACGTCGGTACGCAGGGCAGTCTGATGGTGTTCCGGGATGAGGGCGAACTGGCCGCGGCGGTCCGCGAGGCCGAAATTCTGGCCGCTGCTGGTGTGCGCTCCGAGCCCCTGGGTCGACGCGCGCTGGCCACGCGCGAGCCTACCCTGGCGGGCGGTTTCGCCGGTGGTCTGCTGTACCCGGACGACGAGAGCGGCGATGCCTGTCATTTCGCCCGGAGCCTGGCGACGCGTGCGCGCGAGCTGGGCGCCAAGTTCCGGCTTGCCACCCCGGTTTCGCGGCTGCTGCTTAACAACGGCGCAGTTGTGGGTGCGGTCACGCCGACGGGCGAGTTCCGTGGCGATGCCTGCGTGCTCGCCGCGGGCAGCTACAGCCCAGCGCTGGCGCGTCCCGTCGGTCTGCACCTGCCGATCTATCCGGTCAAGGGCTATTCCCTGACCCTGCCGCTGCCGTCCTCGGTACCACTACCTTCCACGCCACTAATCGACGGCGAGCGCAAGGTGGTTGTTGCCGTGCTTGGTAAGCGGCTGCGGGTGGCGGGCTTCGCGGAATTCGCCGGCTACGATCGGCGTACCGATGTGCGCCGTAGCGCCGCGCTGCTTCGCGGTCTCCACGCACTGCTGCCGGAACTGGCGGCGAGTATCAATCCGGCTGATGCCGAGCCATGGGCGGGACTGCGGCCTACTACGACGGATGGCCGCCCGCTGCTCGGGCCAACCCCGATTGCAAGTCTGTTCCTGGCGACCGGTACCGGTCACCTTGGCTGGACCTTCGCCGCTGGCGCTGGTCGGCTGGTGGCCGATGCCATAACCGGTGCGCCGCCGGCACTCGATCTCGATGAGCTTGGCTACCGACGGCTGGTGACCTGACGCCTGTCCGTCAGCAGGATAGCACCTAGACTGCAGCCCGCAATCGATAGTACCCAACAGAAGATGGGCATGGTGCTGAATGCGTGCTATAGGTTGGCAAGGTCGCGCTCGCTTCACTCGTACACGCATCTGCTCTGCTTGATCTTGGTCAATGACATGGCAAAACACTGGCTCTACCTTCAGACAAGGAAACGTATGGACTGAAAGCGAAATTTACCGTCGTAGTGGTGCATGGGTGCAAACATGTGGTGTCGGCATCACGCTTGGGCGTCTTAGTGGTGGCCGGAAGCAATGAGGGATTTTGATCATGCTGGACTAAGAAGATGTTGGTCTGATACTCCACGAAGTCGAGCGCTTTTGCCGTAAAGAATTGCAGGCCTGCGTCGATCATCCTGAATTACCCATGGTGTCGACTAGGCTGAGCGAGCTGACGAGTGAGCTTGAGCAAATGGGCATCCTCAACATCGGTGAAGAAGTCGGCTCCGGGCTATGGGAACATTGCGACAGCGGCGCTGCTTTACGCATAAAAAACTCGGCCGCAAGCGACCGAGTTTTAGAAGAACCCTAACTGTTGCCCGTTTGTCTCGCCTTTTTCCATTGTCTTTAGTTGATCCTGTACGTATTGACGAATGATATCTTCGTTGGCATTGCCGATGGTTTCT
>JBDNIO010000169.1:0-5845 GCA_041688215.1 Salinisphaeraceae bacterium | reverse complement strand
GCTCGCCTGGAGCCCGGCTGCCAGCGCCCATGGCGGGTTGAATATCGGCGGGTTTTATCAAGGCATGGCGACCGTTGTGCTGCACTGGGAGCAAGTCCTGTTTTTGCTCGTCACCGGGTTGTGGTGCGCGCAACAAGCACCTGCCCGGCGGCCCCTGCCGGGCAGTGTCATTGTAGCTGGCATGGCGGCAGGACTGGTGCTTGCCCTGCAAGGTCTTAATTTTGAGCCCACGCTACTGATCGGCGCCATTGCCTATGCTGGGGTCGGGCTAGTCGTGGCAGCACAGCAGCGTGAACAGCCACTCTTGTCTATAGCGATTGCCGCAGGCGCGGGCCTGGCCAACGGCCTGGCGTTAGGTGCGAGTGAACTTGAAAGCGTGACCCAACCCTGGCTATTTTCCCTTGGCTTATTGCTCGGCGCTGGCATGTCGCTGTTCTACATCACCGCCGCGGCCGTGCGTTTGCCTGCCGGTTGGCCCTGGATCGGCGTGCGTGTGATTGGCAGCTGGGTTGCGGCAATCGGGTTAATGGTATGTGCGTTTGCGTTAACGCCAGCGCCTTGATGTGTCTGACATTCTTCTAATTCTGGCCGCCGCTTTCGTTGGCGGCGCCCTCAACGCACTTGCCGGTGGCGGCAGTTTTCTGACCCTGCCCGCGCTAATCGCCATTGGCATTCCGCCGGTGGCAGCCAACGCAACCGGCACCCTGGCGCTGTTGCCGGGCTATCTCGCCAGCGCCTGGGGCTTTCGCAGGGATTTACAAAAAACCGATAAACCAGACATGCGGCTTTTGCTAGCGCTCGGTGCTCTGGGCGGCGGCCTGGGGGCTCTGCTGCTGGTGAACACCTCGGACTCGATATTCAGCAACCTCGTGCCGTGGCTATTGCTGGTTGCCACTGCTCTTTTCGCGCTCGGACCCAGCCTGTTAAAAGTAGCCGGCGGCCGCAAGCCCGGTGCCGTCATTACCGCACTGGGCATTTTTCTGGCCTGCCTCTACGGCGGCTACTTCAATGGCGGCCTGGGCATTTTGCTGTTGGCACTGTTCGCGCTTTTGGGCATGCAGAATCTTAACCTGATGAACGGGCTCAAGAACCTGCTGTCCTTCGAGCTGACCCTGATGGCCGTGGCCGTATACATCTGGGGCGGCGCAATTTTCTGGCGTGAAGCACTTGTCATGATGCTCTCTGCCACTGCCGGAGGCTATGCAGGCGCTCGGCTAAGCTACTGGATAAAACCCGCCCATTTGCGGCTTTTCATCGTGGCGGTCGGGTTGGTCATGGCCGGGTTGTTTTTCTGGTATTGAGGGGGCAACCGCAGCCACGGCAAGCGTCCCGCTTGCCGTGGCTGCGACCGGCCTATTATTCCGGGTTCGGGTTGCCCGTCTGCGCGGCCACATAATTTTCCATGCCCATGCGCCCGATCTGGTCTAGCTGGGTCTCGATGTAATCGATGTGGTCTTCTTCATCGGCGAGCACGGCGGAAAACAGATCGCGGGTTACATAATCACCGCTAGATTCGGCGTAGGCGATGGCTTCCTTGTATAGCGCATGGCCTTCGTGCTCGAGCTTCAGGTCGCATTCGAGCATTTCCTTGACGTTCTCGCCAATCATGATCTTGCCCAGATCCTGCAGGTTGGGCAGCCCCTCCAGAAATAAAATACGCTCGATGAATTTATCGGCGTGCTGCATTTCCTCGATGGATTCCTTGTACTCGTGCTCGCCGAGCCGGTACAGGCCCATGTTCTTGTACATGCGCGCATGCAGAAAGTACTGGTTGATGGCGGTGAGTTCGGCACGCAAACCCTTGTTCAGATATTCAATAACCTTGGCATCACCCTTCATGGCATTCTCCGTAAGTAGTCATTTGCCGCTGAGTATAACAGGATACAATCCGATTGGAAACGCTAATTTATTGTTTTTTAAGGTATTATTGTTGCGTCTTACTCGCATTTACATCTGCAGACCAGCGCCTGCGAGGCAAGCAGAATACAACTTCAGGAGACGGATGCCAGGCGAGACTGGCTCGGCTCGGCCCTTTCGACTTCATGCAGGCAGGACATAAGCAATTCGCGCGCGCACGGCGCGCAGCGCCCGCAGGTGGAGGCCACGCCCAGCCGCAACTGCAACTGGCGCATGCTGCATGCGCCCTGCTGCACTTCGGCGCGGATCTGGTGGTCAGTAATTGCCTTGCAAACGCAAACGTACATGGCTTACCCGTAGTGATGAACTCACAGTAAAACGCGAATGCGAATGAGTGTCAACTAGCGTGTATCAATTTTAGTGATACTAATGAGAATGGTTTGCATTAGTATTATTTTCTGTATAAAATCCTCCCCCTCGGCGTAATTGACGGCCGAATTGCAAAATCGAAAGGGAGCCATTAAATGAAATTCGTACAAAAAACCTGCCTGTCTGCAGCCGCGGCGTTGCTGGTATGCAGCCTGCCCACGCAGGCGGCCACGCCCAGTAACGAAGAGCTGTATCGCATTATTCAACAGCAGAATCAACGTATCGGATCGCTGGAAAACGAATTGCGCAAAGAACGCGGCGCGGCCGCGGCGCCCAACCAGCAGGTGCTGGAGAGCAAGGTCAAGGCGCAGCAGGAACAGATTAACGCGCTGGCCGATCGTCAGGAAGCACCCTCTAAATTGGATAAGGTGTCTATCGGCGGCTATGGTGAGCTGCATTACAATAATCTCGACGCAGACGACCGCGATAACGATCTCGACCAGCTCGATATTCACCGCTTCGTACTGTTCTTTGGCTATGATTGGACCGAGAACCTGCGCTTTTACTCAGAACTGGAAATCGAGCACGCGTTTATTTCCGGCGATGACGATTCACCCGGCGCGGTAGAATTGGAGCAGGTATACCTCCAGTACGACCTCAACCGCAGCACCAGTATTCTGGGCGGTCAGTTCTTGGCGCCGCTGGGCATACTCAACGAAACCCACGAGCCACCCACTTTTTACGGCGTGGAACGCAACGACGTGGAAAACGTGATTATTCCCAGCACCTATCGCGTGGGTGGTGCACAGCTTACCCATCGCTTTGGTCAGGGTTTTCAAGTGGACCTGTCCGTACATGAAGGCCTGAAGATAGACGCCGAGAATCCGGGCGATGCCTTTCGTATCCGCGGTGGCCGCCAAAGCACCGCCAAGGCGGCAGCGAACGACCCCGCCTATTCCGTACGCCTGAAATACAGCGGCATCCCGGGCGTAGAGCTGGGTGGCGCGGTGCAATATGAAACTGATGCTAGCCAGGCGAATAATGATGCCCTTGAAAATGGCCTTCTGTGGGAAGTCCATAGCGTTATCAACCGTGGCATCTTCGGTTTCCGCGCGTTATACGCCGAATGGAATTTCGATATCAACGACGATCGTGCGCTGGCCAATGGCATATCGGCAGCACAAATCTCACGCGGTGAAAAGCAGACCGGCTGGTACGTTGAACCCAGCATCAAACCGTTCGAAAAGGTCGGCTTTTACACCCGCTATGAAGATGTCGAAGGCGCACGCGAGTCAGACGTATTCGACCAGTGGGAACTGGGCCTGAACTTCTGGCCGCATCCGGATGTGGTGCTGAAGTTCGACTACCGCTTCCGCGATCAAAGCCTCGCTTCCCAAAGCGGACGCGATTTCGACGGCTTTGATCTGGGCCTCGGTTATCAATTTTAGGTTAGCCTGACGCATCCAATGCCAGAGACTGCTCAACTCAGACTCGCGTTAATAACCCTGCTGGCTTTGCTGACTGGGGCCAGCGGGGCTTTCGCGGATGAGGAAACCTATTTAATGCCGGCGGCGTTTGTTGCCGGCGCCTTCGCGGGTTCGCCGCCCGACCCGCAAGTGGTCTGGCTGGTGGGCGATCTGGGCGAGCAGGCTGCCGACATTCTCGGCCACGCACCCAACAATCTGCGTGAGCGTTATTGGCTGCGTAACGGCCGCAGTGTGTGGATTCTGGAGGAAGTCGGCAAGGAACACCCCTTTACCGTCGGCTGGGTCATTGAAGACCAAAAGGTTATCGATACCAAGGTGCTTGTGTATCGGGAAACAAGGGGCTGGGAAGTACGATATCCGTTTTTTACCCGGCAATTTGAAGGCGCGGGCTTAACCGCAGAAAAACAACTGGACAGCCGCATAGACGGCATTTCCGGCGCCACACTCTCCGTGCGCGCCATGCGCCGGATGGCCGAGCTGGCGCTGCTGCTTAACGGCCAGATCAGCCGCAAACATGCGGCGAACTAGCCGCCGCAAAACCACGCTGCTCAGACGCAGCCATTACTGGATCGGGTTGGGGCTGGCCCTGCCGCTGGTGATGCTGGCGCTTACGGGAATACTGCTTAATCACACCGACGATCTGGCTTTAGCGCAACGCCATAGCAGCCAGAACTGGCTGTTACAGGTATATGGCGTGCAACCGGTTGCGCCGGAAACCGGATTCCGGATGAATGGCCTATGGCTGAGCCACGCGCGAAGCCATCTCTGGTTGAATGACCAGATCCTGGGAGAAAGCGCCAATCCGCCGACGGGCGTAGCGTTGCTTGATGGCCTGATCGTTATCGCGCAGCCTGATCATCTGAGGCTATTTACACTCGAAGGTGCGCAAGTAGAGCGCATTGACCTGCCCGCCCGTATAACGCCGCTGGGCAGCATAGCCAGTAGTGAAGGCAAGCTGCTGGCCCGGGGCAAGGGCGCGATGCTCATCACCGACAGCAACTTCCTGCAATGGTCGAATTTTAGCGGGCCATGGCCGGGGGCCAACCAGCCGCAGGCGTTGCCTCTTACGTTGCAACAACAGATTGCCGAGCAGCTGGCAGCCAACACCCTGACGTGGGAAAAGATTATTCTGGATACCCACAGCGGCCGTATTTTTGGCCCCTGGGGGCCGTGGGTATTGGACTTTGTGGCGGCCATTACCATAATCCTGGCCATTACCGGGTGCTTGCTGTGGCTACGAAGAAAGCGCTAGTAGTGTAGTGCATTGGAATCAATTTAAATTTCGCCCAACGGGGTATGAAACCCCGTCGCGCAGACCCCGCAGCAAGCCACGGGAAATTTTTAGGATTAACGGTACTCAAGCGCCCGATGAGTCCAAAAAACTGTCATTGCGAGCGAAGCGCGGCAATCTAGTGCCGGAGTCGTTGCGAGTTATACGGCCTCCCCACTGGATTGCCGCGTCAGCCCCGTTACACGGGGTTCACTACGTTCAACTCGCTACACTCGCTCGCAATGACGACTTTTCGCTTTTATTTATGTGATTGTATAAGTTCCAAACTACAATGGCGCAGTACACTAATCCCGCAGGCAACCCAGGCGCGCCCGCAGCGGCGATAATTCCTGCAAGGCGCGCCGATAGACCTCACGCTTGAAAAACACCACTTCCTGCGCGGGACGCCAGTAATGCACCCAGCGCCAGCCGTCGAATTCAGGCTTGTCGGTGCTGTCGAAACGCACGCAGTTCTGCGGCGCCACCAGTTCCAGTAGAAACCATTTCTGTTTCTGGCCAATGCAAAGCGGAAGGCTGTGGCGGCGCACATAACGCTTGGGCAGCCGATAGCGCAGCCAGCGCTCGGTGCCGCCGACAATTCTTACGTGTTCGGCCCGCAGACCGATCTCTTCTTCCAGTTCCCGAAACAAGGCCTCTTCAGCACTTTCCCCGGCACGGATTCCGCCCTGCGGAAACTGCCAGGCATCCTGGCCAATGCGCTTGGCCCACAGTACGCGCCCTTGCGCATTTCCCAGGATGATTCCGACATTGGCTCTGTAGCCGTCCGAATCAATCACAACATTTCTCTAAAAAGTCTTAGTTGTCTGAATTCTTTCATATCTGTGCGGCCAGCGCCAAAATG
>JBDNIO010000024.1:0-14246 GCA_041688215.1 Salinisphaeraceae bacterium | reverse complement strand
CGACCTGGCGGATTACCTGGTGCGCAAAGGCGTCGCTTTCCGCGATGCCCACGAGGTCGTGGGCAAGGCCGTGCAGCATGCGATCGGCCAAGGTTGTGCGCTGGAGGAACTCAGCCTGCAACAACTGCGTGAATTCTCCGATACGATTGGCGAAGATGTGTATGCGATGCTGACCCTGGAGGGCTCGGTCGCCGCGCGCAATCATATTGGCGGCACCGCACCGGCGCAGGTGAAAGCTGCCTGTACCAAGGCGCGCGCCGGACTGCAGGGCGACGGCGCGAAGTAAGATGGTGCGTCGCCGGGCCACTACACGCTTATGTTATGTTGTTGAAAAATCCCCAGAAACTGTAATCCGGGATGGATAGTCAAGCGCAACCGCCACAACACATTCTGATACTCGGCGGCGGCACCGCGGGCTGGATGGCTGCCGTGCTTTTCGCCCACGCCTGGGCCGATAAAGGCGTAAAGATTACGCTCATGGATCCAGCACCATCGGTGTCGGCGAGGGCTCCACGCCGAAGATGCGGCGGTTTTTTGAAGGCCTGGGCATCCCGGAGTCCGAATGGATGCCCGCCTGCAATGCCACTTATAAATGCGGCATCCGTTTTCCTGGCTGGTCCACCCGGCCGGGTTACCAGAGCTACTACCACCCTTTTTTCACCTTGGCGAACAAGGATTTCGTACAGACTTTTTTCCACAACGTGGAATTGCGGCGCAAGAAGAATGTAAAGGTGCATGCGCACCCGGATGCGT
Source organism: Salinisphaeraceae bacterium (assembly GCA_041688215.1). Classification (GTDB taxonomy): domain Bacteria; phylum Pseudomonadota; class Gammaproteobacteria; order Nevskiales; family Salinisphaeraceae; genus JBDNIO01. The sequence continues at coordinate 13,493 of JBDNIO010000024.1, read as the reverse complement.
TCTTCGTTTCCCACTATTTATCCAGCGGACGTTTTGCGCCGGTTGCGCGCGGCGGTAGCGATTATCAAACCGACTACGCCTACCACTTTGATGCCGCAAGGATTGGTGAATTCCTGAAAGAGAAATCTCAGGCACTGGGTGTCGAGCACATGATCGATACCGTAAACAAGGTTAATCGGGCGGAAAACGGCAATATCGAAAGCCTGGAAACGGATGATCATGGCAGCGTGGCGGCCGACTTTTTTGTAGATTGCACCGGCTTTGCCAGCCTGTTGATCGGTAAAACCCTGGGCGTGCCCTATCACTCGTACAGCGACACGCTACTAAACGACCGCGCCGTGGCGCTGCCCACCGAGCTGGATCAGGACAGCCTGCCATCGCAGACGATTTCCACCGCATTGAAACATGGCTGGGCGTGGAAGATTCCGCTCACCAATCGCTTCGGTCGCGGCTATGTTTACTCCTCGGACTATTGCGACGAAGACAGCGCCGAACAGGAGATGCGCGAGCATATTGGCCAGAATGACGAAAACATTGAAGCGCGCCACCTGAAAATGCGCATCGGCCGGGTCGAGCGCGCCTGGGAGAACAACTGCCTGGCGGTGGGATTATCCCAAGGTTTTATCGAACCACTGGAAGCCACCGCGCTGATGATTGTGCAGGACACGCTGGAAAACTTTATCGCCCGTTTTGAACAGGATCACTTTACTGACGCAAACCGACAGGTATTCAACGACAAGGTAAATCTGATCTGCGACGGAGTGCGTGATTACATCTTCATGCACTACAAGCTCAATTCACGTGGCGACACAAAATACTGGCAAGACAACCGGCATAACAAACATACACCGGATTTCGTACGCGAACTGCTAACCACCTGGGACAAGGGCATGGATGTGCTTGGGCTGTTGCAGGCCAACAGCGAACGGCTGGTCTATTCGCATACGTCCTGGATCTGCATGCTCGCCGGCATGGGCCGCTTTCCAGCGCAGCCCAAAAAGGTCAAGCCCAGCCAGCAATACGCGGATCCTGCAATTGTGCAGCAACATTGCGAGCAACGCCTGCAAAACTTTCCGGATCACCAAGCAACTATCAGGAATATGCAGAATTCCGGGTAAACTAACCACCCATTCCTTTTTGTTGTTTTTTATTTATAAACAATAGTATAACTGCAAATGATTTGTTATTTGGCCTAAAATACTACCTGATTGGGTGGGGAATATGCCCTACATTACTCTTGACGTATAAACCTGTGCGCGTATGGTTAGCAACGCACGACACAGCAATCTACGCAGTATAGTGCATCCAAAAACGCAGTTGCTGCGTATACATGGGTAGACTCAAAACGAGTCGCCATTAAAATAAGTGAGGAGAATCGCATGCATATTCGCAAATATGATTTTGACTACGGACGTAGAGCGCTCATGGAGAAAACCGCCAAGGGTATTGGAGCCGGTGGTGTTCTCGCGTCGATATGGCCGATGATCGCCAGCGCCGATACGCCGGACATCAGCAAGGCCTATCCTGAAGAACTGACCTCGATCGAAGTCCACACCAAGGGCAAGATCAAGCCTGGTGACATTGTTTCAGCCGACAACGTGGAACACGTTGCGCATTTGCTCCACCCGATTGCCCTGATACAGGTCAAGGAAATGGGTCGCAAGATCAAGATCAAGGAAGGCACCTCTGACGTCAGCCTGCTGATGGAAGACCCCTTCCTTGAAGCCACTCTTAAAAACCGCGGCAAGGCGATCGTGGGCAGCGACCAGAATATCTGGTACGAAAAAGAAGGCGAAGTCTGGAGAGGCGGCATGCCGTTCACCGATCCGGAAGACGGTTATCAGGCGCTGGCCAACGGCACCTTGTCCTGGGGCCGTCACAACTACTCGCAGTATGCGATTCCCGACTGGGATATTTCACCCGACGGCAGCATCGCCTATCAGTATGACTTCGTATGGTCAGAACTGCAGGTCACCGGTCGTCCCGACGGTACCATCTTCAAGGGAGAAACCGACAAGCTCCGTTATCAGTCCGTGTGGTTTACCGCACCGAACGAACAGTCGGGCACGTCATTCCTGAGCACCTGGTACTACGATCAACGCAAGTTCCCGGACCTGATCGGTTACCTGCCCGCGTTCAAACGCGTACGTGAGTATCCGTCTTCCCAGCGTTTCGAGCCGCTGGTACCTGGCGTAACCTTCTTCCTGTCTGATGCCTGGGCTGCCGGCGATCCGCTCGCCACTTGGGGCAACTACAAGATCGTCGAACGTAAACCAATGCTCGGCGCTATTCAGGATAACTGGTATCCGGAAGACCCGAACTGGTTGGCACCGACCCACGGTGGTGGCAAAGGCAACACCTTCTGGGACACCACGATGGAGCTCGTTCCCGAGTGTATCGTCATGGAAGCCGAACCCACCCAGTACCCGCGTTCACCGGTCGGCAAGAAAACCGTCTGGATCGACGTGCGTAACCAGCAGTACGTGGCTTATGTAACCTACGACCGCAAGGGCGATATCTGGAAGTCCTTCGAGCCGGGTTACTCCAAGTACAAAACCGACAAGCACGAGCAGAAAACTGGTCTGGGCGATACGCTCTGGACCTGGAACTACGTGATGAGTCACGACGTTCAGACCAACCGTATGAGCCGTTTCCGTCAGGCCAAGGAAGTAGCCGGTGGCTACAAGTCGGCCTGGGAAATCGACCAGGACGTTGACGTCTACAACAAGTACCTGACTGCGCAGGCTATGCGTCGCCTCGGTGCTTAATATAGACTTGGCAACACAACAAGACGGGGCTAGCTAAGAACAGTAACAACTAAAGCCCCCGTTCCTAGCCGGCAGTCAGGCAACTGATTGCCGGTTTTTTTATGTGCGGAATAAATTCCGCTTCAGGCGAAACAGGGCAGAGATATCTTCATCGCCATAACCCTCTTGCATCAGGCGCGCGTATTCATCGCGCGTCTGATGCGATAGCGGCAAATCGCCGCCGTTGTCTTGCGCCATGCGCAGGCAAATATCCAGGTCCTTGTGATGCAAGGCCAGCTTGAAGCCAAAACCACTGTATTCATCGCGCACCATGCTTTTGCCGCGGTGGTTAACAAACCAGTTACCGGCCGCACCCGACCCCACCACGTCGACCACCTTGTCCAGCGGCAAATCCAGCGCGCTGGCAAATGCCAGAGCTTCCGTCACCGCCTGATTAATCCCCGCGCACATTACCTGATTCACCGCCTTGGTCGCTTGGCCGGCCCCGCTGCTGCCCATGTAGGTAATGTTTTTACCCATCGCATCGAAAACAGGCTTAGCCTTCTCAAACGCCGCCGAGTCCCCACCCACCATGAACGTCAAGCTGCCATTTCTGGCGCCCTCGGTTCCGCCGGAAACCGGGGCGTCCAGAAAAGCACCACCGGCTTCGGCCATGATCTGGCTGGCTGTGCGCGCGGTGTCGCTAGCGATGGTAGAACTGTCGATCACTATTGCGCCCGGTTGCAGCGCCGGCACCAGTTTATTCACCACATCCAGTACATCGGCATCGGCAGATACGCAAATCCCGATCGCTTCGCACTCCCGGGCGAGGTGCGCGATATCCTGAGCAGCAGATACATCGTGTTCAGCACAGAACTGTTCGCGCACCTCGCTGCCCCGGTTCCACGCCAGGATAAGCAATCCGGCCTGCTTCAGATTCGCCGCCATGCTGTAACCCATGGCGCCCAAACCAATAAATCCTGTTTTCACGGTCTTTCCCTCCTCTGCATAATCAGAAAACCATTGCTGCAAATGTTAAGTTCCAAGGCATCATTGTTACATTCCAAACGGATGAATTCCCGCTTCAGCAAAAAGACTAAACGCAGACTTATCATTCTTGGCGGCATAGCTGCCCTGTTCGGCCTGTTTCTGCTGTTACTGCCGATCGGCGTGCGCTGGGGTGCGGCCAAATGGTTGACCGATCAGGGCGTTGTTACACAGATAGAAGACATCGATCTGAATCTTTTCACCGGCCGTCTGGCCATTAGCAAAGCCCACGGTGAAAACGCACAGGGTAAGGGTTTTAACATCGATCATGCACTGGTAAATCTGAACTACGCGTCGCTGTTTGCCAAACAGATTTACCTGACAAATCTTGACCTGCGCAACAGCCGTGTCGATGTACGCATCGATGAAGCCGGAAAACTCAGCGTCGCCGGGCTGCCCATTACGGGCAGCGAGCCCGAAGAAGCACCGGAGGAAGAAAGCACACCCTGGGGGTTTGGGCTGGAACGCGCGGCAATTGGCGCCCTAACCCTGCGCTACGAACAACCCGAGTTCGCACGCGAAATAACCCTGTCTAGCTCATCCACCAGCGATCTGGCCACTTGGGAACCCAACCAGCCCTTTCCGCTCGATGCCGCGCTGAGCATCGGCGATAGCAAGATCAAACTCGACGGCCAGCTCAGGCCGTTTGGCGAACGCATCCGCGGTGATATCACCCTGGGCATACAGAACTTCGACCTGGATATGGTTGCCCCCCTGGCTAAACAGCAGGGCATTGCCCGACTGGCCGGAGTCATCAACGGCGCATTGGATATTACGCTTGACTACCAGGCTGACCAGGGCTTGCAGCTTGCGGTTGAGGGCGGCACCAAACTCGCGGGCGCCAACGTGGCTATGCCGCAACTGCAACTGAACAATGCGGACGTAGATTGGCAAGGCAAAATTCAGGCCCAGTTACTCCAGCGCGATGGCGGAACAGATCAGGTTACCGCCGACGGGCGTTTGAGCGTGAATAAAGTCGATATGATGCTTCCCGGCACACTGGCATTTCAGCAGCAGAAAACCGGCTGGCAGGGCAATGTAGTGGCCCGCCTGGGTGAGCCGATGAGCCTAACTGCGGACGGCGAATTAAATCTCGCCGAAACGCACCTGGATTTATTCGAATCCTCGGCGAGTGACGCCAATCCGCCTGTTGCGCCGCCTGACGACGCACCAGAAACAGCAGAAGATACCCCAGGCGAGCAGGCCGAGGAGGTCCCCGAACCCCCGCCAGCGCAGGCAGAATCCGCCGCTTCCCAGCAGCCTAAAATACTGACCCTGGATCAAGGGCAAACGTCCTGGAAAGGCAACATTGCCGCCCGCTTCGGAAAAACATCCAGCATCGAAACCAACGGCCTGTTTACTCTGGATAAAACCAGGCTGGTTCTGCCCGGCCAGCTTGATCTCGCGCAAGGCACTTTGCGCTGGTCGGGCAAGCTCGACACCACGCTCAACGATCAGGGCCCGTCCATTGATGCGCAAGGCGAATTGAACACCGAAAGCACCGCCCTCTCATTGCCCGGTAACGGAATCGACCTGATACAACAGGCGCTCACCTGGAAAGGCAGCGCCGACTACGCCCCGGGCGACCCCGCGCTAGTGCATGCCGATGGCGGTTTGCAGGCACAGGGGTTAGACCTGAATCTGGCGCAACAGAAGCTGGCCATCGCAGGTGAGCGAATCGCCTGGACAGGCAACCTGGCGCTAGACCCAAACGCCGAAGGATTGCCGGAAAAATCCGAATTGCCGTTAAAGCTGACGGGTAAACTCGACGGTGGCGGCCTGTTGATTCGCGACACCGCACTGGGCAAGGCGCTTGCGCGGGTGGGCGAATTCGCAATCAACGATATCGCCATCACGGGCCTGGATGATATCCGCAGCGCTTCGGCCAGCGTAGGCGCAATCGCAGCGCTTGAGCGCGAGAAAAATGCGCCGCGACTGGATGAGTATCCCTATATCGCGGCCATTAAAAATGTGTCGCTGGAGAATATCACGTTCACCGGGCAATCCCGTCTGGCGCTCGGCAACGTCAATATCAATGGCATCAACGCCTTGCTCTACCGCGCACCCAAAGAACCGGCCTGGGAAGCGGCGCAATGGTTTGGCGCTGCGGCCGAAGCATCCGGCGAGCCGGCACCACCGGCCGAGGTCGAACCGGAAACGCGCGCGAATAGCGAATCCAGCTTCCAGATTGCGCTTGAGCGTGGCCAGGTTGCAGAAAGCCAGCTTACGATTGACGATCGCGGCGTTTCGCCGGCGTTCGAGACGGATTTATCCGGGCTGCGAATCACCCTGGCGGACCTGGACAGCGCCAAACCCGCCCAGGGCAGCGCGCTGGATATTTTCAGCGCCCTGGGGCGCTACGGCAGCATCAAGGCCAGCGGCATAATCAATCCTTTTCTGGAACCCCCTTCCGCCGATATCACCGGCAAGATCAACGCCGTAAACCTGGCGCCGATATCCGGTTATACCGCGCAGGCTATTGACCGGCGAATTGATCAGGGCACCTTCAGCGCGGACCTTAAATTCAACCTTGACCGTGGCGAAATCGACGCCAACGCCGAACTGACTCTGACCCAACTGCGCATCGGTGGCGCGCAAACCGAAAGCGGCATCGTGCAGAAAAAGCTGGGCCTGCCGCTGAACAAGATTCTATCTCTGCTGCGCGATGGCGACGGCAATATCACGCTGGACTTGCCCGTGGGCGGCAATCTGGAAAACCCCAGTTTCTCCATTCTGCAGATCGTACGCGATGCGATTTTCAACAGCCTGCGCAAAGCGGTGCTAGTGATTTATTCACCGCTGAAACTGGGCAAAGGCCTGATCGATCTGGCCACCGCGCTGCGGCTGGACCCAGTGTTATATCCGCCCGGCAAAGCCGAGCTGGACGACACGGATCAAACATTCCTGGACAAGGTAGCCCAAAAACTCAGCGACCGTCCCAATACCGAGTTTATAGTCTGCGGCCACGCCGTACCCGCCGATCGAACAGCCCTGAATCTGGCCGAGGCCGATGCGCCCGTGGCTGAAGGCGATACCGCGCCAACGCCTGAGCAACTGTCTGCCGCGCGCGACGCAATGTTCAAACTGGCAAGCGAGCGTACCAGCCTGATCGGAGATTATTTCGTAAGCAAAAATATCGCATCCAGCCGTCTGGTGCTGTGCAACCCCGCCCTGGGTGAACCCGACGACGCACTACCGCGTACCTCGCTTTCTTTTTAATCGAGCAAATAGGTGTAGCCGGATAAACCCTCGTCCAGCAGGCTGATGCATTGGGCATAGGCCTCAGCGTCAAGCCCCGCATTGTCCAGTTTTTCGCGATAGGTGGCGCGCAGGGCCTCCGGCTCAAAGTGTACGTAGCGCAGTAACTCATCGGCGCGGTCGCCGAGTTCGGCCTCGGTAAAACGCCAACCGCGTTCGCTGTCGTCCAGCTCCACATTTACCGCATCGGTGTCGCCAAACATGTTGTGCATATCGCCCAGGTTTTCCTGGTAGGCACCGACCAGGAATATGCCCAGACGGTAGCGCTCGCCCGTGTTCAGGTTGTGCAGCGGCAGACTGCTGTCCAGCCCGGCGTCGTCCACGTAGCGGTCCATGCGGCCGTCCGAATCACAAGTAAGATCGCATAAGCGCACGCGCCGGTCCGGACGTTCGTCGAGCCGCTCTATAGGCATTACAGGAAAAATCTGGTCCAGCGCCCATACATCGGGCACCGACTGAAATACCGAAAAATTGCAGAAGTATTTATCGGCCAAACGCTCGCGCAGGTTCGTTAAACTGGGACGCTGTTCGGGGTTGTCTTCGGACAGCGCCCGTTCGAGCTGTTGCAATCGCTGGTAGGCAATGCGTTCGATGCGGGCGCGTTCAGGCAGGTCTATATCGCCTTGTATGAATGCAGCCTGGGTCGCCTGGATGTGTTTCAGCGTGGCCTCGTAGTCGGCTACCGGGTCGGTGCTGCCCGCATCGGCCAAGTCCTCAAACCCATCTTCCATGCGTTCGGCATCAATAACCTCGGTTAGCAGAACCGCGTGGTGCGCGGTCATCGCGCGCCCCGACTCGCTAATGATTTCCGGGTGCGGCAGGTCGCTGGTTTCGCAGATATTGTGCAGCGTCTCGACCACAATCCGGGCGTAGTCTTCGAGACCATAATTCATGGAACAGAAACTGGTAGCGCGCCGGCCTTCGTAATCCACGGCCAGGCCGCCGCCCACGTCCACGCAATCTACCGGCGCGCCCAATTTGCGTAGCGCGCGATACACGCTTGCGGTCTCGGTCATCGCGCGCGCCAGCGCGGCGCTATCCGCAACCTGTGAGCCAATATGCACATGCAGCATATGCAAACACTCGAGCGCATCGGCGGCGCGCAGTTGTTCGACCACATCGACAACCTGGCCAGCGGTCAGGCCGAACTTGGCCTTGTCGCCGCCGGTATTCTGCCAATGTCCGGCTGCCACGCTGGACAGTCGTACCCGCAATCCGATACGTGGGGAAAGTCCGAGTTCCTTCGACAGGGCCAGAATATCGGTAATCTCGGATGGCTTTTCCACCACCAGGAAAACCCGATGACCGAACTGCTGGCCCGCCAGCGCCAATCTTATAAAAGTGCTGTCCTTGTAGCCATTGCAGACAATTGTGCGCCCCGGCGGCGTCAGCCCTAATACCGCCATAAGCTCCGGTTTGCTGCCGGCCTCCAGCCCAATGCGCTGATTCCCAAAACGCAGCAGATGTTCCACCACGGTGCGCTGCTGATTCACCTTTACCGGGTAAACGGCGGTGTATTTGCCACGGTAATCCGTCTGCGCACAGGCCGCATCGAAAGCGGCACACAGGCGTTTTACGCGGTCGCCGAGCACATCGGTAAAACGCACCAGCACGGGCAGTCGTAATCCGTTTTCTTCCAGCGCATCGGCCACTTCGCGTAAATCGACTTGCTGGCCATTTTGGCGCGGCCATGCCAGGGCCGCGCCGTTGTCATGGACGCCAAAATAGCCCTCGCCCCACGCCTGTACCCGGTACAGGCCGGCGCTGTCGCCAGCCGTCCACGAGTCACTGTTTTTTTCGTTACGCATGGATTAGAGCTTCCCTGAAGTTTGCATTGGCCTTTATACTCTCGCGCCCGTTTTGGAATTTTGGGCTACGCCGGAAAAATCGCAATGGTACTAGACAATAACTGGTTTACGGAGGCTGCCGAGGAAATCGGCACCGCATTCTCTCTGCGCCTGGGCGAAAAACTGCACGAGGAACAAAGCCAGTATCAGCGCATCGAAGTCTATGCGACCCGCGATTTCGGAAATCTGATGGTCATCGACGGGTACATCATGCTCACCGCACGCGACAACTTCGTGTACCACGAAATGATGACCCACCCCGCGCTTTTCGCCCACGGCAGCGCAAAGGATGTTGTTATTATCGGCGGCGGCGATTGCGGCACCCTGCGCGAGGTGTGTAAACACGCCAGCGTAGAAAGCGTCACCCAGATTGAAATTGATGAACGCGTCACCCGCGTGGCGGAAAAGTACTTCCCGGAACTGTGCAGCGCCAATAACGACCCGCGTGCTGAACTGGTTTTTGATGACGGCATCGCCTGGATGCAGGCCGCGGCAGACGCAAGCCTGGACCTGATCATAGTCGACAGCACCGACCCTATCGGCCCCGCCGAAGGCTTATTCAATAAGGCTTTCTACAAGGAATGCAAACGCGCGCTGCGCCCCGGCGGGCTGTTCGTGCAGCAAAGCGAATCCCCGCTGGTGCACACCCCTTTAATCGTTTCCATGCACACCGCCATGCAGGAAGTCGGGTTTGCGGCCAGCCATGTTCTGAGTTTCCCCCAGCCCGTTTACCCGACCGGCTGGTGGTCGGCCAGCCTGGCGCAACGTGATAATGGCCCGCTCAAGGTGCCGGCCAGCACCGACGATATGGACCTGCAGTATTACACCCCGGCCATCCACAACGGGGCGTTCGCGCAACCGGCATTTCTGCAAAAGCAGCTGCAGGCTATCCGTTAAGCCTGGCCCAAGCCACGGTTAATCAAGGCTTGCGCTTGCCCGGAACTTGCGCAATGGCCCCAAAAAGTGCGTATACTGCCCACGCAGTCGTTTCAAGCCGTGTCCACTGCGGTAGTCCAAGCCCGTCGTCAGACGGTGTCTCGTCCACTCAGCCACGTTTCTTGATCGTTTGTGTAAGCACGGGTTTTTCCGTGTGTTTGTTTAGTTATAATGTTTATTGAGGAACGTAGAATGTCTGAGAGAATTAGCGGAACCGTTAAATGGTTTAATGACTCCAAAGGTTATGGTTTCATTACCCCAGCCGACGGCAGTAAGGACGTGTTTGCCCATGCCAACGAAATCGAAGGCTCGGGTTTCAAATCCTTGAACGAAGGCCAGCAGGTTGAGTTCGAAATTACCCAAAGCCCGAAGGGCCCACAGGCTTCGAATATTCGCCCCGCCTAAGTCGGATCGAATTCGAAATAGGAAGCCCCGGCCTTGCGCCGGGGCTTTTTATTGGGTGCTGGTTATTGGGCACTGGATTTTCCAGGGGTTAGACTAAACCCCTTGTTCCAATGGAGTAATCGGTTGCAAGCCGGTGACATTTCCGGGTTTGTACAAAACCATACGCGCGCTGTTTCGCTGCGTGATGGCACGCGTATCTGTCTGCGTCCGATCGCCCCCACCGACAAACAGAATATCAGTGACGGCCTGGCCCGCCTGTCGCCGGAATCACGCTACCGTCGTTTCATGGCGGCGATGGATCATCTTTCTGATGAGCGCCTGAGCTACCTGACTGAAATCGACTACGACAACCATTTCGCCTGGGCGGCATTCGCGCTGGAGGAGGTGGGCGAACCCGGCATCGCCGTGGCGCGTTATGTGCGCATCCCCAAACATGCGCATATTGCTGAGCCCGCGGTAGCCGTCATTGATGACTATCAGGGCCGAGGCCTCGGTACGCTTTTGCTCGCGTTGCTCAGCACCACCGCAGCGGAGCATGGCATAACAACATTCAGGGCCTCTTTACTTAACGACAATCAGCCCATGCGCGAGATGCTTAAAAACGCCGGCGCCACTTTTCACGCAGAGGGTCAGGGTGTGCTTACCGCTGACGTGGAATTACCTGGCCGCGACCGCGCGCGCTATCAACTGCTTAGCGCGATGATCCGCCACGCCTGCGAGGCCGCTATTGCGCGTGCGAGCAGCGTTTTCTCGCAGGTGCTAAGCGATAAAAAAAGCGGGCCTTAGCCGAATGGCACTTACTTAAGAGTGATTCCATGTGTAGGGCAAGCGTGCCGCTTGCCAAGCAAGTCGCAGACTTGCCCTACAGCAATTGATTCTCTGACGATCGGTTGAACGCTGAATCGATTGCTTGACGCTAAAGTAAGTGCCATTCGGGCCTTAGCCCGCTTTTAATAGCCTCTTGCCTGGGCAAACTCAGATCCTACTGCGACGCGGCAACCGGTTGAGCAGAAAAGTTTTGGGTTGTAGTTAGGCTGGCATTCACCGAGACATTCGTGGGTTGCACGAATAGGGTGGCCTCATCCGTGCCGGGTTCATCGGTAAGCGACTGACAGGTAAACGCAATGGTATAACTACCCTCGGCGACAAAACCCAGAGTGTATTCATAATTACCGGTATTGCTGTTTAATCTTACATTCGCTACCGTTATCGGATTGACCTCATCGAGGTCGCCGTCGCTATCATCACCATTGCCAGCGACTTCGGCCGGATGATCAGGCTCGCCATCGTCATCCACCTTAACATCACCAGCACTCGCGTCCGCATTGGCGTAAAGATAAACCGCATTACCCTCGCCCGCGCCTTCGTTGGCCGCCAAGTCGTTGCTGCTGCAGGTGGCGTCGCTAACCAAAGTCGAGGCCACGGTACCCACGATCGTACCCACTTCAACGTTGTTAATAAGCCGCAAGGAAGGTCTTAGAAAGTACGCGCCGCCCTGACCCGGCGGCTGCACCAGGGCCTGGCGCAACTGAAAATCTATTTGGTGGGCACTATAGCTTATTCAGGTTATCGGCATTTTATTGGATGCCCTGAAGTCTATAGTCGAGTACGCTGGCTTGGCATAGCAAACCGCATGAACAAAGCCACACCAATACCCCACGCGGCATTGAGAATCAGCGCGCCAACCACGATTTGGCGTTTACGTCCAGGTCTTTCACCGGGAATACGATTAGCATCGCCACCGCGCTGGGCCCAATCGCACCTAGAATAGCGGCCCGAATCCAGTACTGCATAGCGGCCGCGTTACGGATCAGCCACCAGATCGGTAGTCCCCAAACACCACCCCAAAACGCCAGCGACAACACCGCCGGAATACCCAGGGGCGGCGTGCCGGCCATATTGAACGGCACCGAAAGACCCATCGGATCAGCTAGATAAATAAGCGTATATAGCCCCTGATGAAAAATCAGCGTAGCCACAAATCCGGCGATAAATGCCTTGACGTACTCCATGCCCCACTCCTTGTATAAAGTTGTTATTTGCTAAATATGACCGGCTTTGTTTCAGGCTGCAAGCCGGCTGCGCAGCATTTCCTTCAACATGGTGGCAACCAGAGTTACCCCGTTATGCGCAGTGCGTAGCCGCTGAGCAACAGACTGCGACTCGGGTAAGGACATCCATAGACGCAGCAGATGCCGGCGGTCCTCGGGTTCCGGCCAGTTCTCGAATCCTGTTCGCGCATGCAGTTGTGTGTGGTTGGACAAAAGCTGCACGTCGCCGGGCCGCAGGTCCATGTCCAGATAAAACTCCGGCGAATTGGCGATGCTGTCGTAAGTATCCAGCAACTCATGCTCTTCGTCGCTTAAATCCGGCACGTGCCTGAACCGCGGCGCGCTGCGGTAATAATCGCTTTGCCAGAAGCTGCGCAGTTCGCCATCGGCATACCGGCACGGCGCTACGGGAAAGGCCGGTACGCCGCCCTCGCCCTTGGTGTCAAAATACATCGGCTCGAACAGCCGATCGACCAGATGCGGCTTACGCTCAAGTAGTTCGTTGTAGACCGCGACCGAACTCACGATGCGCGACAAGCCACCGGACTTGGCGGGCTTCAGGCACAGCAAACCCACCACGTCGGCGGTGTCGCAATGTACCGCCAATTCCTTGTTGGTGCGGTAGTAACGCACGTCTTCGGACTCACCGAGGCGCTGATCGCGCACATGACCGAGCAGATCGCCCTGCGGATTCTGCGCACCCGGCACACCAAAGTGCAGGCCGAAACACCAGAAGAAAATCTCGGCGTGGCGCTCGCTCCATTCGCTTACCGGTATGCCGCGAATCAGTATAAAGCCGCGGCCATGGCTAACCTCCCCGCGCCATTCAGCGATACGGCTGGCAAGACGCGGCAACGGAAAATCGTCCGGCGTGACGTCCTCGAGTGCGCGCCCGCAGTTTTCTGCCTGCGCGACTGCCGCGTGAAGCTCCTGTATATCGTCTGCCGTGAGCGTAACCTGCCATGTGTCTGATTCGCGTAATTGCTCGCCTTTCCAGACGGCGGGGCTATTGATCGGTGCGCGTGGAATACCCGCATGCGGGCGGGCCCAGTAATGCAGGGTTTGTCGGCGAAGGGAGCGGTAGGCCATAGCTATGCACGTTGGTTTTGTTATTGACTAAGCATAGACCAAAAAAGACCGGCGCAGCAAAGCCGCGCCGGTCTCGTTTAGGGTGTTGAACCTCTGGCAGTATTAACGCTTGT
>JBDNIO010000168.1:0-4437 GCA_041688215.1 Salinisphaeraceae bacterium | reverse complement strand
TGAGCGATGGTCAGGATTGGCTCGAAACTGGAAGTCCGAGCAGTTGGTTTATCTAAACCCCGGCAAACCTGCGAGAATGGAGGTGAATCTCAAACAAAATGTGGCTTAAATAATGCGACACCTTCCTTGACATCTACCGGTTTCAAGGTAGAGGGTGGCTTATTCGGCCACGATCAACTCGGCGCGCTGGTATCCAATCATCATATTCGCGCGGCCGCCTGGCAGGCGGTTGCAAAACAGACGCGCATCATCGTGCACACGGGCGTCAAGGTTGAATCAGTAGACAGTGATTCCGATGCGGCCCGAGCCTACATGGCCAACGGCTGTACGCTGGAAGCGCCGCTGCTGGTTGCTGCCGACAGTCGCTTCTCGGCAAGCCGTCGCGCGATGGGCATCCCGGTACACATGCACGATTTCGGCAAGACCATGCTGGTGTGCCGGATGCAGCATACGCAATCGAATCACGGTGCGGCCCGGGAATGGTTTGGGCATGGACAGACCCGCGCACTGCTACCGCTGAGCGACCACCAGTGCTCGGTGGTGCTGACGGTGCCAGACGCCGAGGTGCAGACTTTGCTGCAGCTTTCTCCGGAAGCCTTCAGCGCAAAGATGACCACACGCTGTGAAAGCGTGCTGGGGGAAATGACCCTGGCCAGCACCATCCACGCGTATCCGCTGGTGGCCACCTGGGCGCGGCGCTTCGTGGCACAGCGCTTCGCGCTGGTCGGCGATGCGGCGGTGGGCATGCACCCGGTCACCGCACACGGCTTCAATCTAGGCCTGGCCAGCGTCGAACGTCTGGCCCACGCCACAGGTGACGGACTGCGTCGCTACAACGATCCCGGTCACCCTATCGTGCTGGCGCGCTACCAGCGCCGGCATCGGCTCGGCAGTGCACCGCTGTTTGCCGGCACGCAGGCGGTAGTCGGCATTTTTACCAGTGATCGCATCGCGACGCAGCCAATACGCCGGGCCATCCTCAAAGCAGGCCGCAATCTGCCGCTGCTGCGCCGTGCATTGGCGGCGGGGCTACTGGACGAGACACCCCGCACCGGCTCCGTGCTACGCCCTTTGCGAATCGGTCTGAAGGTGCTACGTCCGCGCCCATTCGTCAGCACACACCACACATGACCAACAACGTGGCAGCAATGCCCTCAAACAATATCCATTCCGAATAATTGTCGGCTCAGGCAGCTTCTCGCGCAGGCTGAACATCAGCCCTCGATTGCTGCTGGTTGGGTAGTGGCGCCCCGGCATTCATACGCGATTGGAAAGCATCCGTATGCTGGACCAGGAAGGGTGCAGCGCCTTGCAAACCCAGGCTGCGCAGCCGCTGAGCCATGCCATGCTGGCTGCTGCCGATCCGCACTTTCATTGAACCACCCAGACAGCCCGATACCCAGCCCCGCACATTGATCACGGCGCGCAACAGTACATCCGCGTGGCTACGGGAATACAGCACCGGACTCATCGGCGGGGAAGCCAGGCCCAGTCCCGGTTTACCGGTAAGCGCCACAATGGATTCACCACTTTCCGGATCTTCAACTCTGCCCTCGAAGCGACTGCGCGTATGCTCGAAGCTGATTGGAGTGACAAACTTTGGGTAACCCCATATCTCTCGACCGGCGGCACAGGCCGCTTGGGTGGTGACGGGCAAATCAATGATGTGCAGGCCGATCTGGCGCTTGTCCGGATCGCGGTAAAGCGACAGCAGGGGCCAGGCCGGCTGTGGCTCCCCTTTGGGCAGCACCGCCAGCGCGACGACGACTTCGTTATAAACGCCTACCGTCGTATTACGATATTCAAAGAAGGCCAACGCGGCCAGTGCCTTGTTGCCACGATAGCGCACCAGATCAAGATCAGTCTCCTGAATCACGCTCGCTGCCGCCTCAAAATCCACCCAGAACATGGCAACAAAGTCACTTGTATCGTAGTAGAGGATAGGCAGCTGCACGTCACCTTCACTGCTCGTGAAAGTTGTGGCCGGATACTGGAAGAAAGGATCGTGTTGATAGTCCATGACTCATACCCCACTGGTTGTGTGCTCGTTGATCTGCCTAAGCAACTGCGGTTGCCAGTCCTCAATCAGGGCGAGCCGGTTGATCTGATTGGTGCCTTCAAAGATGCGCGTAAGGCGCACATCGCGCAATGCCTTTTCTACGTAGTAGGCATCGGCACCGTTGTGGTTCCCGATCAATTCCAGTGCCTGTTCACAGACCTGCTGGGACTGATCGGTGAAATGAAATTTGCACAGTGAGGCTTCCAGTTGCCGCGGTTGGCGACTGTGGCTCGCCACCTGCCACAGGCCACTGCGCATACTGCGAATGGCGGCTACCATGTCCGCCAGTTGCATCTGCACCTCCTGGAAATCAATCAGGTGTCGGCCGCCCAGCGTGGTCTGACAGCAGAACCTGAGCGCGGCCTCGCAGGCACCGCGGGCAAAGCCGATACCCATGGCCGCTACCGGGAAGCGTGACAGGTTCAACGTCGCCCGGTTCAGAGTCCAGCCTTCACGCAGGCCACCAATGACGTGATCATCAGGGATGAAAGCATTGTCGAATTCCAGTTCCGCCGCCCCCGACGCCCGCATGCCCATCTTCAGTTCCGTGCGCGCAACGCGAAATCCCGGCGTATCCCGTTCAACCAGGAAACAGGTCCATGACTCCATGCCTTCGCCTTCCAGCGCGGCAAACACGAGGATACGTTTGGCAATATCACCACCGCTGATGAAGCACTTGCGGCCGGACAGCGACCAGCCACTCTCCACCCGGCGGGCAATAACGCGCGGATGGCAGGATTGTGCGCCATGGCCCTCTTCAACATCCGAGCCCGCACCCGGCTCGGTGATGGCGTAGGCATACAGGCTGGGATCCCCATTCCGGGTCGACTTGAAATCGGGCACCACAAAACGCCTGATCTGGCCGATATTTCCCGACAGCATAAGCGGCATGAGTCCCAGATAATGGGCGCACAGGAACAGCATCAAGCCACCGTCGACGGCTGCGAATTCCTCGGTCATAAGGGTAAATTTCCAGGCCATCGGATACATGAACTCCAACGGCCGGGCACTCCCCCAGGGCCACGGCAGCGCTTGTGTCAGCATGCCCTGCACTCCGGCCTTGATCAGTAATTCATGCCCGTCGTCAGTTACGCTCCCAGCCTCAGCATGTGGCGCCTGGTCCATGCGCTGTGCGCGGCACTTGAGTTCACGTTCCGCGAAGTCTCGAAATCGCCTGCGCGCCCGGCGCAGAGGCGCAGGCAAGCGCTGAGAATCCAGTTCCCACAAATCACAATCCGGGTAGCTGGCCAGCCACCTACCCAGCAATTTCATGTCGGGATAGCGTGCCTGCGGTGAAAGCACGTGATCGCGCGGCAGGTAGCCCGATAGAGCCAAGGAGGCGCTCATGCACAGTTCTCCAAAGTAGCGGTGAACAAACGCAGTTCCATGGTAGTCCCCGACAGCCGGCGCAGCGTGTGTTGCTCACGCCACACCTTCTCCACTCCGCAGTCACGCATGTAACCGCTGCCCCCATGCGCCTGAATCGCCTGATCCGCCCCCTTGCATAACAACGGATGGATGCTGGCGCGCATACTCATGACCTGACCCAGACCCAGTTCGGGCAGGCCACGCAGCAAATGCCTGAGTTGCAGGTCACTGCTTTGCAGGGCGTTCTGGATATCGGCCAACATGAGGCTGACGGCCGGGTGCTGGACAATGCGTGTGCCACCCTGCGTCCGGGTATGGGCGTAGTCATGTGCCTGCTTTGCGGCCCGCTCCAGACTCCCCAGCCCTGTGGCTATAAGGCCGATAGCGTCAAGCATGAGCAGGTCACGGAAGCAGTCACGTGATTGTTGCGGGGACAGTTCGCTCAGTTCTGGCTGTCTGCTTGGATACAGGCTGTAACAGCTCAGCTCATCAAAACCCGGCGCATGCTCAATCACCTCAACCTCTATGCTGCTGCGCTCAACCAGCGCCCATTGCACATTCCCATCGTGCCAGCGCGGCAACAAAACGCTCTGCCAGTTCGGGCAGGCGTGCAGATGGCGGCAGTGATCGGTGTCCAGCCAATCATCCATGACGGCGTGCAGGCTTGCATCCTCAGCGGGATGTTTCAACCACTTTGGCAGGGTATCCCGTGCCAGGCCGTAATGCCCCTGTGTCAGCAGGGTGAGACCACTGGCCGTGCCCTTAAATTTCAGGTCCGTGCGTCTAAGTAACCAGCCAGCCAGGCCGATGCGGTGCCAGTGAAAGGCGATGCCGGCGCTCAGCGTCGCCGCCGTCCTCAGCGTCTGTACGTTTAACCGCGCAGCGAAAATCTCGGGGGCTTGCCCCCGAGCTGGATAGCTTACAATGGCATTAGCCATTGTGGGGTATCCGACTTATGGACTTGCGTCGAAATACGCATCACGTATTCAGAATAATGTATCACTTTGTAT
>JBDNIO010000167.1:0-26870 GCA_041688215.1 Salinisphaeraceae bacterium | reverse complement strand
TTAAGCGGCGATGAGCCCGAGAACCTGTCATTGCGAGCGAAGCGCGGCAATCTAGTGCCGGAGTCGTTGTAAGTTATGCGGCTCGCCACTGGATTGCCGCGTCAGCCCCGTTAGGTTCACTGCGTTCAGCTCGCTTCGCTCGGGCTTCCTCGCAATGACGACTTTTCGTTTTTTTTGGCTGTATAAGGTCTAAACAGAATGACGCACTCCACTAGCAAACTGCGGCCCAGCCAGACGCTGCATCTAATCCCCTACCCGGCGCCAAACGCTAAAAATCGACCGCCAGGATGCCTTGCGCAGGGGCCGTGTCGGCCCATCAGGGCCTGTGGCACAAAGCTCCCACGCTATCCTGTCTTTTTTAGAGACTTAATTCTATTTTATTTTCATGTACTTATAAATGCTATTCGGTTTCTGATGGTGTTTGCATACAGAATTTATGGCATTTTTGCGCCGTGATTAACCCAGGATATTTACAGCCGACTGGAATTGTCGTAGATTGCTGATTCTTCGGCATTTTCAAGACTTGGCACAGGGATTGCTTTCCTAGTTATCAGGACACGAACACGCGGCGCCACGGAGTAGAAAGCCGCAACAGTTTTCGCATTGGTTGGGCCGGTCCCCCTCGTACACCGAAATCCGGCCTGGCCAATGCGGAATTAAACAAAAAGCGTATCGCAGCGCAGAGCGCGCGACGCAACCAGCCCCCTAAAGGAGTTCCCCCCCCCCAACTCCTTCCCGCTAGACGGCCCAAACGGGCCGTCTTTTTTTATGCGGTGCCCATACTCACGCCAGCGCATCCAGTAATTGCTGGTGGATACCGCCGAATCTGCCGTTGCTCATGACGACGATGCAATCACCGGGCGCAGCCTGCTCCGCTACCCGCGATACTATGTCCGAAATCTCGGTAAATACCTGAGCGCGGCCGGCCAGCCCCGCCAGCGATGCAGTTAAATCCCAGGCCAGCGATTGTGGCTGGTAGACAAAACTCAAATCCGCATCCTGCAAGGCATCGGCCAGGGTTTGTTCGTGCACGCCCAGGCGCATGGTATTCGAGCGCGGCTCCAGCACGGCCAGTATCCGACCCTGTGGTTTGCTGGCGCGTATTCCGGCCAGGGTTGTTGCTATCGCCGTCGGGTGGTGCGCGAAATCGTCGTATACGCGAATTCCGGAGACTTCTCCACGCAGTTCCATGCGGCGCTTGACGCCCTTGAAGCGGGATAAAGCATCGCAGCCATGCTCCGGCGACACCCCCACATGCCGTGCCGCGGCAATGGCCGCTAACCCGTTATACAGATTGTGCTTGCCGGTAAGCGGCCAATAGACTTCACCGGCTTTTGCACCCTGAAACAGCACTTCGAATCGGGTGTTGTCCGGCTGCAGGCTACGCGTGTGCCAGGCGCCCTCGTTGGCAAACGATGTACGCTCGGACCAGCAACCCTGGGCCAGCACCGCGTCCAGGTTGGCGTCTTCGGCATTGCTGATGATTAGTCCGGACCCGGGCACCGTTCTTACCAGATGATGAAACTGGCGTTTGATGGCGGCCAGATCGTCAAATATGTCGGCGTGATCAAATTCAAGGTTATTCAGGATGAGCGTGCGCGGACGGTAATGGACAAACTTGGAGCGCTTGTCGAAGAACACGGTGTCGTACTCGTCGGCTTCAACCACAAAGAAGTCGCTGGCTCCTAAGCGCGCCGATTCGCCAAAGTTGCCGGGAATACCGCCGATGAGGAATCCCGGAGACAGGCCCGCATCTTCGAGTATCCACGCCAGCATGCTGGCCGTGGTGGTCTTGCCGTGGGTACCGGCCACCGCCAGAACCCAGCGGCCCTGCAATACGTTTTCCGCCAGCCATTGCGGGCCTGAGGTGTAGGCAATGCCTTTATCCAGAGCATATTCAACCGCCGGATTGCCGCGTGTCATGGCATTGCCGATAACCAGTGCGTCCGGCGCGGGCTCAAGCTGTTCGGGCGCGTATCCTTCGATAACATCGATGCCGGCGTCCGCCAACTGGGTGCTCATCGGCGGATAAAGACCCTGGTCCGAGCCCGTTACGCGATGCCCCGCCGCGCGCGCCAGCAAGGCAACGCCGGCCATGAAGGTGCCGCCTATGCCGAGTATATGTACATGCATTGGCACTAACCGCCCGCACCCAGCAAGGCAAACGTCATGAATAATGTGAATTCAAATAGCAGGGCAGCGCCAATACCCATCCACAGCGAAACATCCAGCGCATGCCGGTAAATGTGGCCGAATACCACGAGGCTCCAGAAGCCCAGAACCATGTACGCCAGCAGCGCCACCGCGGGGGGCTGCGGCGCAGTCTGCGCATCCGGGTTTGCCGCCAGCGCATTCAGAAAAGGCGCCAGCGCCGAGGTGGGCCCCAGCATCAGCACCGTCAAGATGCTGCCGACAAGAAAAAAAGCGGTCAGTGTCTGTACAAAACGGTCCGGAGAACCGCGCATGCGCAGAACAGCGTTTACAAAAGCAACCAGAATGAACGTGGCCAGAACCGCCTGGGTTATGGCCGGCGCAATTTTGGCTACCAGACTCACCTGCATGAAGGTCAGGCTACAATAGGCAAAAGCCAGCCCCGCCAATAACCCCCAGCTGCACGGCAACTCCTGGGGGCCACGCCGCAATAAAAGTATATCTACGGATACGCGTGCAAGTTGGTTAAGCATTCAATTCCATTTAGTTATCCACGAAACAACCGCATGATACCGAACAGCAGCAAAGACGTCGCCGTTATTACTGACCAGAAGGAACTGGCAGAGCTTGTTTCACAGCTAAGCAGCGAACCCTGGGTGGCTGTAGATACCGAGTTTCTGCGCGAACGTAACTACTACGCGCAGTTGTGTCTGATACAGATCGGTACACCTGGCTTCGCGATATGTATCGACCCGCTGGCGCTCTCCGACCTCTCGCCCTTGCGCGAGTTGTTTACCAATCCCGACATTACCAAAGTGTTCCACGCCGCCTCTCAGGATATGGAAATTCTCCTGCAGGCCACCGGTGAGGTGCCTTACCCCGTGTTCGACACCCAGGTAGCTGCTGCGCTGCTGGGTCACGCCGACCAGATCGGTTACGCCCGCCTGGTAGACGCCATGCTCGGCGTGCAGCTGGAAAAGGTGCACACACGCAGCGACTGGTCGCGCCGCCCGCTAACAACCCAGGAGCTCGAATATGCGGCCGACGACGTGCGCTATCTGGCACAACTCTATCCCGAAATGCGCGCACAACTGGAACAACGCGGTCGCCTGGAGTGGCTCGCCCCGGAATTCGCAGCGTTAAGCGATGCCGCCCGCTATCGCACCGAGCCGGACGCGGCCTGGCGCCGGGTCAAAGGCGGGAAACGGCTCAAGCCCGCACAGCAACAGGCCCTGATACCGCTGGCCGCATGGCGGGAACGCCAGGCCATGTGCGCTGATCGGCCGCGGGGCTGGATCATCAAGGACGAAATCCTGCTCGACTTGGCGCGCCGTCGCCCAGGCGATCTGCAAGCGCTGCAATCCATTCGCGGTATGCCGGAGTCGCTGGCCCAAAAACATGGAACCACGCTGATCGAGCTGATCGCCGAGGCCGGCAAGCGTCCGGTCGAAGCAGCAGCGCCAATGCCGGAGCGGCTTGCGCCCGAACAGGAACCGCTGGTGGATTTACTCATGGCAGCCCTGCGTACGCGTGCAGCCGAGGTTGATATCAGCCCCGGTGCCCTGGCAACCCGCAAGGATCTGGAGCAATTGATCCTGGGCCGTGACGATATCGCCCTGCTACAGGGCTGGCGCAGCAAGGCCGTGGGTCAGTTATTACAGGATGTGCTTGCGGGCGAACGCGGGTTGCGTGTCAACGACGGTACCCTGGCGCTCGATTAGTCGGTGAGCACCTGTTTGATGCGGGCATAGATTTCATCGATTTCACCCACGCCCTGCACGGCAGTGAACTTGCCCTGCGCGGCGTAGTATTTGATGAGCGGCGAAGTCTGATTGGCAAAAACCTGCAGGCGATTGCGGATCACCTCTTCGTTGTCATCGGCACGGCTACGTTCCAGCAGACGTTGCACGATTTCTTCATCATCAACCTGGAGGTGGATCACGTTTTCCACCGGGCGGCCCAGATGATCCAGCATCTCGTCGAGTGCCAGGGCTTGCGTCAAGCTGCGCGGAAAGCCATCCAGAATAAAGCCTTTTTGCGCATCGGGCTCGTCCAGACGTTCGCGAATCATGCCGATTACGACTTCATCAGCCACCAGTTCGCCTGCGTCCATCGCGGCCTTGGCCTGCTTGCCCAGCGGTGTGTCCTCGGCAACCGCGGCGCGCAATAAATCGCCGGTAGAAACCTGCGGCACCCCGAATTCGGCAACCAGTTTTTGCGCCTGCGTGCCCTTGCCAGTGCCGGGCGCACCAAATAATACGATTCTCATGAATTCTCCGCAGCCGGCGTTTTTCCGGGCCATACATAAAAATGGCGGCATTAAAACACCGCCTGCAAAGGCGCGAAAGTTACCGAGCGCGCGCCACCAAGTCAATTTTGTGACGGCGATAATTCAAGTATGCTTGGCGGTCTTGTTAGCAATTTCTGGCCATCTCTGGAATACAACATGCCGGCAAAAAATGCTTTTTATGCGCAAAGTGGCGGGGTCACCGCCGTTATCAATGCCAGCGCTGCGGGCGTAATCGAGGCCGCCCGCGAATATCCGGACAAGATAAACAAGGTATACGCCGGGCGCGACGGCATCATTGGCGCGCTCACCGAAGACCTGATTGATACCAGCCAGGAAACCCCCGCCGCCATCGCCGCGCTCAAATACACACCGGCCGGTGCCTTTGGTTCCGCCCGTTACAAGCTCAAGGGCCTGGACACTAACAAGGCCGAATACGAGCGCCTTATCGAAGTATTCAAGGCGCACGATATTGGCTATTTCTTCTACAACGGCGGCGGTGACTCGGCGGATACCTGCCTTAAAGTTAGCCAGTTAGCGGAAAAAATGGGCTTCCCCATCCAGGCGATTCATATCCCGAAAACCATGGATAACGACCTGCCGTTTACCGACTGCTGCCCCGGTTTCGGCTCGGTTGCGAAATATACCGCTGTATCCATCCGCGAAGCCGGGTATGACCTGGCCAGCATGTGCAAAACCTCCACCAAGGTATTTATTCTTGAAGTCATGGGCCGCCATGCCGGCTGGACCGCTGCAGCCGGCGGTTTGGCCACGGAAAAAGAGGGCGATGCCCCGCACATCATCCTGTTTCCAGAGATCGTGTTTGATGAGGCCGCGTTCCTGGCCAAGGTCGATGCCTGCGTCAAAGAATATGGCTACTGCACCATCGTGGCTTCGCAAGGCGTGCGCAACAGCGACGGCAAATTCCTGGCCGATGCCGGCAGCACCGATGCCTTCGGCCATACGCAACTCGGCGGCGTTGCCCAGCATCTGGCACAGCGGATTAAAGCCGAGCTCGGGCACAAATATCACTACGCAATCGCGGATTATTTAATGCGCGCTGCCCGGCATATCGCCTCAAAAACCGACCTGGAGCAGTCCTACGCAGTGGGCCGCGCCGCGGTCGAATACGCAGTAGCGGGCAAATCCGGCATTATGGTTACGATTGAAAGAAAATCCGACGAACCCTACGAATGGGGCCTGGGCGAAGCGCCGTTGAATGAAATCGCCAACGTTGAAAAAGCCATGCCGCAGGAATACATCAGCGAGGATGGATTTCACATTACCGAGGCCGGCCGCCGGTATCTGGCTCCGCTGATCGCGGGCGAAGATTATCCGCCCTATGTGGGCGGCCTGCCGCAGTACGTGCAACTTAAAAAAGTTGCTGTTGCGAAAAAAACGGGGCGAGAATTCAAGGTCTGACGTAACGGAATTTTCTGCGGGAGACGTTCTATAGAATCGCAATCAACGATTACCACCGCACTCGCGCCGTAAATCCACGCAGGCATTAATATAGCCATCCGCCCATTGCGAGCTCACATTGGCGGACTGGTAAACCGCGCTGCCGGCATCACTCAAAAACGGATCACAGTCACACCCCGCCTCGCGGGCTATGGCCGCGCCCTCGCTATATTGCTGGCGCGCCAGACTCGAGTCGCCGCAGGCGCTTAATGCCAGCAATGTGCCCAATAGCCATCCAGTCGTTTTCATAGCTTCAGTTTCCACGCAGGTGCACACGTTCGTCAATTGTGGTGTTGCTGTATAATCTCGCGCTCCAGATTCTGAGCTAACAAACTCTCGAGAGAAGTGTTATGGGTTACGAAGCAATATCACCGGGCAAGAACCCGCCCGAAGAAATCAACGTTGTCATCGAGATTGTTGCGGGCGACAACGCCGTAAAGTACGAAGTGGATAAGGACAGCGGCTGCTTGATGGTCGATCGCTTCATGAACGTGGCCATGCACTATCCGGCCAACTACGGTTTCGTGCCGCAAACGCTTTATGACGACGGCGACCCGGTCGATGTGCTGGTGCTTACGCCCTATCCCATCGTGCCTGGCGCGGTGATCAAGTGCAGACCCGTAGCCGTGCTCGGTACGGAAGATGAGTCCGGCATGGATGCCAAAATCCTGGCGGTGCCGACCGACAAGGTTTCCACCGGCTACTACAGCCACATCAAGGACCTGGACGACATCAACATACGCTACCAGAACAAGATCAAGCACTTCTTCGAGCACTACAAGGATCTGGAAGAAGGCAAGTGGGTGAAGATAACTGGCTGGGAAGGCGTCGACAAAGCCAAGGCTGAAATCATGAAATCGATTGCAGCCTATAAAGGCTAAACTGCCCACAACCAGTTTGCGCGAATGCCCCGCCGCGCGGGGCGTTTTCGTTGCTGTGAACACGATTTCGCTACCTTGTGCTTACAATCTAAAGTGGTTCTAAACGAGACTCAGGCAGTGCGTCTAATGCTGTAGGGCAAGTCTGCGACTTGCCTGGCAAGCGACACGCTTGCCCTACAATAGTGTCGTGCCAGCCAGATTTACGAGAATTCATCGCAACCTGAATTTCGTACATAACTACTCAATCGAAACATAGTCCAATGCAACAACCCGAACCTGAAACGCTTGCCCCCAGTGAATTTCTGGACAGCGATCACCCCGCGATTGTCGAATTCGCAAAAGACCGTGCCGGCGATGGCACACCGACCGAGCAGGCTATCCGTCTTTACTACGCGGTGCGCGACGAGGTGCGTTACGACCCCTACAGTTTTTCCATTGATCCATACGCGCTCAAAGCCAGTACTACACTAACCAACGGCAACGGCTATTGCGTGCCCAAAGCGGGGTTACTGGCGGCCTGCGCCCGCGCGGCTGGCATCCCCGCCAAAATCGGTTTTGCCGACGTAAAAAACCACCTGGCCAGCGCGCGCCTGCTAAAACTCATGAGCACGGATGTTTTCTATTACCACGGCTACACCGAGTTATGGCTCGACGGCGTCTGGCGCAAAGCCACCCCGGCATTCAATATCGAATTATGCGAAAGATTCGGCGTCAAACCGCTGGATTTCGACGGCCGCAACGATGCGCTGATGCATGAATTCGACCAGTCCGGGCGCCAGCACATACAATACCTGGCCGATCACGGCGCCCGCCTCGACATCCCATACGAAGAACTGTCGCAAGCCTACCGAAAATATTACCCGCAAATGCTGGAACAGTTAACCGGGCTTTCGGGCGATATGGCAGCGGAAATCGATGCCGAACGGGACAACAGCCAGGCATGATAAACCTCAATCAGATCAGTATCCGCCGCGGCGGAAAACTCCTGCTGGAAGACTTGAATTTCACCATCCACGCCGGCAATCGCGTCGGCATTGTCGGGCGTAACGGCAGCGGCAAGTCCAGCCTGTTCGCGCTGCTGCGCGCAGAACTCGGCGCCGATACCGGCGAAGTGCAAATACCCGATATCAGCATCGCCAGCGTGCGCCAGGAAGAGCCCGGCGGCGACCAGCCCGCGATTGAATACGTGCTGGACGGCGATACCGAATTACGCAAACTGGAAGCCGACCTGGTACAGGCGGAGGCCGATGTAAACGCTACGAAACAGGCGCATATGCATGACCGTATGTTCGCCATTGATGGCTACGCGGCGCGTTCGCGTGCGGCGGTCATGCTCTACGGGCTGGGCTTTCCATCTGAGGTGCAAAGTAACCCTATCAGCGCCTTTTCCGGCGGCTGGCGGCGCAGGCTGAATCTGGCGCAGGCGCTCATGCGCAGGGCGGACCTCATGTTACTGGACGAGCCCACCAACCACCTGGATCTAGACGCCGTGCTCTGGCTGCAAGGCTATCTGCGCGAATTTCAAGGCACGTTAATGGTCATATCACATGACCGCGACTTCCTTGACGCCACCACCGGCCACACCCTGCATCTGGAAGGCCAGAGCGCGAAAATCTATGCCGGCAATTACTCGGCATTCGAGGCAATCCGTGCCGAGCAACTGGCGCTGCAGGAGGCGCAATACGCCAGCCAGCAAAAGCGCCTGGCACACATGCAGAAATTCGTAGACCGCTTTCGCGCCAAAGCCTCCAAAGCCTCCCAGGCCCAGAGCCGACTGAAGAAAATAGAGAAAATGCAGCTCACCCAGCCCGCCCACTGGGACGCGCCATTCTCGTTCGAATTCACCCAGCCCAAGCGCGAGCCGACCTGGCTGTTACGGCTGGATGATGTGGCTGTAGGCTACGACGGCGTCGCGATTGTGGAAGACATCAAACTCACCCTGGCCCCCGGCGAGCGCATCGCCCTGCTCGGCCGCAATGGCGCCGGCAAATCCACCGTCATGCAATTACTCGCCGGGCATTTGCCACACATGTGCGGCGAACAGCAACGCGACCGTTATTTGAGCGTCGGTTATTTCGCCCAGCACCAGCTCGAACACCTGGACCACAAAGCCAGCGCGCTCGATCACATTCAAAAACTGAATCCACGCGCCGGCGAGCGCGACATTCGCAACTTCCTGGGCGGCTTTGATTTCCGTGGCGACAAGGCGCTGGAACCCATCGCGCCTTTTTCCGGCGGCGAAAAGGCCCGGCTGGCGCTGGCATGCATTGTGTACGAACAACCCAATCTGCTGCTGCTGGACGAGCCCACCAACCATCTTGATCTGGAAATGCGCCACGCACTGGAGTTTGCACTCCAGGAATTTAGCGGCGCCGTGGTCGTGGTCGCACACGATCGCCATTTGATAGACGCCACCTGCGATGAACTCTGGCGCGTCGCCGATGGCCACTGCCGTCCCTTCGATGGCGACCTGGATGACTACGCCCGCTGGCTACGCAAGCAATCGAACAACGCCGAATCCGATAATCAGGCCAAAGCCAATAAACCCAAAAAAACCGCGGCCAATTTCAAAAACACCCGCCGCGATGCCGCGCAACAACGAGAAAGCGAAAAGCCATTACGAGCTGCCCTGAAAAAAGCGGAACGCGAAATCGAACAAGCACAGAAAAAACTGGAACGCCTCGAACAACAACTCGCTGACCCCAAACTTTACGAAGGCGAGAACCAGGAGCTTACAAAACTACTACGCGAACAAGGCGAATTGAAAAAAAGAATGGAAGCCGCAGAATCTATTTGGCTGGAAAACACTGAACGCCTTGAGGCCTAGCTTATTTTTGCAACGATCACATAAAGAATGTTTCAAGAAAGCCGCAAAGTTGAACGACTGTAGGTCGGATTAGCGCAGCGTAATCCGACATATTAGAGTAGCCTAACTCATGATGTCGGCTTACGGACTGCGTCCTAAGCCGACCTACACATACTTAGATGTCTAACACGCGGACTCGGAAAGTTAACATGGCCAGCGCGCTACCCAGCCTCTACTGGCACGACTACGAAACCTTCGGCACCAATCCGAAGATGGACCGGCCCTCGCAGTTTGCCGGTGTGCGTACCGATCTGGACTTGAACATCATCGGCGAACCGCTGGTTGAATACTGCCAGCCGCCTGCGGACATGCTGCCGCATCCCGAGGCCTGCCTGATCACCGGCATCACGCCACAACAGGCGCAGGAACGCGGACTGCCCGAACCCGAGTTCATCGCCCGGATACTGGCGGAGATGGCCGCCCCCAACACCTGCGCGGTTGGCTACAACTCCCTGCGTTTTGACGACGAAGTTACCCGCCACACGCTGTGGCGCAACTTCCATGACCCCTACGCGCGCGAGTGGCAAAACGGCTGCTCGCGCTGGGACATTATCGACATGGTGCGCCTCACTTATGCGTTAAGACCCGAAGGCATAAACTGGCCGCAGCGCGAAGACGGCGCACCCAGCTTCAAGCTCGAACACCTGGCGAGCGCGAATAATCTGGAACAGGAACGTGCCCACGACGCGCTGTCCGACGTGTACGCCACCATCGCGCTGGCCAAGCTAATCCGGCAGAAACAACCCAAGCTCTACGACTTCGTATTTACAAACCGCGATAAAAAGTCCGCTCGCGGCATGCTTGACTTAATCAGCCGCAAACCCGTACTGCACGTTTCGCAAAAATTCCCGGCCGATATCGGTTGCATCAGTCTGGTTATGCCCATCGCCGAACACCCGGTGAATAAAAACGCGGTAATCGTATTCGACCTGCGCCACGACCCGCGCGATCTGATAGAACTCTCCGCCGAAGAAATCCACGAGCGCATGTTCACGCCCACTAAAGACCTGCCAGAAGGCGTCGAACGTGTTCCGCTCAAAGGCGTGCATACCAATAAATGCCCGGTGCTGGCACCCGCGGGTATGCTGCAAACCCAAGAAGCGAAACGCTTGCAACTGGACGGCGACGCCCTGCGCCGCCACCGCGACACACTGCTCGAAGTTATTGACGCCATCGCAGACAAGGCCCAAGCCGTATTCGCCCTTGGCGAATACGAAGCCGGCAGCGACCCGGAACAGGAACTCTATTCCGGCTTCGTGCCCAATGAAGACCGCGCGCTATGCCAGCAAGTGATCACCGCTACCGCGAAAGAACTGCGCGAACCCGACTTCGCGTTCAAAGACAAACGTCTGCACGAACTCCTGTTCCGCTACCGCGCCCGCCACTACCCGGAAACCCTGAACCAGGCCGAACGCGATGAGTGGGCAAGTTGGCGCAGCAAGCGCCTGGAATTTGCACCCGATGGCGGGCTAACTCTGGATGAGTACGATACGATGCTGCAGCAACTATCCGAACATTTCTCCGGACAGGCTGACAAGTTGCAGATTCTGATCGAACTGAAAAGTTGGGGCGAAAGCCTAAGATGACCAAGTAGCCGGAATAATACTTGGCGCGAACACCAGAGGTAGTGCAATGGCCACAACAGAAACATTAGATGCCGTAATCGTCGGCGCCGGGTTCGCCGGCGTGTATCAACTCTACAAACTACGCGAGGCGGGTTTTTCCGCACATCTGTACGACTCGGCCGCCGAGCTCGGCGGCATCTGGTACTGGAACTGCTACCCCGGCGCGCGGGTAGACAGCCACGTGCCCGTCTACCAGTTTTCCATCGAAAAACTCTGGCGCGAATGGAACTGGAGCCAGCGCTTCCCCGGCTGGCAGGAAGTACGTGAATATTTTCAATTCGCGATCGACAAACTGAATCTGCGCCCGCACATAACGCTGAATACCCGCGTTGACGCCGCAGAGTTTGATGAAGCCCGGAATCAGTGGGTGGTCGAAACCTCTCAGGGCAACTCGATTCGTTGCCGGTTTCTGATTCTTTGCACAGGCTTTGCTTCCAAGCCATACGTGCCTGATTTTCCTGGGTTGGAAAGCTTTGAGGGCGCCTGCCATCACACCGCCGAGTGGCCGCAGTCGGGTGTAGATTTTTCCGGCCAAAGGGTCGGCGTGGTCGGCTCCGGAGCCAGCGCCATCCAGGTCATCCAACGCGCGGCCAAAAACGCGGCGTCCCTGACCTTATATCAGCGCACCCCGAATATGGCGCTTCCAATGCGTCAGGAGCAACTCACTGCCAAGCAACAGGAAGCACGTAAATCCGACTACCCGGCCATCTTCGCACGCCGCCGCGAAACCTTTGGCGGCTTCGACTTCGATTTCAAGGAAACGCCGTTTATGGCGCTTTCCGACCCAGAGCGACAAGACAACCTGGAAACAATATGGCGCGAAGGCGGCCTGCATTTCTGGGTCGGTAACTATTTTGAGGTTATGGTGGACGATGCCGCCAATGATGAAGCCTATAACTTCTGGCGCAATAAAACGCTGGCGCGTATTGATGATCCCGTGTTAGCCCAAATACTGGCGCCGGCACAAAAACCGCACCCCTTCGGTACCAAACGGCTGTCGCTGGAGCAGGGCTATTACGAGGTCTTCAACCAGGACAACGTCCACCTGATCGACCTGAAACAGACGGCCATCGAAAAGATCACCGAAAACGCGGTGCACACCACCGCTGGTGCACGCGAGCTGGACATCCTGGTCATGGGCACGGGGTTCGACGCCGTAACCGGCGGTATCCTGAAAATCGATCTGCGCGGTACCGGTGGCAGCAGCCTGAACCAGCGTTGGGCAGACGGCCTGAAAACCCAGCTTGGTATGGCATCCGCCGAATTCCCGAACCTGTTCTTCCTGTATGGCCCCCAAAGCCCCTCAGGTTTTGCCAATGGCCCGAGTGCCATTGAAGTCCAGGGGGACTGGCTCACAGAGTGCCTTGAGCACATGCGCAGCCAAAGCTATACGCGCATCGAAGCCGAGTACGCGGCAGAGAAAGCCTGGAGCGAACACTGCGCGGAAATAGTCGAAGCCACCCTTTTTCCCAAGGCAAAATCCTGGTATTTCGGCGACAACATTCCCGGCAAAACCCGCGAAGTCCTGAACTATCCCGGCGGCATTAGCATGTATGCCCAGCTTTGCGATGCGTCGGCGTCTGCGGGATACAGCGGGTTCACATTAGGCTGACCCTGTTGTGTTCCCAAGCGCTCAAGGGCTAACCGCTGCATATTGAATCAGGCAGCGATATTAGCCAGTTTTCACGCGAATCCACCATTGTTAGCCCCTTGCGGATTCCCGCACAAACGCTGAACGAGCTGCATTATTTGTGCCTGCTCTGTTATACCGGAAAAACCCGCATGTCGGATCAGATTATTCGCTAGCAGCAGGAAGGCGTGCGCAGCCAGGCCAGAGACCGGATTGAGGCCATGCACGAGGTCAAGGCCCTGGCCGTAGAAATGAAAAATTCCCTTCTGCAGTCACGGCCGCATGACTTCGCCGAGCTTTTGCATCGCGGATGGGAAGCCAAAAAACGCATGGCGGGTAATATTTCCAACTCGGAAATAGACGCGCTTTACGCTGCCGCCCGCAACGCCAATGCACTCGAGGGCAAAGTCACCGGGGCCGGCGGCGGCTATATGTTATTTATCTGCGAATTCGATAAAAAGCATCTCGTCGCCGAGACGCTACAGGACCTGGGCGCCCAGGTCCTGGATTTTTCCTTCGATGCCCACGGCTTGCAGACCTGGAAAGTGCATACTTAGCTCACAGCACGTTCAGCGGCGCTGTTGCCGGTGCAAGGCCGCTTATCGGTTTTTAAAACAGGTCAAACGGCATCCAGCGCTGCCTGCAAGCGCTTGGGCGACACTTTGATCGCGGTACCTAGTGGCTGGGCAAATATCTGTACCCGATACTCCTCCACCATCCAGCGTAAATCCACGAGTGCCTGGGTACGTTCACCGCGGCGCACGGCGCGCTGGGCGCGTTGCTTGTAAGCGTGCCACCACGGCTCGATCTGGCGTAGCCGTTCCTTGTCCTGGGCGATACCTGCCTGCTTGAGTTTATCCAAACGCTGGGCGATAGCCTGCAGATAGCGGTGGAGGTTTTTGGGCTCAGGGGTATGGCTGATACAGCCAGAATAAACGAGGTGAGCAAGTTGGTCCCTTATGTCTTCGACCACCCCAATCCAATCCAGCGATACGCCTTTTTTAAGCCGTTTGTGTATTTCGGCGTAGGTTTTTAACGCCGGGCACAAGCTATCCCACAGCGCCACCGCGTCCGCTACAATTGCCGCGCTGACTTCAGTACTCAGTGTCTCAAACTCGGCCTGCGATCTCGGAGCGTTCTGAATTCTCCCGGCGATCAGCGCATGCAGCAAATCTGCTAATAAATCTGGGTTAGGATCAAGCTTGAGAAACTGCGAAACATCTGCATCAAACAGGGCGGTCTTCGGCGGTGTTTCCAGTGGCAGCGCGGCCAGCATCTTGAAATCGTCCAGTTCGCGTTTTAGAAAACGGCAGGCCTTGTGATTGCGTAATATCAGTAAGCGAATAACGGCCTGATGATGCAAACGTTCAGCTTTTTCGGCGTCGTCGATTAACAGTAAATCCACGGTGTCGCCGCGATCAATCAGTGTCGGGATGGCCTGGATTTTTACCCCGCCATGGTCGAGCACCACGGCGTCGAATGTATCGTTTTCCGGCCAATTAGTCAGGCCGCGTTGCTCGATGTCGTTGTCGGGCATGGCCTGAACCGCTGCGCGTGCCCGGGCGCCGAATTGCGCTCGCAGTTTATCCAGATCGCGGCCGTTGGCCAGCACATCACCGGCGTCGTCTATAACCTCGAAACGCATTTGCAGATGCGGCGTGGGCTGGAAACTGTGCCAGGCATCTTCGGGGATGCGCAGGCCGGTCATGGCGTTTACGGCTTCGCGAAGCTTTTCTGGAAGGTGACCTTCGCCAAACGGAAGGCGCTCGGCAATTGCGCGAGCGAAATCGGGTACCGGCACCACCGAACGGCGCAGGGATTTTGGCAGCGCCTTCAGATATTCCCGCAGTTTTTCTTCCAGCAAGCCGGGTACCAGCCATTCGGCGCGCTCGGCCGGAAACTGGTTGAGTACGGGCAGCGGTATACGCGCGGTGACGCCGTCGGCCGCGTCGCCAGGCTCAAAATGATATTGCAAACGGATAGGTGTGTTGCCGATGCGCAGGGTTTCCGGGAAGGCATTCTCGGGCAAGCTCAGCCCGGCGTGGCGGCGCAGGCTGGCTTCGTCGAAGCGTAATGCTGCGTCGCCGTCTACCTTGATCATTGACTGTAAGGTTTTTCTATCACACACCTCACCAGGCAAACATTGGTCGTAGAATGCGCCCTGGGTATGCTCATCCACCAGCAAATCGCGCCGCCGGAAACGGGCTTCCTGTGCGGCGATGTCTGCCACGATTTGTTGGTTGTGGTTGAGGAAATCGAATGCCCGGCCGCGACTGTCGCTAAGTTGAAACGCCACCAGACCATCGCGAATAAAAATTTCGCGCGCCATTGCGGGGTCGATCCCGCTGAAGTCCACCTTGCGGCCTTCGGCCAGAGTCAGCCCGAAAAGCTTCACCCGTTCGCGCGCCACCGCGTGCCCGCGCTTTTTCTCCCAGTGTGGCTCGTAGTGTTCGCGTTTGACCAGATGCGCTGCGGCCTGCTCGACCCATTCCGGTTCCACGGCCGCAACCTTGTGCGCGAATAACTGTCTGGTCTCCAGCAATTCTCCGGCAACCATCCATTTGGGCGCGCGCTTAGCCAGACCCGAGCCGGGGAAGATGCGATAGCGCCTGCCGCGTGCGCCCAGGTATTCCCCGCCCTCATCTAAGCGGCCAACGTAGTCGAGCAGACCCGGCAACAGGGCGCGGTGGAGTGCGGCGAAATCGGTATTCGCCAGGGGGTCGCTCGCCGTGGTTTTGGACAGTTCCAGATCCGCGCCGATTCTTCGCAGTTGCCGCACCATATCTTCCCACTCGCGCAGACGCATGAAATTCAGAAATTTTTCGTGACACCATTTGCGTAACTGGCTGCTGCCAAGTTGTTTCTTCTGCGCCGAGTATTCGTCCCAGAGTTTCAGCAGGCCGAGGAAGTCTGAGCGATTATCTGCAAATGCTGCTTGCGCCTGATCGGCCGCCTGGCGTGCGGCCGCCGGACGTTCGCGTGGATCCTGAATAGTCAGACCGGCGGCGAGCACGCGCATGGCCGGCAACACGCCGTGCTCGTCTGCGGCCAGCAACATGCGGCCGATGCGCGGGTCCAGCGGCAGGCGCGCCAGCTTGCGACCGAGGGTTGTTATGTTCGTATCTTTCTTGTCTGACTCCAAAGCCTGCAACTGCATCAACAGGCGCCGGCCATCCTGGATGAAGCGGCGTTCGGGCGGGTCGATAAACGGAAAATTTTCGATCTCGCCCAGGCGTAAATCGGCCATCGTAAGCAGCACACTGGCGAGGTTGGTGCGCCGGATTTCCGGGTCGGTAAATTCGTCACGTGCCTCAAAGTCCTCTTTTTCGAACAGGCGAATACAGATACCGGGCGCCACGCGTCCGCAGCGCCCGGCGCGTTGATTGCAACTGGCTTGCGCCACCGGCTCTATGGGCAAGCGTTGTACTTTGGCAGTGGTGGAATAGCGGCTGATACGGGCCAAGCCGGTATCCACCACATAGCGGATACCGGGGACCGTAAGCGAGGTTTCCGCCACGTTGGTCGAGAGCACCACACGGCGCCCGCCGCTGGGCGAAAAAATCCGTTGCTGGGCGCTGCGATTCAGGCGCGAATAAAGCGGCACCACTTCCGCGCCGCTGAATTTAGAGCCTGCAAGTGCTTTCGAAAGGTGCCGCTCGGCATCGCGTATGTCCCGTTCGCCGGGCAGGAATACCAGAATATCGCCCGGCCCTTCGCGCCAGAGTTCGCGCACCGCCGACTCTATGGCACTCGGATATCTGTGGATTCATCCGGTGGTCGATAGCGAACATCCACCGGATAACCCCGCCCCTCCACGTTTATCACCGGCGCGTTATCAAAGAATCTGGAAAATCGCAGCGGGTCGATGGTGGCAGAGGTGATGATCACCTTAAGATCAGAGCGGCCGGGCAATAACTGCTTGAGATATCCAAGCAGAAAATCCACGTTCAGGGTGCGTTCGTGCGCTTCATCGATAATGATGGCTTCGTACTGACCCAGAAAACGGTCGCGCGCGGTTTCCGCCAGCAGAATACCGTCTGTCATGAGCTTAACTTGGGTGGCCTCGCTGATGCGGTTATCAAAACGTGTCTTGAAACCCACCAGCTCGCCGAACGGGGTACCGACCTCCTGCGCAATGCGCTCGGCCACGCTGCGCGCAGCCAGGCGACGCGGTTGGGTATGGCCAATCATGCCGCGCGCACCCAGACCCATCTGCATCAGGATTTTCGGCAATTGCGTGGTTTTACCGGATCCGGTTTCACCGCAGACAACTACCACCTGATTGGCGCTTACGGCATCCGCCATTTCCTGCGCGCGCTGGGATATCGGCAATTCTGCCTGCAGCTCAACCGGGCCGCGTGCGTTACGTCGGGCCTGGGTTTTGGCCACGCTGGCGGCGATCTCGGCTTCCAGCCTGGCTTTATCTTTTGGCGTCCTCGCGGCGTCCGCACGCCGACTAAGCCTGTGACGATCACGCGTCTGCACATTTTCCAGACTATCTTGCCGGGTAGGGTTTTCGACAGACGCGTGTGTCACAGTTTTAATGGAATCAGTTTTGGCAGCAGGAGAGACGCTGATATGGCAATCGATTTCACGCTTACGCAAGCCCAGCGGGAATTGCAGACGAGTGCGCGCGAATTTGCAGCATCCGTTTTATCTGGGGTCAGGGAAAGCACGGCGCATCTTAACAAACCGGATGCGCGGTTCGCCGCTACAAAACCGTTTTTTGATGAGATTGCCAAAGCGGGATTCATCCACGCCTTGATTCCCGAAGCTTATGGCGGCGCGGGCTTTCCGAATATTGATCTGGCGATTGCTGCTGAAGAGCTGATGGCGATGGATGTGTCCGTACCCACCACCATGCTCGGTGTGGGCCTGGGGCTGCAGCCTTTATTGCTGCATGGCAGTCATGAACAGAAATCCCGGTTTCTGCCGGATTTTGTCGAAGACCCAGCGAACCGACTAGCCGCTCTCGCATTTTCTGATGTCGGCGGCGCCGCCAATTTTGATTGCCCTGATCCCGGCGCCGGCATGCAAACCTCGGCAATACGGGACGGCGACTTCTGGGTTATCAACGGGCAAAAGCAATACACCACCAACGGCTCGGGCTGGAACGGCAAGGGTGCGCATTTATACAGCGTGGTCTGCCGCACAGACCTGGGAAAACCACCCAAAGACAGTCTGGCCGTAATCATGGTGCCGGGCGCAACGCCGGGCATAGAAATCAAGGGCCATCACGACATGCCCGGTCACCGCGCGGTCGATTCGCCCATTATTCACTTCAATGATGTGCGGGTTCCGGTTGAGAATATTCTTGGCCAGCCCGGCGATGGCATAGCAATTAAATACAAAACCTTTTCCTGGACGGCCGGCCTGATCGGCGCGGCCTGCGTCGGCGTAATGCGCGCCGCGTTCGACATTGCGCTTGAATTCACGCGCAAGGAGAAGCGCGCCGGCAGCGTGCCAATCATCGACCACCAAAACGCGGGTTATATGCTGGTGGACATGAAAAGCCGCATCGAGGCCTGCCGCTACCTCGCGTGGAAGGCCTGCCATGATCTCG
The DNA here is from genome assembly GCA_041688215.1 of Salinisphaeraceae bacterium. Taxonomy (GTDB): domain Bacteria; phylum Pseudomonadota; class Gammaproteobacteria; order Nevskiales; family Salinisphaeraceae; genus JBDNIO01. The sequence goes on along the minus strand of JBDNIO010000167.1, from coordinate 8,406 downwards.
ACCGCAGCAACGGCGCAGCCGAGGAACTGCCCACTATCACCAAGATTTTCTGCTCCGAAACCTGCGTACAGGTGGTGTACGACGCTATGCGCCTGGTCGGGGTCGACAGCTATACCGACCAGACCCCGTTGGCCGGATTAATGCAGGACGCCCTGTGCTTTCCGCTATACGACGGCGGCAATATGGGCATCCGACGGCGACGCCTGCACGAACTGATGCGCCGCGATGGCTATGACCCACTGGCTGGGGCATTTGGATAACTGCGCCGAATTGCGTGTAGGTCGGGTTAGGCGTAGCCGTAACCCGACATCGAGGGGAACCTGGCCTTTACGTCGGCTTCTTACGCGCTCCGCGCTAACCCGACCTACGGGTAATTCAAAATATTACTCTCCGGTCTTGAAGCGCCGCAACTGACGGCGCTCACGTTTATCCGGCTTGTGATCGGGTTGCGGCACACTATTCTGCGCCTGACGGCGCCGCATGGCTGCCTGTTCGCGGGCCGTGATGCTGTCCGGGGTTTCTTCGTAGAGGGCTTGTGCCTGCGTGGCCGAACCACGCCGTTCGGACAAAGCACGCACGTCGATCTCGAAGTGCAACTCGCGTTTGGTTACGGTCAGCCGGTCACCCACCTTAATCCCGTGCCCCGCCTTGGCACGGGCACCGTTTACATGCACCTTGCCGCCGTTAACCGCTGTTGTGGCCTGCGAACGCGTCTTGAAAAAGCGCGCCGCCCACAACCATTTATCCAGCCGAGCACGCGGCGTGTTTTCCGGATCAGGCATTAGAGAAAGCTACGATGGCTACAACTCGACATAGGCACGTATTTCAAAGCGCGGGGTGCATACCGCCAAAAATACCAGATCGCCGGTACCCGTGTTGGTTATACGTTGCCGTGTAGACGGCGGGATGAGCACCATATCGCCAAGCCGAACATCGTGCGGCGCGAGATCGCCAATTTCCGCCCGGCCGATACCTTCCAGAATAACGTACCGCTCGCTGGTATTACGCAGCTGGTGCCAGCGCGTGGTTACGCCCGGGGCAACGCGCGCTCGCGCAATCGACACTGCGGGATCGTGCACACCATTAGAGCACTCCAATATGTGGCAACCTTCCTGAAAATAGAATTCATCCTCGGGCCGCGGGCTCAGGAAATTCGGCGTATTCACTTTATATGTCTGCCTGGCATCAACATAAGAACTGCTCGCATTGTGTAATTACAAATGTAATAATATCAGCAAAGAGGATGTTGATATGAAACTGAAAATCACCCAAATCGGAAATTCCGCCGGCGTAGTCCTGCCCAAGGAACTGCTGGCCCGCCTGCGCCTGGAAAAAGGCGACGAGTTGTTCGTAACGGAGACGCCTGACGGTTTCAAACTGGCGGCTTATGATGCCGAGTTCGAAAGACAAATGACTTTGGCCGAACGCATTATGCATGAAGATCGCGACATGCTTCGCAAGCTCGCCGACAGTTAAATTTTGATAGTCTGGGTTGAAAAGCGGCTGGTATCGGCCTTGCATGACAGGCAGCTTGCGGAGCATGGTGGTAGCGCCGGGTTGCGTGATGCGGGTCTGTTGGATTCTGCGTTAGCCCGGCCCAAGCAACTGCTTGCTTACGGGTCGCCACCCCCCGATTTAGCCGAGCTTGCCGCCAGTCTTGCCTTTGGTCTGGCTCGCAATCATGCTTTTATGGATGGTAATAAACGTACCACCTATGTAGCTAGCCGGACTTTTATAGAACTCAATAATGCAAGGCTTGAAGCGGACAACAAAGAAAAATACCTAACGTTCCTTTCGCTCGGCGAAGGGTATTTAAGCGAATCTGAACTCGCGACATGGTTTCGCAAGCACATGCGCCTTATCCCACCGGATAGTGTTCAGGAGCAAGCCCAACATTACAATAAACGCAACGGAAAAAAGGAAATTTCATGATAACCGTTCACCACCTGGAAAACTCCCGCTCGCAACGCATCCTCTGGTTGCTGGAAGAACTCGGGCTGGAGTACGAAGTAAAACGCTATAATCGCAACCCGAAAACCATGCTGGCGCCACCGGAGTTGGAAAAAGTGCATCCGCTGGGTAAATCCCCGGTCATTACCGACGGCGATACCACGGTGGCCGAAACGGGCGCGATTGTTGAATACCTGGTCGCCCAGGCCGGCGGCAAACTGGCGCCTGCGCCCGGCACCCCCGAGCATCTGGATTACGTGTATTGGCTACACTACGCCGAAGGCACGCTGATGCCGCTGCTGGTGATGAAGCTCATCTTTGGACATTTGAGCAAACCGCCCATGCCGTTACCACTGCGGCCCTTCGGTAAAGTCATCGCCATGGGTGTGCAGCAGAAGTTTCTAAACCCACGGTTATCCAGCAACCTCAAATTCATCAACGCCGAACTCGGCAAACGTGAATGGCTAGCAGGGGACGAGCTCACGGCAGCAGACATTATGATGAGCTTTCCGCTGGAAGCGGCGCAGGCGCGCGGCGGCTTAAGCGACTACCCGAACATCGTAAAATTCGTTAAACGCATCCACGCTATGTCGGGCTATAAAAAAGCGCTGGAACGCGGCGGCCCTTACGAATTGATGATGTAGTTCTAGGCGTTATCGGCCTGATAAATATTAGTGGTTATGTACAACGCTCAGGTTGCGATAAATTCCCGTAACTATCGATGGCGCGACACCACTGTAGGGCAAGCGTGCCGCTTGCCTATTGAATCTAGGGCAAGTCGCAGACTTGCCCTACAGGATAAGACGCTCTACCTGAGTCTCGTGCAGAACCACATAAATCTTTAAGGCGGCGTCGAGCGTGGCTGCTTCGTCGGCGGATTTATCGGGCCGATAAGCTTTCACCCGGACGAAGGCAGCGCCACGCCGCCCGAGTAGCCCGCGCTTTTCTGCACATCGTTAAAAGCGATTTCGACCACCACTTGCGGGCGCCCAAGTGCCGGTTGGATAGCCCGCCTTTGCGCCGACCGGGGTGGAACCCTATCGTAGTTCTTTAGCTGTTCGGACAGCTCCACTCCGGCACTTCGCGCTTCATAAATTCATCGAAAAGCGGCACGGTAAACGCGGTGTCTCCGTGTGATGGACTCCAAATCATCCCCTTCTTGATCAGCGAACTTCGCATTGGGCCTAGGCTCTCAACCCTGCGGTTAAGTAATTTGGCGATATCACCAGATCGGTGAGGGCCAACGCCAAGCTCAGCCATAGCACGCAGATAGTCCTGTTCACGAGGCGTGAGACGATCGAATCGAACGCGGAAAAAGCTCTTATCTAGGGCCTCTGTAGCTTCTTCGCTTGCTTGCGTTACATCGGCCTCATCGATTGGAGATTCATCGGCCACACGCCAAGCATGCTTGCCCCATTCTTGCAGGAAGTACGGATACCCGCCAGTAACTGAAACTAGCTCATCCAACGCGGTTTCATTTATATCGATATCTTCGTCTTTTAGAGGCTCCCTGATTGCGTCTTTGGCGGCGCCAATGGAAAGGGGGCCAACTGCCGGATAGTCAAACAATCTTTCAGCGTAAAACTTTGCATCACCCGCAAGCCCGGCCACCTGGGGCAGCCCTGCTCCGAAAAGAATAACAGGCAAGCCACTTTGGCTAATCGTATGGAACGCAACTATTAGTGCTCGAAGATCTTCTTCGACAAGGTATTGCACTTCGTCGATCAGTATGGCAACGCTCGCATCCGCTGCGTGCGCTGCTTTTCCGACCGTTGATAATAGGCTCGGAAGGTCGATCTCCAAATTACCGCTGTCGGCAGTATGAGGGTCAGTAACCTCAATTTGAATATCCCCGATCGATACTTTGAACGCGCTCGCGAATCCTTTCAGTGCGCCAAGTGCCTGGCTGGCGATATTTTTTGCTTTGTCGATTCTGCTCAACCGAATCAAGACGCTCTTCAGAGCCGGAGCGAGGTATTGAGCGAGTCGCTGACCCTCAGGGGCTTCTATCTTTATAACGTGGAATCCAACGTCGTCAGCAATAGCTCCAATTTTATTCAAGAGCACCGTCTTGCCCACCCCTCTCAAGCCGAGAAGCATTAAGCTTTTCTCAGGGCGCCCCGCTCGAATCCGGTGCAGAGCAATCTCGGCTGCTGAGATTATCTCATCACGACCGACCAGTGCGGGCGGAGGTGTACCCGCTCCTGGCGCAAAAGGGTTTCTAATTGGATCCATGAAAATCTAATCTCCGAGCGGTTAGCGCAGGTGATTGTAGGGAGCTTACTCAATATTATCAATCTATACCCATCTATTCCCAGTAAACTTTGCGCTTGATTCGTTTAACAATTGCATGGAGAGGGCTCGTTTTCCGACACGCCTTTCAGGCTCTGCTCCAAACTCACCCCGCATGCAAGGCGATAGGCACCGCGTTTAGGTATATTAGCCCGTACCCGCTCTACAATTCCCACCATGCTCGACCGTTTTCGGCTGGCCTATCGCCTGCAAGTTAAAAACGCCAAACTGCAAACGCTGCAAGGTCGGCCACCGTCGCGCTTTTACGCGGCGGTGGCCGACATTATAAAACTCCACCAAATAGAAACCGGGCAAATCGAATGCAAAGGCCTGGGCCAGCACGCGCGGCTGAAGTTTTCCAAGGATTTTCCCGAGCGCGGCCGCCAGGCGATTCGTAATGTTTGGACGCCGCCGACCACCACGCGCTCGGGTGGCGGGCGCGCCAGCGGTTAGGCGACGCGCAATATTAACTCGGCAATTTGGCCGGGATCATCATAGGTCGGCACATGGCCGCAGCCTTTCAGGATAGCGCCTTGCGCGTTGGGCACCACCTTTAGCGCATGCTTTAACTGATTCGGTGGCAACAGCCTGTCATGCTCGCCCCAGGCAATCGTCGTCGGCACGCCGGTTTCTCCCCGGAAATGCACTTTCGCCAAGGCAGACAAAGCTTTATCAAACACCGGACTTGCCGCGAGCGCCTCCAAAGTATGGGTGTAGTCTTCGCGCGACAGCTTCATCGGGTCACCAAAAAACAGGCTGCCAGTAAGACGCTGCGCCCCCGGAATCTTGAGCATTGCACCAATCTGCGACTGTAACGGCCGGATCGCATAACCGGCCGCACGCAGCAGGCCGATTGTAAGCTGGCGCTGCAGTTTGCTGCCGAAACCGCCGGGTGACAGCGCAGTTACCCGTGTAACCAGGCCCAATTTAGCCATCTCCAGCGCAATGAAGCCGCCCATGGAATTGCCCACGGCGTGTACATCCTGCAACCCGTGGTGCTGCAGAAATTGACCGAGCACCTTTGCAAATGTTACCGGGTCCGCGCCCTGCGATGGCGCCAACGGCGGCGACTCGCCGAAGCCGGGTACGTCTACGGCGATTACTTCGTGTGTTGGCGTTAGCAATGGCATTAGCGGCGCCCAAACTTCCTTGCACGACCCTACGCCGTGGATTAGCAGCAGTGGCGGGCCTTCGCCTTCGCGAATAAAACGGATGGATTGTATTGCAGACAAATGATTTCCTGCGGGTGTATGCGCCCTTAATTCAAGATGAAAGAAACCCCGGTAAAAGCCCTAACTAGCGTGCGTTAGCCGCTCCTGCTGGCTAAGTCGCGTGGCAGTGCCGTTTTCGATTTTGTAAACGTTGTCGGCCAGCTGCATTAGCGTGGGCCGATGCGAAATAGCCAGAATGGTAAAGTCGTCGCCCAACGCACGCAGCGTCTCACTTACCTCTTTCTCTGTGGCAGGATCGAGCGCGCTGGTCGCCTCGTCCAAAATCAAAAACTTCGGCCGGTGCGCCAGGGCGCGTGCAATTACGATGCGTTGACGCTGCCCGCCCGAAAAGCGGCTGCCGGATTCGCCAACCACAGTGTGCAAACCCTCGGGCAAATCCTGCACGAAGTCCCAGGCACCAGCCTTCTGCAAGGCCCAGATTGCATCTTCCTCACGAATGTTCGCGTCACCAATTGTGACATTCTTCAACACGGTATCGTGCAACAGAACGGTATCCTGGGGCACGTAGCCAATCATTTTTCGCCACTGCCGAATATCCAGTTTTTCTATGGAAACCCCATCGATTGCTATCTCTCCCGCGTTTGACCGCAACAGCCCAATCAGCAAATCCACGGCAGTGGTCTTGCCCGCGCCAGACGAACCGATAAGTGCGGTGATCTTGCCCGCCGGAATTTCGATATCCAGTTGCTTCAGAATTTTCTGGTCTTCATAGCTGAAGCAAAGGCCACGCATACTTATGCCCCGCTCCAGGCTGGGAGCGAGATTACCGAATGGAAGTTCGCGCGAGGCGTGGGCTTCGTCGATGGATTTGCGCAGCGACCAATAAAAAGATTCGCTTACCGCGAGCTTCTGGTACTCCTGCTGTACTTTGCTCACCTTCGTCAGCATGCGCGCCAGAACAATGGCCAGGACCATGACACTCGGCAACGCCACCTGCCAATTCACGAGTGACAAATACACCCCAAAAACCAGCACCATGCCGATCATCAGCTCCTGTGCCGCCTTCAGTGCTTCGCGGCTGAGGACTTCCTTGCGCATGGCCTTGTTCAGCTTGCGGGTATCGCCCTCCAGCAGCCTGTCGATTTCTGTTTCGCGCGCCATCGACTTCAATGGTTTTAATGACTGCAAGCTATCCGTAAGTAAAGACAACAACGATCTGAAAAGTTGCTGCTGGCGGCTACCGGCTCGGCGCGCTACCGAAACCAATACCCGCAGGGATAGAAAAATTACGGCGCCGACGACCAGCGCCATAATCGCCGCCTTCCAATTCACCAGCAGAGCCACGCCCAGAAAAATCCAGGACTGGGTAAGCAGTGAAACCACATTCGCACCACTCTGAAAGGCGTTTGCGCTGTGGGTCGCCTCGGTCGCTACCGCGTTGGCCAAGCCACCCGAACGTTGGCGCAGAAAATATTCCCAACGCGACACACTCAGCGCCCGCAACAGCAACAGACGTAAATCCGTAGCGATGTTTGCCACCGTATAACCCACCTGGCGCGCCGCAAGCAGGGTAAGTACTGCCTTCATCAACAAACCGGCTACTATAATCACCAGCATCGTAGGCAGGGTCGGTTCGAGATTGACGCTTTGCAACACCCCGGTTAAAAGATTGGCGGCACCGCTGTCTCCGATAGCGCCCCCCCCATCACCGGTTGCCATAGAGAGCAGGGGCAGCAGGGTAGACAGCCCAATCCCTTCACCCACACCGGCGAATAACAGGCACAGGAATACAAGCAGGCATTGCCGCGGGTATTGGCGACCAAATGAAATTAATAACCGCACGCGAACGGGCCTCTAAGAATGCGTTTAATTGGCAATGGTAGCAGGGCAGCTTCGATCTGGCTGCGCAATCACAGGTACAATATCAACTACGGATTCCAAGGCCGCGCATGCTTCCGCGCCTGCGCCGTTTGATTTTCTGCGCTGATAACCGCGGTGCTCCAGAGAAATACCCAATAGCCATGCCCAAGGTCACCATATTAATTCCGTTTTACAATCGGGCAGCTTATCTGCACGCAGCGATAGAGAGCGTCTTGTGCCAGACATTCACAGACTTCGAATTACTTTTAATTGACGATGGCTCTACCGACGATAGCGCTGACGTCGTGGCAGGCTTCCATGACCCGCGCATTCGCCTGCTGCGCAACGAAACCAACCTTGGGATTCCTGCAACCCGCAATCGCGGCGTGGCCGAAGCGCGCGGCGAGTACCTGGCCTTTCTGGACAGCGATGATATCGCCCTGCCGCAACGGCTCGCCAGGCAGGTCGCGTTTATGGACAAACACCCTGAGTACGCAGCAACCGGCGCCTGGATAGAATGGATTGATACCTGCGGAACGCGCAGCGGACGCATTAAACGCCGTTCGCTATCGCCTGATCTAATTCGCGCTGAACGGCTGTTTCGCGCTGGCCTTGAAAATTCCACAGCCATAGCGCGCACGCAGATTCTTCGCGAATACCCTTACCGTGAAGATTTCGCAGTGGGCGAAGATTACGACCTCTGGTCCCGGATTGCAGAGCGTCACGAATTGGCGGCCTTACCCCAGGTTTTGGTATACCGCCGCGAGCATGAACAACGTGTTACGCACGACGAAAGAGACAATAGTAAAACCTGGCAATTGCAGATCTTCGCATGGCAACTGGAGAAGCTGGGTGTGTCCTTCACACAACAAGATTTGGAGCGGCATCATCTACTGCGGCGCATGCAAAAATTGGATTTTCGGCCAGACGCCGGCTATCTGGATTGGGCGGAGAACTGGCTGCTCGGCCTGCAATCGGCGAACCAGGCAACGGGCTTATACCCAGAACCGGCGTTTTCTGGAATACTTGGTGTGTTTTGGTTGAAGGCTTGTTGGTGCGCGGGCAAGACTCATGGTCGGCGTCCATGGGGGCGTTTTCTGACGTCATCGCTGCGAGCCGCTGCACGCTTAGG